>CALMMQ010000103.1 GCA_937868725.1 uncultured Pleomorphomonas sp.
GCCGATGCGACCGAATCCGTTGATGGCGACCTTAACTGCCATGATGTCTTCTCCTCTCTCAGAACAAGCGACCGGCGCCTTGCGTGGCGAACCGTCGCTTCAAGGTGGCGCCTGTGTCAGGCTGCCCGACGCATCGGCGATGCGCCCGGCCCGTATCGGCATCGCGGGGAGCCGCTGAACGGCAATGTTGACGCAGGCGGGTTTATTCAATCGATAAAGGATATTCAAGTGAAGGCGGCGCGGGGGGCGCGCCGCCACCGATCGTGACGGCACCTTTGACAAGGCACCGTCACGGCTCGATTCTTACTTGGTCGCTTCGACCTCAGCCTCGGCGGGCACCCGGTCGATGGCTTCGACGTACGGACGGCCGTAGAAGCTGTCGAGCAGGATCTGCTTGAGCTCGGAGATCAGCGGGAAGCGCGGGTTGGCGCCGGTGCACTGATCGTCGAAGGCTTCGACGGCGACCTTGTCGACCTTGGCCAGGAACTCGGCCTCCGACACGCCGGCGCCCTGGATGGACGAGGGGATGCCGAGCGTGGCCTTGAGGTCTTCGACCCAGGCGATCAGGTTGTCGACGCGCTGCTGCGTCCGCTCGCCCGGCAGGCCGAGGTGGATGGCGATCTCGCCGTAACGGGCCCTGGCCTTGGGACGGTCATACTGCGAGAAGGCCGTCTGCTTGGTCGGGTTGTTGTTGGCGTTGTAGCGGATCACGTTGGCGATCAGCAGCGCGTTGGCGAGGCCGTGCGGAATGTGGAAGGCCGCGCCGAGCTTGTGGGCCATGGAGTGGCAGACGCCGAGGAAGGCGTTGGCGAAGGCGATGCCGGCGATGGTGGCGCCGTTGTGCACCTTTTCGCGCGCTTCCGGATTGCCGGCGCCTTCCAGGTAGGAAGCCGGCAGGTAGTCCTTGAGCAGCTTGAGGGCCTGCAGGGCCTGACCGTCCGAATACTCGTTGGCCAGCACCGAGACGTAAGCTTCGAGGGCGTGCGTCACGGCGTCGATGCCACCGAAGGCGGTCAGCGACTTCGGCATGCTCATGACGAAGTTGGCGTCGATGATGGCCATCGTCGGCGTCAGTTCGTAGTCGGCCAGCGGGTACTTCATGCCAGTCGCGTCATCGGTGACGACGGCGAACGGCGTGACTTCCGAGCCGGTGCCCGAGGTGGTCGGGATGGCGACCATATCGGCCTTGATGCCCATCTTCGGGAACTTGTAGATGCGCTTGCGGATGTCCATGAAGCGCAGGGCCAGGTCCTCGAAGTGGACTTCCGGATGCTCGTACATCACCCAGATGATCTTGGCGGCGTCCATGGCCGAGCCGCCACCGAAGGCGACGATCACGTCCGGCTTGAAGGAAACGGCGCGCTCGGTGCCGTGACGGACGGCGGTGAGCGTCGGATCGGCCTCGACGTCATAGTACGTCTCGACGTCCAGACCGGTGTCCTTGAGTAGCTGGATAACGTTGTCGGCATAGCCGTTGAGGAACAGGAAGCGGTCGGTGACCACCAGGGCGCGCTTCTTGCCGGCCAGATCCTTGAAGGCCTCGGCAACGGCGCCGCGGCGGAAGTAGATCGACTTGGGGAGCTTGTGCCACAGCATGTTTTCGGCTCGCTTCGCAACGGTCTTGCGGTTGATGAGGTGCTTCGGACCGACGTTGTCGGAGATCGAGTTGCCGCCCCAGGAGCCGCAGCCCAGCGTCAGCGACGGCGCCAGGTTGAAGTTGTAGAGATCGCCGATGCCACCGAGGGCCGACGGCGTGTTGATGAGGATACGGGCCGTCTTCATGCGCTCGCCGAACTTGGCAACCCGGTCCTTGTGCAGGTCCTGGTCGGTGTAGAGCACCGAAGTGTGACCGATACCGCCAAGGGCAACCAGCGCGGCGGCGGCGTCGCAGGCCGAGTCGAAGTCCGGACGACGGTAGAGGGCCAGCGTCGGCGACAGCTTTTCGTGGGCGAACGGCTCGCTCTCCTCGACGCTGTCGACTTCGCCGATCAGGATCTTGGTGTCGGGGGGAACGGTCACGCCGGCCTTGGCGGCGATCTTGACGGCCGACTGGCCGACGACGTCGGGGCTGAGGTGGCCGCCGGGGAACACCACGTCGCGCACGGCGCCGAGTTCGTTGCCCGACAGCACGTAGCCGCCATGGCTGTGGAAGCGCTCGCGCACGGCGTCATAGACGCCGTCGACGGCGATTACCGCCTGCTCGGAGGCGCAGATCATGCCGTTGTCGAAGGTCTTCGACATCAGGATCGAGGCGACGGCGCGCTTGATGTCGCCGTACTCGTCGATGACGACCGGAGCGTTACCGGCGCCGACGCCGATGGCCGGCTTGCCCGAGGAGTAGGCGGCCTTGACCATGGCCGGACCGCCGGTGGCCAGGATCAGGTTGACCTGCGGATGCTTCATCAGGGCGTTGCTGAGCTCGACCGACGGCGTGTCGATCCAGCCGATGATGTCCTTGGGAGCACCGGCGGCGACGGCGGCGTCAAGCACCAGCTTGGCGGCGGCGCAGGTCGAGATCTTGGCGCGCGGATGCGGAGAGAAGACGATGCCGTTGCGGGTCTTCAGGCAGATGAGCGCCTTGAAGATGGCCGTCGAGGTCGGGTTGGTGGTCGGCACGATGCCGCAGACGAGGCCGACCGGCTCGGCGATGGTCATGGTGCCGCCGACGTCGTCGACTTCCAGAACGCCGCAGGTCTTTTCGTTCTTGTACTTGTTGTAGATGTACTCGGAGGCGAAGTGGTTCTTGATCACCTTGTCTTCGATGACGCCCATGCCCGTCTCTTCGGCGGCCTGCATGGCCAGCGGGATGCGCGCGGCAGCCGCGGCGAAGGCGGCCGAACGGAAGATCAGGTCAACCTGTTCCTGCGTGTAGGTCGCATAAATCTGCTGGGCGCGCTTCACGCGGGAAACGAGTGCGTCCAAATCCGCCGTCGTAGTGATGGGCATCTCTTTCTCCTGTCGTTAGGAGGAACCCCCTCCGGATTCCGCCATGCCAGAGCGCGGGGCGCCGGAAAGATCCGTGGCCTCGTGCCTCGATTTGTCCCGAGTCGGGATGGGCTGGATTCGTTCAGTGCAGGTTGCGCAGAAAACGAGCCACCGTGCGTCTCTGCTTGGCATTGAGAACGTTTACAGCGTCCTCGTCAAGCACTTTCGGGCTGCGTTGGCATTAGCATAGGACGGGGGATCCAAGCGGACATTTCTTTTTAACACCAATAGAAGAAAAGCTGAATCCAACTCCTTCGAGGTGGACTTAAAGGATTTGGTTTGCCGTAAAAGTGCGTACATAGGTCTGATTACTTATAACTGGAATGCCGGTCTAATCAATTAGGTTGAAATCATTTACAGCAGCTGTAGATGATGATGCGTATCCGCTCCGGAATCGGCTTCATCCGAGCAACCCGACAATCTGCATTCTGGAAAAGGCACTTGGCTATGGCGGCTGGTATCAAGGACGTGGCCGAGCGAGCCGGCGTTTCGGCTGCAACCGTTTCCAGGGTGCTGTCGAAAGGCCCCGTCAGTCAGGAGCTGCGCGAGCGCGTGCAGGCGGCCATCAAGCTCACCGGCTACCGTCCCAACCTGTCGGCGCGCCGTCTGCGCAGCCAGCATTCCCAGACCATCGGTCTGATGGTGTCGGACATTCGCAATCCGTTTTTCACCACCTTGAGCCGCGCCGTCGAGGATATTGCTTATGCGGCCGACCTCCGGGTCATCCTGTGCAATACCGACGAAAACCCCGACCGCGAGGCGATGTACCTGCGCCTGATGGAGGAGGAGCGCGTCACCGGCCTCGTCTACGCCCCCACCGTCGCTGCTTCCGAACGGCTGTCGCGTGAGGAATATGACTTCCCGATGGTGCTGGTCGATCGCACGGGGCCGATTGGACGTCATGATTCGGTGGTCATCGACAATGTCGAGACCACCGCCCAGCTCGTTGGTCATCTCCACGCCCGCGGCTATCGTCGCATTCTCGGCCTGTTCGGCAACACCTCTTCGACCGCCGTCGAGCGTCACGCCGGCTTCGTCGCCGCCACCAGCCGCTATGGCCTCGAAGCGGAAACCGTGCAGGTGGCGCCTGACGCCGCGCTCGCCGCCAACGAGGTGGCGCGTCGCGTTGGCCGCGCCAACATGCCCGACGCCATTGTCGCCTCCAACAACATGATACTGCTCGGCGTCGTGCAGGGATTGCACCGGCTGCACCTCGACATGCCCGGCGACGTCGCCGTGGCCGGTTTCGACAACGAACCGTGGACGGCGCTGGTCGGTCCCGGCCTGACGGTGATCGAACAGCCGGTGTTCGACATCGGCCGCACTGCCATGTCGCTGCTGTTCGACCGCCTCAAGACCCCCGACCTCAGTCCGCGCAAGGTCATGCTGTCCGCCCAGCTCATCGAGCGCGGATCGACGCCGCAGCGGCTGTGAGCCGGTTGCGGTCGTTTACGGCTCGTGCGGGTGGGGATGGTCGGGCGCCTCATCGCCGCCGCTGGCGCTTTCGAGCGGGACGATCACCAGCCGTCCGTGCCGGACGCCGCGTTCGGCCGTCAGATGCTCGGCGAAGTGCCGCACCTCGCCGATCGGTCCTTTGAGCAGGGCCACCTCAAGACAGTTCTGCGCGTCGACATGCACGTGCGTGGTCGCCAGCGACAGGTCGTGGTGATGGTGGTGCACGGAGGCGAGACGCCGGGCCAGCTCGCGCTTTTCATGGTCGAAAGTGTAGACGACGGCGGCGACGCAGTCGCGCCCGACGGCGGCGGCCTGCAACTCGCCGAGGCCGGCGCGGACGAGATCGCGCATCGCCTCGGAGCGGTTCTGATAGCCGCGTCCGGCCATGAAGGCATCGATTTCGTCGACGAGATCGTCATCCAGGGTGATGGTCACGCGCTGCAAGGCCAGGCTCCACTCTTGCCGCGGCAGGTGCCGCCGGCCGGTTCGATCGCACTTCCGCCCGGAGGTCAACACAGATCGACCGTCACCACAAGCCGGGCAAATGCGGCCGGCCGTCACGCCGTCAGCGGGTGATGGACTCGATCGGCCCGCTGGCCGCCGGCGTCTCGCCGATGCCGGGATCGACGAGCGACGGCTCCGGCAGCCGGGCCGGACCGGGCGAGGGCGGGGCGTGGCGCTCGGGTTTGATCAGGCTGATCGATCCCTGGAACGCGCCGGTGCTGAGGATGCCGGTATCGTTGGTGGCGGTGATGACGACATTGAGACGCGGCACGTCGCCCCATTCACGGTGGATGTCGTAGGAGAGGCCGTAGTGCTCGACATGGGCCGATTTCAGCTGGTCGATGGCCTTGAGCACACCATCCGGCAGGTCCCAGAAAAACCGGCTGTGCAGGGCCGCGATCAGCTCGGCGAAGCGGCGCCGCGCCTCGGCGGCGCTGGCCGGATCGGTGAGATTGAGCTTGAGGCGCAGGATGCTGATGCGACCGGGCCGGTCGCCACGCACCGACACGTAGAGCGACGATGGTTCAACGTCCGGCTTGCTGGCCGGTGCCACGGCCACCACGTCGGTGTCGCAGTTCCATTCGGCGGGAGCCAGTTCGTTGGACGTCAGCTTGGCGCCGGTCAGCCCGAGCTGGCCGAGATCGTCGCACACCTGCTGCGGCGGGGCGGAGAACACCCGTCCCATCTGCGCCTGCGTTTCCGGCACCGGTCGCGTCAGGTCGGCCACCACCTGCTGGGGCAGCACGGCCAGCGGATCATGCGGCAGCTTCGGCCTGGTCGGCGCAGCGGCGGTATCGGTCGGGGTGGCGGGCTCTATGGCCGGGGCTCTCAGCGCGGCGATGGCGTTGCCCAGGTTGTCGACGAGCGCCGGCAGGTCCGGCCCGAAACGCAGACCGAGGATCAGGGCGGCGGCGGCAACCGAGCCGGTACCATAGATGATGACGCGACGCGCCGGCCGGGCGTTGGTCCAGGCCACGGTTCGATTGAGCAGGGCAATCACCCGCCCGGCGATTTCTGCCCGCCGGTCGGTCGTGCCCTTGCCGCGTTCGGATTCGTCGTCAGTCACCTTGGTCGCCGGTTCCATGTCCGCCGCCGGGCGTCGACGGCCGATCCGTTGCCTCGAATATACAGCAAAGTCGCCAAACCCACGCAAGACACTCGTCATTTCACGTTCGACCAGCCCGAATTCGCCCGTCGCCGGGGGCGCCTGATACCCATCCTGTCCGGGATACGCGCCGGCCATGGCGAAAAAGCGACGGTGGCGATCCTCAACCGATTCGGCGACCGGCACGGCAGATCCGGTCTTTTCTCACGGCGAACGATCGACTACAGCAGATTCCGATTGACCGGGCGGGCCAGCCGCCCGCTGCCCTGAGCCAGCCGGAACACGACATGTCGCAGAAGAGATTAGTTGCGCCCATCGCCGTACGTCACCCCGGCGGTCCCGGCGCGCCCATGCTGATGATCCACGGCTATGGCGCCGATCATCGCACTTTCGCCGCCAACCAGCCGGCGCTGTCGGCGGCCTTCGACGTCTGGATGGTCGATCTGCCCGGCCACGGCGAATCCCAGCCCGACGTCGGCGACGGTTCCATCACCACGCTGACCCGAGCCGTGGCCGCCGCCCTCGATAGCAACGGCCTGGCCCGCGTCCACATCGTCGGCCATTCGCTCGGTGGTGCCATCGCCGCCCGTCTCTATCATCTGCGGCCAGAGCTGGTGGGGTCGCTGACCCTGCTGTCGCCGGGCGGCTTCGTCTCCGACATCGATGACGCCTTCATCATGTCCTACCCGGCGCTTGAGGAGGCGGGTACGGCGCAATGGCTGCTGCAGCGCCTTGTCGCCCGGCCGGGGCTGATCAACAAGACCATGGTCGCCTACGTACTGGCCGAGCTCGAGCGGCCGGGCCGCCGCGAGGCGCTGACGCGCATCGCCGTTGCCATGCGCGGCATGCACGGCGAAATGACGCCGGCCTATGCCATCGTCCGCGAGCATGACGTGCCGCGCTTCGTCGTCTGGGGCACCGCCGATCGCGTCAATCCCATCGACGTGCCGGCCATCGCCGCCTTCGGTGGCGGCAGCCTGGTGCTGCCGGATGTCGGCCATCTGCCACACGCCGAGAGCGCGCCGCAGGTCAACCGCGCCATCGTCGAGTTCTGCCGGTCGGTCAGGCTCTGACCGCTGTTGCTGGCCGCTCCGACCGTCATCCTGAACGCTCGCCCACCGGAGGCCGAAGCATGTCGAAAACCACCCGCGCCACCCAGTTCCTCGACAAGGCCGGCGTCAAGTATGACCTCGTCACCTACGACTACGACCCCGACGCCGACCGCATCGGCATGCAGGCGGCCGAGGCGATCGGTGCCGAACCGTTCCGCGTGCTCAAGACGCTGATGGCCGAGGTCGACGGCAAGGCCGTCTGCGTCGTCGTGCCGTCCGATCATGAGGTCAGCATGAAGAAGCTGGCCCACGCCGTGGCCGGCAAATCGGCGCACATGATGAAGCCGGCCGACGCCGAGCGCTTCACCGGCTACCACGTCGGCGGCATCTCGCCGTTCGGCCAGAAGAAGCGAGTGACGACGCTGTTCGAAGTGTCGGCGCTTGAGCACGAGACCGTCTACATGAACGGCGGTCAGCGCGGCCTGCAGGTCAACCTCAAGCCGGCCGATGCCGTGCGGGCGCTCGACGCCAAGGCGGTCGATCTCCTGGCCGAATGAGACGACAACGGCGTCACGCCAACCTGCCGCGACGCAAATCCGGGGACAAGGCGGGCTCCCGACGCCTCTGAGCTTGCCTTTGTGTTGCGCTTCGGCGGGGGTGATTCTACCAGTGCCCCCATGGGCAAGGATCTGATTCCATCGGGCGGCGTCGAGCCGATCAACCTGCGCGAGGCGCTGGAAGAGCGTTACCTCGCCTACGCGCTGTCGACCATCATGCATCGCGCGCTGCCCGACGTCCGCGACGGGCTGAAGCCGGTGCATCGGCGCATCCTCTATGCCATGCGCCTGCTGCACCTCAATCCCGACCAGGCGTTCAAGAAGTGCGCCCGCGTCGTCGGCGACGTCATCGGCAAGTATCACCCGCACGGCGACGGCGCCGTCTATGAGGCGCTGGTCCGTCTCGCCCAGGATTTCTCCCAGCGCTACCCGCTGGTCGACGGCCAGGGCAATTTCGGCAACATCGACGGCGACAGCGCCGCCGCCCAGCGCTACACCGAAGCACGCATGACCGAAGTGGCGCGGCTGCTGCTCGACGGTCTCGACGAGGACGCCGTCGACTTCCGCGAGACCTACGATCAGGCCGACAAGGAACCGGTGGTGCTGCCGGGCGCCTTCCCCAATCTGCTGGCCAACGGTTCGGCCGGTATCGCCGTCGGCATGGCCACCAACATTCCGACCCACAACGCCGCCGAAATCTGCGCCGCCGCCATCAAGCTGATCGACGCGCCGGAAACGCCGGTCGAAGGGTTGGTCGACCGCGACAACGGCCCGATCCGGGGGCCCGACTTTCCCACCGGCGGCATCATCATCGAAAGCCCGGAGAGCATTCTCGAATCCTACCGCACCGGCCGGGGCGGCTTCCGCGTCCGCGCCAAGTGGGAGCGCGAGGACCTTGAGCGCGGTACCTGGCAGGTGGTCGTCACCGAGATTCCCTATCAGGTGCAGAAGGCCAAGCTGATCGAGAAGATCGCCGAGCTGATCACCGACCGCAAGCTGCCGCTCATCGACGACATCCGCGACGAATCCACCGAGGACATCCGCGTCGTCATCGTGCCCAAGAGCAAGAATGTCGACGCGGCGCTGATGATGGAGGCGCTGTTCAAGCTGTCCGAGCTTGAAAGCCGCATCCCGATGAACATGAACGTGCTGTCGCGCGGCCAGGTCCCCAACGTGCTCGGCGTGCGTGACGTGCTGCGCGAATGGCTCGACCACCGGCGCGAGGTGCTGGTGCGCCGCTCGCAGCATCGCCTCGACCAGATCAACACCCGCCTGGAACTGCTCGACGGCTTCCTCATCGCCTACCTCAACCTCGACGAGGTGATCCGCATCATCCGCGAGGAAGACGAGCCGAAGAAGGAGCTGATGGCGGCCTTCGGGCTCAACGACACCCAGGCCGACGCCGTGCTCAACATGCGGCTGCGCAATCTGCGCAAGCTCGAGGAAATGGAGATCCGCAAGGAACACGGCGAACTCTCCAAGGAAAAGGCCGACATCGAGCAGCTTCTGGCTTCCGAACGCAAGCAGTGGAAGACGGTGCGCTGGCAGATCAGCGAAATCGCCAAGGCCTTCGGCGAGAACACGCCGATCGGCAAGCGCCGCACCAGCTTCGCCGACAGCGCCGTTCAGGACGTCGGCGACGTCACCCACGCCTTCATCGAGCGCGAGCCGATCACCGTCGTCGTCTCCGACAAGGGCTGGATCCGCACGCTCAAGGGCCACATCAACGACGTCAGCGGCCTGCAGTTCAAGGCCGGCGATCAGCTCAAGCTGTCGTTCAAGGCCGAGACCACCGACAAGCTGATCATCCTGGCCGACAACGGCAAGGTCTACACCCTCGGCGCCGACCGTCTGCCGGGCGGCCGTTCCACCGGCGAGCCGATCCGCCTGATGGTCGACCTCGACGACAGCGCCGACGTGGTCGACGTGTTCGTCCATCGCCCCGGCCGCAAGCTGCTCATCGCTTCGTCCGACGGCTATGGTTTCGTCACCAACGAGACCGATCTCATCGCCACCACGCGCAAGGGCAAGCAGGTGCTCAACGTCGGTGCCGGCCAGAAGGCGCGCCTGATGGTGCCGGTGGAGGGCGATCACGTCGCCATCATCGGCGAGAACCGCCGCTTCCTGGTGTTCAGGCTCGATCAGGTGGCCGAGATGGGGCGTGGCAAGGGCGTGCGGCTGCAGAAGTACAAGGACGCCGGCATCGCCGATGTCCGCGTCTTTGCCGCCGACAAGGGGCTGACCTGGACCGACAGTTCCGGCCGGGTGTTCCTGCGCACCCTGGACGACCTGGCCGACTGGCTCGGCGACCGCGGTTCTGTCGGTCGCTTGCCACCGCTGGGCTTCCCGAAGTCGAACAGTTTTGGGCCGCGCGGCCTTTGAGTCGACGCTTCTACAAGTTATCCACACGACATATTGGGGGTTGAGGAGACTCGACCCCCAGAATCTGGGCCTTGCCTGACGAAACCAACGCGGGTAGAACATAGTTAGCGGCACATTCCCGTTTTTCGGGCGTGGGCTCTGATGGATTGACGGGGGTTTGACTCATCGCGGCAGGGTTTTCTTCCTTAACAGGAAGTTAGGACTGTTGTGCGAATCCTGTGGGTCATTGGTGGACAATGACCGCTTGGGTTGGTCTTTGGCGACGTCGGCTCGGCCGGCGCAACGAAGGCGATGGGTTCGGTCCCAAACGGCAAGGCTTGCGAGATGAAATCAGGGATGCCCGGCACGTTCTCTCCGCGCAACAAGAAGACCCTCGTGGTCGTCGCCGCTACGGTGACCCTTGCCATCGGCCTGGCCGGTTGCGGAACAACGTCGGGTGTCAGGCATGCCGCCGGCAAGCCGCAGGTCGACCCCAAGCTGGGCGTGGCGCCGAGCCCGCGCGTCGTCGCCGATGGCCAGCCGGTTCCCAAGGGGGGCGGTCGCGCCATGCTGGGTCAGCCGTACAAGGTTGCCGGCAAGACCTACGTGCCGCGCGTTGACCCGTCCTACAAGACGGTGGGGCTTGCCAGCTGGTACGGCACCGCTTTCCACGGCCGTCGTACGGCCAACGGCGAAGTGTTTGATCGTGGCAGCATTTCTGCCGCCCATCCTACCATGCCGCTGCCGTCCTATGCCCGTCTGACCAGCCTGTCGAGTGGCCGCAGCGTCATCGTCCGCGTCAACGATCGCGGTCCCTATCATTCCAATCGCGTGCTCGACATGTCGCAGCGTGCCGCCGAAATGCTCGGCGTCAAGCAGGCGGGTGTCGCCAAGATTCAGGTCGAATACGTCGGTCCGGCGCCGGTCGAGGGCGACGATACGCCGTACCTTCTGGCTTCCTATCGCGGTCCAGCGCTGGATCAGCCGACCACGACCGATCGGCCCAACATCATGCTGGCCGCCGTCGAATCCATTCCGGGCGTCAAGAGCGTGTTCGGTGTGTTCGGTGGCAGCGACCAGCCGGCCGCCCCTGTCCGGGCCGCCCGCACGCCAGCCCCGGCCCAGCCGGCTCCCGTCGTGGTGGCCAGCGCCGACAACATGGTCGGCACGCCGGCTCCCGCCTTCAACGTGCTGCCGCCGACCCGCCCGGTCGAGACGTTCCAGTACGTGACCATCGCGTCGGCCGATCCGGCCGACTACGTGCTCGGCAGCCCGATGACGGTTGCCGCCGTCGGCCAGCCGATGCAGCTGCCGCCGCTTGGCTATTCGTCGACGCCGGCCATCTCCGCCAAGGTCCAGCCGGTGGTCATGTTCGGCAACACCGTGTTGCCGCCGTTGCCGCCGCAGGTGTCGAGCTACGCCGCCGAGCGCGTCGCCAACGCCTATGCCGCCGTCGACAACGTCGATGCCGGCGTCGGTCTGTCGTCGCTGGTCGATCGGCTACATGCGTTGTCTGGCGCGAGCGAGCCGGCTCCGAAGCTCACGGGCGCCGTCGTTCAGCTTGGCGTGTTCTCCAATCCGGACAATGTCCAGCGCCTGACGGCCGTGCTCGCGCCCTACGGCAAGCTGACCGTCTCCGACCTGTCGGTCGACGGCAAGCCGATGAAGCTGCTGCGGCTCAGCGCCCTCAAGTCCACGCCCGACGCGGCCATCGAGGCAGCGAGCCGGGCCGGTGTGGCCGGCGCCCATCTCGTCCGCTGATGCCGGTTCTGCGCACCGGCCGCCGGCGGGTCTGACGTTCGCCGGCTCCTGATCGTTGACTGCCCCGAGCAGAGGAGGCAGCTTCGGCGTTGTCATGCGGACCGTTCTGATAGTTCTGGCAGTTTTGACGCTGGCGATGACCGGGCTGGCCCACGCGCTCGACAGTGCCGCGCCGCGCGTCATCGTCTACGAGGAGGCGACGTCGTCGCTGCTGCTGGCCCGTGGCGAAGACGAGCCGATCGCCCCGGCCAACTTCACCAAGCTGATGACCGCCGCCGTCGTCTTCGAGGCGCTGGCCAACCACGAAATCACCGACGCCACCGTCTATCAGGTCAGCGAACACGCCTGGCGCAGCGGGGGCGCGCCGGCTCGCGTCACCACCATGTTCGCCGCCGTCCGCTCCTACGTTTCGGTCGGCGATCTCCTGAGAGGGCTCGCGGTCGACTATGCCAACGACGCCGCCATCGTTTTGGCCGAGGGGTTGACCGGTTCGGAATCGAGCTTCACCGACCGCATGAACGCCGTCGCCGCCCGCATCGGCCTGGTCGGTACCCACTACGCCAACCCCACCGGCTTCCCCGATCCGACGTCCCGCACGACGCTGACCGACGTGGTGGCGCTGGTCCGCTATCTCGCGGCCACCTATCCCGAGCGCTATGCTCTCTACGCGTTGCCGGAGTTCGCCTGGAACAAGATCACCCAGACCAACAAGACGCGGCTGGTGCGCGAGCTGCCGGGCACCGAGGGGCTGGTGCTGGCCTATGACGACCAGAGCGGCTTTGCCGGCGTCATCGCCACCCGGCGCGGCGAGCGGCGGGTGATCGTGGCGCTATCCGGCCTCAAGACGGTCGACGAGCGCGACAAGGAGGCCCGCCGGCTGATCGAGGCCGCCCTCGGCGATTACGGTCGCTACGAACTGTTCGGCGCCGGGGCCGTGGTCGGCCGCGCCCGTGTTTTCGGTGGCGCCAGCGACGAGGTGCCACTCACCACCGTCGGCGGCGCCCCGCTGATGATGACCCTGCCCAACGGCAGCCGCGCCGAATTCCGCCTCGCCGTCACCTATGACGGGCCGGTGCCGGCACCGATCGTCAAGGGCCAGCGGCTCGGCCGTCTCGTCGCCTACAGCAACGATCGCCTGTACCAGTCGGTGCCGCTGGCGGCGGCGGCCGACGTGCCGCTCGGCGACTTGCGGACGCGGGCACTGGACGGCTTCAAGGAACTGCTCATTGGCTGGTGGCGCGACGCAATTGCCGCTATAGACCTTCATAAATGATCTGAGCGGGGAGCACGGCGTGAGCGCGCGTGGCAGGTTCATCACCTTCGAAGGCGGCGAGGGCGCCGGCAAGTCGACGCAGGTGCGGCGGCTGGCCGAGCGGTTGCGGACGCTTGGCCTCGAGGTGGTGACGACGCGCGAGCCCGGCGGTTCGCCGCGTGCCGAAGCGATCCGCGAGTTGCTGCTGTCCGGTCGCGCCCGGCCGCTGGGCACGCTCGGCGAGGCCTATCTCTTCGCCGCCGCCCGCATCGACCACATTGCCGAGGTGATCGAGCCGGCACTCGGCCGCGGCGCCGTCGTCATCTCCGATCGTTTCGCCGACTCCACCCGCGCCTATCAGGGCGCCGCCGGTGGCCTGCCGCCGACGACCGTCGATGCCCTTGAGCGCGCCGCCGTCGGCGATTGCCGGCCTGACCTGACGCTGATGCTCGACATTGCCGCCGAACGCGGGCTGGCCCGGGTGGCCAGCCGGCTCGGCGAAGCGGCCAGCGATCGGTTCGAGGCCGACTCGCTTGCCATCCACGCCGCCCGCCGCGCCGCCTTCCTCGCCATCGCTGCCGGCGAGCCGCAACGCTGCGTCGTCGTCGACGCCGACCGGTCGGCCGACGCCGTCGCCGCCGACGTCTGGGCCGCCGTGACGGCCCGGCTCGGCCTTGCTGCCGGGGGTGGCTGAACCGTGGCCATGGAAGCCGATTTCTCCGAGGAGGCCGACTGGATTGACGGCGTACCGCTGCCGCGCCAGCAGGCCGAACTCGTCGGTCACGCCGCCGCCGCCGAGGAACTGCACGCCACCTATCGCACCGGCCGCATGCATCATGCCTGGCTCATCACCGGCCCCAAGGGCATCGGCAAGGCGACGCTGGCTTTCCGCTTCGCCCGTTTCGCCCTCAGCCACCCCGATCCCGAGCGGACGCCGCCGGAAAGCGAGGGCGTGCTCGCCGCTGATCCGCGCATCGTCGCGCAGGTGGCCACCGGCGCTCACCCCAATCTTCTGCACCTCAAACGGCCCTACGACGACAAGACCAAGAAGGTGAAGACACAGCTGACCGTCGACGAGATCCGCCGCACGGTCGGCTTCTTCGGCAACGCCGCCGGCGCGGCCGGCTACCGCATCGCCATCGTCGACGCCGCCGACGACATGAACGCCTCGGCCGCCAACGCCCTGCTCAAGATGCTGGAGGAGCCGCCCAAGCGGTCGCTGTTCCTGGTGCTGAGCCACGCGCCGGGCCGGCTGCTGCCGACCATCCGTTCGCGCTGCCGCCGTCTGGCGCTGGAACCGCTCGGCGCCGACGATCTCGACAAGACGCTCGATCTCCTGGGCGTCGCGGTCGATGAGGGCGACAAGCCGGCGCTGGCCGCCCTGGCCGAAGGTTCGGTACGGCGGGCCATCGAATGCATCGAGCGCGACGGTCTGGCTCTCTACGGCCTGTTCCGGGCGCTGGCCGACGGCTTTCCCACGGTCGACCGCGCGCGCCTCTACCGCTTTGCCGACGCCGTCGCCGGCCGCAAGGGCAGCGACAACTTCGATCTTTGCGTCGATCTTTGCCGCGACCACCTGTCGCACGCCCTGCGCCTCAGCCAGCGGGCGCCGGTGGCCAACCTCAACGCCATCGCCGCGGCCTGGGAGACGGTGGGGCGGATCGCCGCCGAGACCGACGGATTGAACCTCGATCGCCGTCAGGCCGTCGTTTCGCTGATCCAGAGCCTTGCGGTTACGGCCCGGATCTAGGTATTGGGAGGAGGGCGGCAATGCCCAAGTCCAGGGTCGTCGATCGCCAAAGGCGCGACCCGTTCAGAACCAAAGCGAAAAGCTCATGAAACCGACGTTCTACATCACGACAGCCATCAGCTATCCCAACGGCGCTCCTCATATCGGCCACGCCTACGAGGATATGGCCACCGATGTGATCGCCCGGTTCATGCGGCTCGACGGCTACGACGTCCGTTTTCTGACCGGTACCGACGAACACGGCATCAAGATGCTGCAGACGGCGCGCAAGGAGGGCATCACCGCCCGCGAACTCGCCGACCGCAACTCGGCCCGCTTCATCGAGATGACCAAGCTGCTCGGCCTGTCCAACGACGACTTCATCCGCACCACCGAGGAGCGGCACAAGACGTCGTGTCAGGCCATCTGGGAGGCGATGGAGAAGAACGGCGACATCTACCTCAACAAGTACGCCGGTTGGTATTCGGTGCGCGACGAGGCCTACTACGCCGAGGAAGAGACTGTCGTCTCCGAAGACGGCATCCGCTTCGGCGCCCAGGGCACGCCCGTCGAATGGGTCGAGGAGGAGAGCTACTTCTTCCGCCTCAGCGCCTATCAGGACAAGCTCCTGGCCCTCTACGAGGCGCAGCCCGACTTCATCGGCCCGGACGAGCGGCGCAACGAGGTGATCTCCTTCGTCAAGAGCGGCCTCAAGGACCTGTCGATTTCCCGCACCACCTTCGACTGGGGTATCCCGGTGCCGGGCAATCCCAAGCATGTCATGTACGTCTGGGTCGACGCGCTCACCAACTACATCACGGCGCTCGGCTATCCCGACATGCAGGCCGAGCTGTTCCAGAAATACTGGCCGGCGCTGCACATCATCGGCAAGGATATCGTCCGCTTCCACACCGTCTACTGGCCGGCCTTCCTGATGAGCGCCGGCGTGCCGCTGCCGCGCCGCGTCTACGCCCACGGCTTCCTGTTCAACCGCGGTGAGAAGATGTCGAAGTCGCTCGGCAACGTCGTCGGACCGCAGGAAATGGTCGACGCCTACGGCCTCGATCCCGTGCGCTACTTCTTCTTGCGCGAAGTGTCGTTCGGCCAGGATGGCAGCTACAGCCACGAGGCCATCGTGGCGCGCATGAACGCCGACCTCGCCAACAATCTCGGCAACCTCGCCCAGCGCTCGCTGTCGATGATCGCCAAGAATCTTGGCGGCGTGCTGCCGGTGCCGGGCGCGCTGACCGATGCCGATGAGGCCATTCTGGCCTCGACCTACGGGCTGCTCGCCGCCTGCCGCGAAGCCTTCGCCACCCAGCAGATCCACCAGGCGCTCAACGCCATCTGGGGCGTGCTCGGCGAAGCCAACCGCTACTTCGACGCCGAAGCGCCGTGGACGGTGCGCAAGACCGACGAGGCGCGCTTTGCCACCATCATGTGGGTGACCGCCGAGGTGCTGCGCAACGTCGGCATCCTCATCCAGCCGGTGATGCCGGGCTCGGCCGCCAAGCTGCTCGACCTGCTGGCCCTCGATGAGGCGGCGCGCGATTTCGCCCACCTCGGCGAAGCCGGCAAGCTCACCGGTGGCGTGGCGCTGCCCGCCCCGGTCGGCATCTTCCCGCGCTACGTCGAGAAGGCCGCGAGCTGAACCAGATGCTGCCGGGGCGGCGGGCCATCGCGGTTCCGCGCCGTCCCCGGCGGCACGATTGTCACCAGCTCCCCCTCGACAGCGGTCGGGCGCGGCGCTATGCCCGCAAGACGATATCCGCGAATATCCGTATAGAGGCGTCATGATCGTCGATAGTCACTGCCATCTGGACTTCCCCGATTTCGCTGGGCAAGCCGATGACCTGATCGCCCGCGCCAAGGCTGCCGACGTTGGTCTGATGGTGACCATCTGCACCCGCGTTCGTCGCTTTGCCGACATCGCCGCCATCGCCGACAGCCACGACACCGTCTTCTGTTCCGTCGGCACGCATCCGCACGAGGCCGCCGAGGAGATAGACGTCACCGCCGACGATCTCGTCCGCCTTGCCGCCCATCCCAAGTGCGTCGCCATCGGCGAATCCGGGCTCGACTATTTCTATGATAGCTCGCCCCGACCCGATCAGGCGGCGATGTTCCGCCGCCACATCGACGCGGCGCGCCGGACCGGCCTGCCGCTGGTCATCCACTCGCGCGACGCCGACGACGACATGATCGCCATCCTCGAGGACGAGCAGGCGAGGGGCACGTTCACCGCCCTGCTGCACTGCTTCTCGTCGAGCCGGCAACTGATGGAGCGGGCCGTGGCGCTCGGCCTCGGCATCTCGTTCTCCGGCATACTCACCTTCAAACGCTCGGCCGAACTGCGCGATATCGCCAGCGACGTGCCGATGGACCGGCTGCTGGTGGAGACCGACGCCCCCTATCTGGCGCCGCAGCCCTGGCGCGGCAAGCGCAACGAGCCGGCCTACGTCGCCCATACGCTGCAGGTGCTGGCCGAACTCAAGGGCGTCAGCCCGGCCGAGATGGCGGCGACGACCACCGCCAACTTCCGCCGCCTGTTCTCCAAGGTGCCCGAAGGAGCTTTCCGCTCATGACCGAGGCGCGCTACCGGCTGACCTTTCTCGGCTGCGGCTCGTCGCCCGGCGTGCCGCGCATCGGCAACGACTGGGGCGCCTGCGATCCGCAGGAGCCGCGCAATCGCCGCCTGCGCTCGTCGCTGATGATCGAGCGCATCGCCGGGCGCGGCGTCACCCGCGTCATCGTCGACACCGGTCCGGATTTTCGCGAACAGGTGCTGCGCGCCAACGTCGGCACCGCCGACGCCATCGTCTACACCCACGCCCACGCCGACCACATCCACGGCATCGACGAACTGCGGCAGTTCTTCTTCAACCGCGGCCACCGCGTGCCGGTGTGGGCCGACGCGGCAACTTCGGCCCGGCTGCGCCAGGCGTTCGGCTATTGCTTCGAAACGCCGGAAGGGTCGGGCTATCCGCCCATCGTCACCGACCATCGCGTCGAGCCGGGGCGGCCGTTCACCATCGATGGTGAGGGCGGCCCCATCGAACTGCTGCCCTATGAGCAGGTGCACGGCGACATCACCTCGATCGGCTATCGCGTCGGCCGCTTTGCCTACTCGGCCGACGTCAGCGCCATCCCCGACGCGACCTGGCCGCTGATCGCCGGTGTCGACGTGTTCATCGTCGATGCTCTGCGCTACAAGCCGCACGTCAGCCACTTCTCGGTGGATGAGGCCATCGCCGCCGCTCGCCGTGTCGGTGCCGGCCGGACGATCCTCACGCACATGCACCACGACCTCGACTACCGGACGCTGCTGGCGCGCCTGCCGGCCGACGTCGTGCCGGCGCACGACGGTCTGACGATCGAACTGCCCGTCGGCTGACCTCTCCCCCTTTGCCCGACTGTTCCTGCCGACGGCGCCTTTCCGGCGTCGGCGGTTCTGTGCCTGTGCTCGGCCCGCCGGCAATCTCTGGCCGTGTCCTGGCCACCTTTCAGCCGCAAACCTTTCCGTTGCACAGTTAGTCTTTGCCGGTAGTAAAGATCTATTAATGCAGCCGTTCGGGCTGCGCATGGCGGCCCTGCAATCCAGTTCATGGTGGCATGCGTAAAAACCATTATTTTTGGTCGTGTAACACCCCAATGGGCTCAAGGGCGGCCGCAACCGGCGCCCCGACGCACGACAGGAAAGTCAGCCAGATGTTCACTCAGTTCAAGAAGGCCGTTCGCGCGCTGCGCATTCCCAACACCGCCGATCTGGAACAGGCGTACCTCGCCGAAGCCGGTGACCGCATCGACCTCGAGTATCGCCAGCGCCAGGTCGACAATGGAATGTTCCGTAAAAACAGCAGGCTCGGTTTCTGACTTTCCGAGTCGGGCAGGGCGTGTCCTTCCTCGCCCTGCCGACCGCGCATGCATGCGCTGGACGCCGGTCTGGTCGTCCATCTGCCCTATCAGGGCATTTTTCCTCCCCATCGCCATCCTCTGTTCAGCGCCGCGCGGCTCGCCAGCCCGGGGCGCTTTTGCCATCTCTTAGACCTTCGTATTAGGGAAAAGCCCGCGGAATTCAGGCGGTTGGCCGATCGCCGGCGTACTTGGGCGCCATGGCGACCATCAGATTATCTTTGGGCCGCCCTTAGAATTTCTGAGCTGTTCCCCCATGATCCGCATAGCGGAAATGCACATCGGTCATTGGATTTCCATAATCGAAGGTCTATATGCAGTCTCGTAAGAACAGAAAAAAGAATACGGACGAAAAGACGAAACGATCGTCCGAGACCAGAAAAGGATGAACACCATGTTCTCTCAGTTCAAGAACGTCGCCCGCGCCCTGCGTGGCACCCCCGCCGCCGATCGCGAGATGGCCTACCTCAACGAAGCCACCGACCGCTTCGACCTTGAGTACCGTCAGCGCGAAATCGATCGCGGCCTGTTCCGCCGTCGCAACACGAGCGCCTTCTGATGACCGGTTTCGGCGCCTCTCACCGGGCCGGGGCCAGCGCTCGCCGCATGGCCGGCCCGCCGGTGGAAATCTACCGCCAGCGTCCCGTGCAGATGAATGCGCGTGACCACGATGCAATGGGCGTGTTTGCCAATGGCCGCCCCTCCAGCCTCCCGTTGAGCGGACTGTGTTTGTCCGCCTGACGGGGTGCTGACCGGGCTTTCGCAGCCCACCAGCGTCCAGCTTCCTGTGGAAGCCGCCTTCAAGCGCCTGTCTTGGCCTCTTGCCACAGCGCTTCCATCTCGGCGAGCGACGCATCCCTGGGCGATCGGCCCACTTCCCCGAGCTTCCGTTCGATATAGGCAAAGCGCCGGCGAAACTTTTCGTTGGTGACGCGCACCGCGCCATCCGGATCGATGCCGAGATGCCGGCCGAAGTTGGCCAGCGCGAACAGCACGTCGCCAAGTTCCGCCTCGATGTCGGCCCGCGCGCCGTGGCCATCCAGCTCGCGCTCCAGTTCGTCGAGCTCCTCGCGCACCTTGGCGATCACCGCCTTGGGGTCGTTCCAGTCGAACCCGACCGTTCCGGCCTTGGCCTGCAACTTGACGGCCCGGGCCAGCGGCGGCATGGCCACCGACACGTCGTCAAGCAGGCTTTTCGCCGCCGCCGCCTCGCCTTTGCGCCGTGCCTTCTGCGCCTTCTCTTCCGCCTTGATGCGCTCCCAGGCGCCCTTGGCCATGTGCGGTGAGCGCGTGTCCTCGTCGCCGAAGACGTGGGGATGCCGGCGGATCATCTTGGCGGTGATGGCTTCGACCACATCGCCGAAATCGAACGAGCCTTCCTCTTCGCCCATGCGGGCGTGAAACACCACCTGCAGCAAGAGATCGCCGAGTTCGTCGCACATGTCGCCGCGATCACCGCGGGCGATGGCCTCGGCCACCTCGTAGGCTTCCTCGATGGTGTAGGGGGCGATGGTCTCGAAGGTCTGCACCGCATCCCAGGCGCAGCCGACCGCTGGGTCGCGCAGCCGGGTCATGATGTCGAGGAGTAGGGCGATGTCGCGACCGGCTTGCATGGTTCGATCCGAAAGTTGGAGACCGGCGACTGATGGCGCCATGGCCGCCGCCTTGTCAACGGCCGATTGCCGATGCCCCGTTCTCGAATCCGCCGCCGTAAGCTATTTTGGCGGCCATTGCAGCCCGCAGCGGGGGACTTCAGCATGTGGGACTTCAACATTGCCCGCGCCATCGGCCTGATGGTGCGAACCGCGCCGTTCATTGCCCTGCGCCTCGTCATCTATTTCGGCATCACGCTCGCCTACATCATCGCCACCGGCGGCGGCGCCGCCATCGGTTACGGCCTCGGTCACATCAGCGACGATCCCTCCAGCTACGGCGTATTCGGCGGCCTCGCTGGCTTCGTCGTGGTGTCAGTGGCCGTCTACTGGGTGCGCGAATACATTCTCTACATCGTCAAGGCCGGCCATATCGCCGTCCTGGTCAAGTTGATCGAGGGCGAAGACCTGCCGGCTGGCCAGAGCCAGATCGACTATGCCAAGGCCGAGGTAACGGCCCGCTTCGGTGAAGCCAACGCCCTGTTCGCCCTCGACCAGATCGTCAAGGCGGTTGTCGGCACCATTACCGGCCTGCTCGGCGGGGTGGCGGCGATCATCCCGCTGCCGGGCCTCGACGGGCTCGTTCGCTTCGTCAACGCCGTCATCCGCATGGCTCTGACCTATGTCGACGAATTGATTCTCGCCTACAACATCCGCACCGGCACCGCCAACCCGTGGGAGGGAGCGCGCCACGGCCTGGTGCTCTACGCCCAGAACGGCAAACTGATGCTGAAGAACGCCCTGTGGCTGACGCTGTGGCTCTACCTGTTGTCGTTCCTGGTCTTCCTGGTCATGCTGGCCCCGATGGCGGCGATCTTCTGGATCTTCCCCGGCTCGGCCTCGTTCTGGGCCATCGTCGCCGCCGTGGTGTTCGCCTGGGCGCTGAAAGCGGCCGTGTTCGAGCCGTTCGCCATCGCCTGCCTGATGGAGGTCTATTTCGCCACCATCAAGGATCAGGTCCCCGATCCGGAGTGGGACGCCAAGCTCGCCGATCTCTCGGCCAAGTTCCGCGATCTCAAGGATCGTGCCCTGGCCCACGCCCATCTCGCCTGAGGTTCACGCCGTCGCCTCGAGCCAGGCGGCCAGCTCGCCGATGTCGGCAAGGCAGATGTCGGCCAGCCCGGCAAGCGTCGTCCGCGTGCCGGTGCCCGACAGGACGCCGACGCAACGGCCAGCGCCGGCCGAGCGGCCCATCAGCATGTCGTGCAGGTTGTCGCCGATGACGGCGATGGCCGAAGGGTCGAGGCCGACGGCGGCGGCGAAGCCGTGCACCATGCCCGGCCCCGGCTTGAAGCCGTGACCGCTGTCATAGCCGGCGATGAAGTCGAGGTGGCCGCCGAGGTCGAAGCGGTCGACCAGCCGGCGGATGGCTGCCTCGCTGTCCGAAGAGGCGATGCCGAGGCGATAACCGCGCTGGCGCAGGCCGGCGAACACGGTTTCCAGGTCGGTGACCGGCACGGCACTGGCCGCCGACGCGGTGAACAGCGCGTCGAAGGTTTCGACGAGCTCGTCGATCTCGAACGGACTGCCGGCGGCGATGAAGGCGGCCGCGATCTCGCGCGTGTGGCCAGCCGCCAGCAGGCTGTCGGCGGCGGTGACGCCGCTTTGCCGATCCATGCCGCCAATGGCGTAGAGCCGCTCCCCGAGGGCTGCGTCGCCGGCCGAGGCGATACGGATGGCGGCATGGTTGATCGGTCCCCAGCTCAGGTGGTAGTCGATCAGCGTACCGTCCTTGTCGAACAACAGGCCTTTGATGGGCTGGGTCATCGCGAGCGGCTTCCGTTGGCGTGAAGTGGGTGACGAGCTATAGCCGCCCACGCCCCGGCCGACAACCGAGCAGCGCCGCGATCGGGCAGGGCCAACGCGGAAGGTGTGAACATGGCCTCTGGCATCACCACCATCGGCTTCGACGCCGATGACACGCTGTGGCAGAACGAGCGCTTCTTCCGCTTGACCGAGGATCGCTTCCAGGCGCTGCTTGCCGATCACGCCGATCCCGACCACCTGGCCGAGCGGCTGCTGGCCACCGAGCGGCGCAATCTCAAGCTCTACGGTTTCGGTGCCAAGGGCTTCACGCTGTCGATGATCGAGACGGCGCTGGAGGTGAGCGACCAGCGCCTGCCCGTCGCCGTCATCGACGAGATCCTGGCCCTCGGCCGCGCCATGCTGTCCTTTCCCATCGAGACGCTGCCGCACGTGCGCGAAACGCTCGACGCTCTGGCCGGCCGCTTTCGTCTGGTGCTGATCACCAAGGGCGATCTGTTCGATCAGGAGCGCAAGCTGGCCCAATCGGGGCTGGGCGAACTGTTCTCCGGTGTCGAGATCGTCTCGGACAAGACGGCCGCTACTTACGCCCACGTCTTCGCCATCCATGGCGATGGCGCCGACCGCAGCCTGATGGTTGGCAACTCACTGCGCTCGGACATCCTGCCCGCCCTCGAGGCCGGCGCCTTTGCCGTCCACGTGCCGCACGAACTGACCTGGGCCTACGAGCGCGCCGTCGAGGCGCCCGATCCCGACCATCCGCGCCTGCGCACCTGCGACGACATTCGCGGTGTTCTTGGCTTTGTCGACGAGATCGGCGCCGCCTGACAAACGCAGCATCTGGTGTCCGGTTGCGGCCTCGAGAGCTATGCGTTGAGCGCATCCGTGTTAGACGCGATGGCCGTTGGCCCTTCCCATGACCGTATCGCCATGTTAAAGACCGCCGCCAACCTCAATCGTCTACGCTTTCCTCTTCCCAAGTCGCCGATGCGCCGCGATTTCGGACAGAGCCTTTTTTCATACCCGTTGATAGACCGAACCCAGGAGTTGGCAATGGCAGCATTCTTCGATCCCGTTCATGGTGGGGAACTGGCGCTCACCTTCGACGACGTGCTGCTCAAGCCCGGTCATTCCGAGGTCATGCCGTCGGAAACCGACGTCCGCACCCGCCTGACGCGCAACATCGAGCTCAACATTCCGCTGCTGTCGTCGGCCATGGACACGGTCACCGAAGCGCGTCTGGCCATCGCCATGGCCCAGGCCGGCGGCATGGGCGTCATCCACCGCAACCTCACGCCCGACATCCAGGCCGAGAACGTCCGTCAGGTGAAGAAGTTCGAGAGCGGCATGGTCGTCAACCCCGTGGTCATCGGCCCGGAAGCGACGCTGAAGGATGCTCTCGACCTCATGAAGTCGCATGACATCTCCGGCATTCCCGTCGTCGAGAACGCCGGGGAGGGCAGCCGCACCCACGGTCGCCTCGTCGGCATTCTGACCAACCGCGACGTCCGCTTCGCCTCCGACCCCAGCCAGCGCGTCTACGAACTGATGACGCGCGAGAACCTCATCACGGTGCGCGAAGGCGTCAGCCACGAAGAGGCCAAGCGCCTGCTGCACCAGCACCGCATCGAGAAGCTGATCGTTGTCGACGAGAATTACCATTGCGTCGGCCTGATCACCGTCAAGGACATCGAGAAGGCCCGCCTCAACCCCAACGCCTGCAAGGACGATCAGGGTCGCCTGCGTGTCGCCGCCGCCACCACCGTCGGCGATCAGGGTTATGAGCGGTCGCAGCTGCTGATCGACGCCGGCGTCGACGTCCTGGTGCTCGACACCGCCCACGGCCATTCCGAGCGCGTGCTGCAAGCCGTCACCAAGGTCAAGAAGCTCTCCAACCACGTGCAGGTCATCGCCGGCAACGTCGCCACCGGTGACGGCACCAAGGCGCTGATCGACGCTGGCGCCGACGCCGTCAAGGTCGGCATCGGTCCGGGCTCGATCTGCACCACCCGCATCGTCGCCGGTGTCGGCGTGCCGCAGCTGACGGCGATCATGGAATCGGTGGCGGCGGCGCGCGAAGCCGGCGTGCCGGTGATCGCCGACGGCGGTATCCGCTTCTCCGGCGATTGCGCCAAGGCGCTGGCCGCCGGCGCGTCGGTGTGCATGATCGGCTCGCTCCTGGCCGGCACCGACGAAAGCCCCGGCGAGGTCTATCTCTACCAGGGCCGCTCTTACAAGAGCTACCGCGGCATGGGCTCGGTGGGCGCCATGGCCCGCGGTTCGGCCGATCGTTACTTCCAGGCCGAAGTGCGCGACGCGCTGAAGCTGGTGCCGGAAGGCATCGAAGGCCAGGTGCCCTACAAGGGGCCGCTCGCTTCCGTCGTCCATCAACTGGTCGGCGGCGTCCGCGCCGCCATGGGCTACGTCGGCGCCAAGACCATTCCCGACCTGCAGGAGCGGGCGCGCTTTGTCCGCATCTCTTCGGCCGGCATGCGCGAGAGCCACGCCCACGACGTGACGATCACCCGCGAAAGCCCGAACTACCCCGGCGCCGCCTGATCGCCCAGGCGCCAGGCGCCCAAGACCGATAGCGGGCGCGCCGTTTTGGCGCGTCCAGCGCCGTTGCCACTGGCCACCTGGACTTGCTCCCGGTGGCCAGTTGTTTCATTGTGCCGGCACGATTGACGGGTCAACCGAAGGATTGGACGAGATGAAGGACAGCGGCAGGATCGCGGCGGCGATCGAAGTGTTGAGCGACGTCGAACGGACGCGCCGGCCGGTACAGGATGCGCTCAAGGACTGGGGCCTGACTCACCGTTTTGCCGGGTCCAAGGATCGCGGCGCCATCGGCAATCTGGTGTTCGACGTCATGCGGCGCAAGGCCTCGCTCGGCGCCATCATGCAGGCCGATACGCCGCGCGCTCTGGTGTTGGCGGCCACCGTCTGCATCTGGGGCCGCAGTGTCGAGGCCCTGGCGGCCGGCTTCGCCGACGATCGCTTCGCGCCCGCTCCATTGACCGACGACGAACGCGCCCGTCTTGCCGCCTGCGCCATCGCCGACGATGTTGCCGACTGGGTCAAGGGCGATTTTCCCGAATGGCTGGAGCCCTCGCTCCGCCGCTCGTTCGGCGATCGGCTGATCGAGGAGGGGCGGGCGCTGGCCGGTCGCGCGCACGTCGACCTGCGCGTCAACAGCCTCAAGAGCACGCGCGAGGCCGTGCTGGCCAGTCTCGGCCATCTTGACGCCAAGGCGTGCGACTGGTCGCCGCTTGGCATCCGCATCCCTACCGGCGACGCCGATCTCAAGCCGGGTAACGCCGCCGCCGAGCTCTCCTACAAGCGCGGCTGGTTCGAAATTCAGGACGAGGGCAGCCAGCTGGCCTCGCTGGTGGCGGCGACGGGTGGCGGCCGTCAGGCTATCGATCTCTGCGCCGGTGGTGGCGGCAAGGCGCTGGCGTTGGCCGCTGCCTTCGACAACCACGGCCAGATCTACGCCTACGACAACAATCGCCGCCGCTTCGGCGACATCGTCGATCGCATCGAGCGGGCCGGTGCCCGCAACATCCAGATCCGCGAGCCCCGCAAGGAAGGCGATGCCCTCGCCGATCTCAAGGGTCGGGCCGACCTGGTGCTGGTCGATGCCCCGTGCACCGGTTCGGGCACCTGGCGCCGCCGCCCCGACGCCAAGTGGCGCCTCGCCCCCGGCGCCCTTGATCTGCGCCTGCGCGAACAGGCGACGGTGCTCGACCGGGCGGCCGCGCTGGTGGCGCCCGGTGGCCGCATCGTCTACGTCACCTGTTCGGTGCTGCCGCAGGAGAACGAGGAGCAGATGGCGGCCTTCCTTGAGCGCACGCCCGGCTTCGCCCTTGGCGAGGCGGCGGCGGCCTTCGCCACCGTCACCGGCAAGGAGGCGCCTGTTACCACCGTACTGGCCGGCCGCGACGGTGGTCACATGCTGCGCATGACGCCGCTGGCCACCGGCACCGACGGCTTCTTCGTCGCCATTCTGGATCGTCGGGCGTGACGGCCGCCGCCGCAGCGCTTGACAACCCGCGCCCGCCGCAAATTTGCCCTTGCCGGACGGGCGTTCACGCCTTAACGCAACGGCTTGATCCTTTGCGACCTTGACGGCAAGGAGCCCCCATGACCGCCCACGAAAGCCTCCTGATCATCGATTTCGGCAGCCAGGTGACGCAGCTCATCGCTCGCCGCGTGCGCGAACTCGGTGTCTACTGCGAGATCCATCCCTACCAGTCGGCCGCCGCTGCCTTCGACAAGCTGCAGCCCAGGGGCGTGATCTTCTCCGGCGGTCCTGACTCGGTGACGCGCGACGGCTCGCCACGGGCACCGGAAGCAGCCTTCGCCAGCGGCGTGCCCATCCTGGCCATCTGCTATGGCCAGCAGACCATGGCCGTGCAGCTCGGCGGTGAGGTCGAGGGCGGGCATGCGGCCGAGTTCGGTCGCGCCGACGTCGAGATCCTCAAGGCCTCGCCGCTGTTCGAAGGCTTCTGGCAGGTCGGCAACAAGTATCCGGTGTGGATGAGCCACGGCGACCGCGTCACCCGCGCCCCCGAGGGCTTCGAGGTCATCGGCATTTCCGAGAACGCGCCGTTCGCCATCTGTGTCAACGAGGCCCGGCGCTACTACACCACCATGTTCCACCCCGAAGTGGTTCATACGCCCGACGGCGGCAAGCTGATCGCCAACTTCGTGCGCAACATCGTCGGCCTCAAGTCCGACTGGACCATGGCCGCCTATCGCGCCGAGATGATCCAGAAGATCCGTGACCAGGTCGGCAAAGAGCGTGTCCTCTGCGCGCTGTCCGGCGGCGTCGACAGTTCGGTGGCGGCGGTGCTGATCCACGAAGCCATCGGCGACCAGCTCACCTGCGTCTACGTCGACCACGGCCTGATGCGCCTCGGCGAGAGCGAGCAGGTGGTCGGAATGTTCAGAGATCACTATAACATTCCACTGGTACATGTTGATGCGTCTGATCTTTTCATCGGTCAGCTTGAAGGCGAGGCCGATCCGGAAAAGAAGCGCAAGACCATCGGCCGCCTGTTCATCGAGGTGTTCGAGGCCGAGGCCAAGAAGATTGCCGCCGACGGTCGCGGCGCGCCGACCTTCCTCGCCCAGGGTACGCTTTACCCCGACGTCATCGAGAGTGTCAGCTTCTCCGGCGGTCCGTCGGTGACCATCAAGAGCCACCACAACGTCGGCGGTCTGCCGGATCGCATGAACATGAAGTTGGTCGAGCCCTTGCGCGAACTCTTCAAGGACGAAGTGCGCGCCCTCGGCCGCGAACTCGGGCTGCCCGACAGCTTCATCGGCCGGCATCCGTTCCCCGGCCCCGGTCTCGCCATCCGCCTGCCGGGCGGGGTGACGCGCGAGAAGCTGGACATCCTCAGGAAGGCCGACGCCATCTATCTCGACGAGATCCGCAAGGCCGGTCTCTACGACCAGATCTGGCAGGCGTTCTCAGTGTTGCTGCCGGTACAGACGGTGGGCGTCATGGGCGATGGCCGCACCTATGACCGCGTGCTGGCGCTGCGCGCCGTCACCTCGGTCGATGGCATGACGGCCGATTTCTACCCCTTCGATATGGCCTTCCTCGGCCGCGCCGCCACCCGCATCATCAACGAGGTCAAGGGCGTCAACCGCGTCGTCTACGACGTGACCAGCAAGCCGCCGGGAACCATCGAGTGGGAATGAAATGATGTGGTTCGCGGCGTTTCGCGAACTATCAATATTTCCTTACAACTATCTGAAATCAAACAAAAAGTCAAGCGGGCACTTTCGGAGCCTATCGCCTTGAAGCGGTGGACTCCGACGGTGCAGGCGGCGGTATGCATTTTTCGCCGTTCGCCGAATTTTCCGTCTACCGTCGGCCAAAAAATCGAAGATGATTGCTTGATTTGAAATCAACCAATTGATTTATATGGGTTTTACGAGACGATTGACGGTATCGAATTTGACGGTAGAATCTGGTCTCAAGATGAGTTTTCGATCATCAACGAGGCCATTCCAATGCTCACTGACATGGCTATTAAGAGGCTGAAACCAAAAGAGAAACTGTACAAGGTGGCTGATCGGGACGGTATGTATGTTTCCGTCGCCACATCAGGCCAAATCTCGTTCCGCTACGACTACCGCCTGAATGGCCGGAGGGAGACGCTGACCATCGGCCGGTACGGTCCCGATGGCGTCACGCTCGCCGAAGCGCGGGAGCGCTGCATCGCCGCCCGCAAGCTGGTGGCAGAGGGACTTTCTCCTGCCCACGAGAAACAGCGCGACAAGCGGCGCAAGGCCATGGAGCGCAGCTTCGGTGCAGTCAGCGACTTGTGGATCAAGGAAGCGCGCATGGCGGAAAGCACCCGCTCGATGCGCAAGGCTGTCCTCTACCGAGACATTCTTCCCGCCTGGAAGAACCGGCTTCTGACCGAGGTGACCCCGGACGATCTGCGCCAGCTCTGCGCCAAGGTGAAGGAGCGCGGTGCGCCGGCGACTGCCATCCACGCCCGAGACATCGTCAAACAGATCTTCGCCTTCGCCATCCTGCACGGCGAGAAGGTGCCGAACCCGGCCGACGAGGTGGGGCCGGCCTCGATCGCGACCTTCCAACCGAAGGATCGGGCGCTGTCGCCGGCCGAGATCAAGATCATGCTGCAGCAGATCGAGCACGTGCTGACCCTGCCTACCATCCGGCTCGGCCTGCGCCTGATCTTGCTCACCATGGTGCGCAAGAGCGAGCTGCAGGACGCGGTCTGGGATGTCAACGGCGGCGTAAAACCCGGCCATTGGGCGGAGCAAAACCCGGCCAGTACA
>CALMMQ010000104.1 GCA_937868725.1 uncultured Pleomorphomonas sp.
ATCATCTCGACGGCGCAACAGGCCAGACCGAAGGTCATCCACATCAGCGAGCCGGTGCGGGCCCAGTGAATCAACTCCTCGGTGGAGGTGACGAGAAAGCCCTTGTCGCCGAGCTCGTCATTGATGCCGGCGAAAAACGGATCGTCGGTGCCCAGCGGCTTGCCAGTGTTGGGATCGACCAGCCCCTTGGGCGCCGGCGCCACCAACGTTTCCCTGGTGCTCAGTCCCATTCCAGAGCCCCCTTCTTCCACTCGTAAACAAAGCCGACGGTGAGAATGCCCAGGAAGGCCATCATCGCCCAGAACCCGAACAGGCCCACTTCCTTGAAGGCCAGGGCCCAGGGAAACAGGAACGCCACTTCGAGGTCGAAGATGATGAACAGGATCGCCACCAGGTAGTAGCGGACGTCGAACTTCATGCGCGCATCGTCAAAGGCATTGAAGCCGCATTCGTAGGCGCTGAGCTTCTCCGGATCGGGGCTCTTGAAGGCGAGGATGAAAGGGGAGACCAGAAGCGCCAGCCCGATCACCAGGGCGACGCCCAGGAAGATGATCACTGGCAGGTAGTCTCGAAGGAGTGCGTCCATTCCGTGCCTCTTTCGAATCTCGGGACAGGCCGTTCGTCAGCCAACCCATAGCGCAACGCCAAACAACATTCAGTCACAATTGCCTGAGGCACGGTTAGCCGATAGACCTACCGTGCGCAAGGGTGTTGGCCCGCCTTCCATAAGGTTTATTACGTTCAGGGATTCCACAAGGAGAAGATTTTAATCATCAGATTTTTGGTCAGGTTTTTTCCGGGCCATTCTCCCCGCTGAAATGATGGAAAAAGCAGCATGTCATCGCTTCAAGATCGTCCGAACCTTGCCTCGATCCGCCAAAAGGCGGAAACGCTCGCCGGTGCCATCGTGCGAACGCCGTTCCTGGCCGCCCCCCGCCTGGCCGCGCTCACCGGCAGTGATGTTCGCGTCAAGTACGAGAACATGCAAGTGACCGCTTCGTTCAAGGAGCGCGGCGCGCTGGCCAAGCTCGTCACCCTGTCCAAGGAAGAGCGGGCGCGCGGCGTCATCGCCATGTCGGCCGGCAACCACGCCCAGGCCGTCGCCTACCACGCCACGCGACTCGGCATCTCGCCCAAGATCGTCATGCCCGAGACGACGCCGCACGTGAAAGTGTCGGCGACGCGCGGCTACGGCGCCGACGTCGTGCTGGAAGGCGAAACGGTGGCCGAGGCGCAACTGGCGGCCGAACGCATCGCCGCGGCGGAAAACCGCGTTTTCATCCACCCCTACGACGACTACGACGTCATCGCCGGTCAGGGCACCATCGCCCTCGAGATGCTGGCGGACGTACCCGACCTCGACGCCATCGTCGTGCCGGTTGGTGGCGGCGGCCTCGTCTCGGGCATGGCCACGGCGGCGCGCGCCCTGAAGCCCGACATCCGAATCATTGGCGTCGAGACGCGCATGTACCCCTCGATGTGGGCGGCGATGAACAACGTCCGCGCCAGTGCCGGCGGCGCCACGCTGGCCGAAGGCATCGCCGTCAAGAACGTTGGCGAGAAGACGCTGGCCATCGCCCGCGACCTCGTCGACGAGATCATCCTGGTCGATGAAAGCCACCTTGAGCGAGCGGTCAACGCCTATCTGACGCTGCAGAAGACCATGGCCGAGGGCGCCGGTGCCGCCGGCCTCGCCGCCATGATCGCCTCGCCCGACACCTTCCGCGGCCGCAAGGTCGGACTGGTGCTGTCGGGCGGCAACATCGATGCCCGCATCCTGTCGTCGATCATGATGCGCGAGCTTGCCCGCGAACAGCGCATCGTCGCCGTACGGCTGGAGATTCCCGACCGGCCGGGCGTGCTCGGCGACATCACCACGCTGATCGGCACCGAGGGTGGCAACATCCTGGAAGTGTCGCACCGCCGCACCGTGCTGGAGATCCCGGCCAAGGGCGCCTCGCTCGACATCACCCTCGAGGCGCGCGACGGCGGCCACGCCGAGGACGTCATCGCCGCCCTGCGCCGGCGCGGCTACGGCGTCGAACGGCTGCTGGCTGGCTGAATCAACGGCCAGGCCCATTGAACGGGCGAGCGGAATACCCATATTCCGCCCGTCCTAACCAGGGTCTGACCCATGAACAACTACACCTACGACGGCACCATCATCCTTGAGCCGCTCGACGATCCCCGCCTCTACTATGGCGTTCGCACCCGGCGCATCTTCGCCTTCCTCATCGATGCCCTGGTCATCGCGGTGCTGACGCTCGGCGCCGCCGTCGTGGTGTTCTTCCTCGGCATCTTCACGCTCGGCCTCGGCTGGCTGCTCTATCCCATCCTCTGGCCGGCCATGGCGCTCGTCTATTGCGCCTTCACGCTCGGTGGACCGAATTCGGCCACGCCTGGCATGCGCACCCAGGGCCTGGAAGCGCGCTTCCTCGACGGCTCGCGCTTCAATCCCGGCATCGCCGCCATCCATTCGGTGCTGTTCTACGCCTCGGTCGCCCTGCTGACGCCGCTGGTGCTGCTGGTGTCGCTGTTCACCGACCGCAAGCGCCTGCTGCACGACCTGCTGCTGGGCTCGGTGATCGTCAACACCCGTTCGTAAGCCGGGGCGCGGCGGAATCCCTATCGCCAAGCCGGCTCAGACGTGCAAGGATCATGCTCAGGCGAGACTGATGCGCGCAACCGGAGCATGACCCAGCACCCGCTCGATACCCCGCAGTTCTTCCTGACGGCCCCCTCCAGGTGCCCCTACCTGCCTGACCGTCTGGAACGCAAGGTGTTCACGCACCTGATCGGTGAGCGTGCGCCGGCGATGAACGATCTCTTGAGCCACGGCGGTTTCCGCCGCAGCCAGAACATCGCCTATCGCCCGGCCTGCGAAACCTGTCACGCCTGCATCTCGGCCCGCGTCGTCGTCGACCGCTTCCGGCCCGACCGCACGCAGCGCCGCACCGTCAGCCGCAACGGCGACCTCATCGGCCGCGAGGTGGCGCCCGTCACCACCGACGAACAGTTTGCCCTGTTCCGTTCCTATCTGGCCAGCCGCCATGCCGACGGCGGCATGATGGACATGGGCCGCGACGACTACGCCAGCATGGTCGAGGACACGCAGGTCGACACCATGCTGGTGGAGTATCGTCTGCGCGAGCCGGGCGAGACGTTCGACGACACCGACCTGGGCCAGCTCTATGGCGTCGCCCTCACCGACGTGCTCATCGATGGCCTGTCGATGGTCTACTCCTTCTACGATCCCGCCCTCGCCCACCGCAGCCTCGGCACCCACATGATTGTCGATCACGTGGCGCGCGCCCGCCGCCGCGGCCTGCCGTACCTCTATCTTGGCTACTGGGTAAACGGCTCGCCGAAGATGGACTACAAGCGCCGTTACGGACCGATGCAATTCCTGATGCCACAGGGCTGGGTCAGCTTCGACGACATGCCGGATCCGCCGTGATGGGCCAGCTCGCCCCCTCCCTGCCCGCCCCCGGTCCGGCTCAGCGCCGCGCCGGCGCCGGGCAAGCCGTGCCGTTCAACCGGAGACACCGATGACTGAGCCGCTGTTCCGCGATGCCCCCTACACCCTCAGCGCCGCGGCGACCGTCGTCGCGGCCGAGGATGGCGAGATCATCCTTGACCGAAGTCTGTTCTACCCGGCCGGCGGCGGCCAGCCGGGGGACCGCGGCATGATCGAACTTGCCGACGGTCGCATTCTCAACGTCGCCTCCACCCGCTATGGCGACGACCGTGCTACCATCGTGCTGGTCATCGAATCGCTGCTCGACGCCGACGGCGACCGCAAGCCGGCCGACCGCGACAACCTCGCCCCGCTCGTCGGCGCCACAGTCAAGCAGCGCATCGACTGGGACTACCGCTACAAGCTGATGCGCATGCACACGGCCATGCACCTCTTGTCGGTGGTGTTGCCCTACGCCGTCACCGGCGGTCAGGTCGGCGAGGAGGAAAGCCGGCTCGACTTCGATCTGTCGGACGGCGCTACCGTCGACAAGGTGGAGGTCAGCCGGGCGCTGATGGCGCTTGTCGAGGCCGACCACAAGGTCACCACCGAGTGGATCACCGACGCCGAACTCGAGGCCAACCCCGGCCTCGTCAAGACCATGAAGGTCAAGCCGCCGATGGGCGCCGGCAAGGTTCGTCTGGTCCGCATCGGCGAGGACATCGACCTGCAGCCGTGCGGCGGCACGCACGTGCGCTCGACCGCCGAAATCGGCGCCATCCATGTGGCCAAGGTGGAAAACAAGGGGCGGATCAACCGCCGCGTCCGCCTGCGGTTCGGCCGCCTCGACGGCTGAACCACTCCAACCCGAACGGAACAGACATGAACCGATCCGACGTCTTCGTCAGTCCCAAGTGGCTGCTCGACCATCTGTGCGACGACCGCGTCGTCGTCGTCGATGGCTCCTGGCACATGCCGGCCACCCAGCGTTCCGGCCGGGCCGAATACCTTGCCGCACATATTCCCGGCGCCGTGTTTTTCGATCTCGACGCCGTCGCCGACCAGACCACCGATCTGCCGCACATGCTGCCGACGGCCGACGCCTTCGCCGCCGCCGTGGGGGCGCTCGGCATTGCCGACGACGCCACCATCGTCGTCTACGACGTCTACGGCCTGCGTTCGGCCGCGCGCGTGCGCTGGACCTTCCGGGTGATGGGCGCCGCCGACGTGCGCATTCTCGAAGGCGGCCTGCCGGCCTGGCAGGCGGCGGGCTACGGCGTCGAGGCGGGCGAGGCCAGCCGGCCGGCCGCCACTTTCGCCGCCCGGCTCGACGTCGGTGCCGTCCGATCCTTCGCCGAGGTAATGGCCAGCCTCGGTTCGCCGACCATCCAGATCGCCGACGCCCGCTCGGCCGGCCGCTTCCATGCCCGCGAACCGGAGCCGCGTGCCGGCCTCAAGTCCGGTCACATGCCCGGCGCCGTCAACGTACCGTTCGAGGAGCTGATCGACGGCGATCGCCTGAAGTCGGCGCAGGAAGTGGCGCGCGTCTTCGCCAGCCACGGCATCGATATCGCCCGCCCGGTCATCACCTCGTGTGGCTCCGGCGTCACGGCAGCCATCCTGTCGCTCGGCCTCGAAACCATCGGCGCGGCCGACGTGGCGCTTTACGACGGATCCTGGACCGAATGGGGCGGCAGGCCGGAGTCGGTGGTGGTCAGCGACTGAACGGCGTCGCCGCCGTCGCGGCGCGTCAGGCTGCGCACCAGATCCTCGGCGGTGGCTGCGCTTTCCGCCGAGACGAGACCGAAGGAGATGACGAACTTGGCCGCGTCCTCGACGCTCATGTCGAGGATGATGGCGTCGGCGCGGCGCACGAACAGCAGATAGCCACCGGTCGGGTTGGGCGTCGTCGGCACGTACACCGTCAGCATGTCCTCGCCGCCGTCGAGCTTCTGCGCCACTTCGCCCTTGGTGTCGCCGGCCACGAAACCGATGGTCCAGACGCCCTGATGGGGAAAGCGCACCAGCGCGGCCTGCCGGAATGACGAGCCCTTCTCGGCCAGCACCGAGGAGAAGATCTGCTTCAGCCCCTTGTAGAGATTGCGCACCAGCGGCATGCGCTCGATGGCCGTTTCAGCCAGACTGAACACGGCGGCGCCGACGAAGTTGGCCGTCAGGAAGCCGACCAATGTCAGCCCGATCAACGCCACCACCAGCCCGTAGCCGGGCACGCGGAACGGCAGGTAGTTGTCGGGGTTGTATTCCGCCGGCAGGTACGGTTTCACCCAGCTGTCGACCCACGACACCAGCGTCCACGTCAGATAGAGCGTGATGCCGGCCGGACCGGTGATCAGCAGGCCGGTCAGAAAGTAGTTGCGCAGTCTCGCCAAGGAATCGACCTCATCGCCGCTTGAACCTGTCCGATCACACGTGAACGTGGCGCAGATAAGGACAGGCGCCAGATTGGCCACCGTCCGGTCGCTTGTCGGGCCGGAGCGTGGCCGCCGGCCGTATCGCGGGACCGCGTATTCACCGTGCACTGGAATAGTGCCCGCCGGTGATGGCAATGTGAAGCTGTCGGGACCATCACAGCTGCGTGTAAGCGTGGATTTGTTCGTCCGGCCTGTCCTGCCGGCCACTTGGGCGTTCCAAAACCGCCGGAGCTGCATCTAGCAGGGGATAGGACGACCGCAACAATACTCTTGCCGGACCAGCCCTTGAGAGAATCACTGTAGTCGGGTCCTATGCAAACTTGCTCTATCGCCAAGAACTTGGTGCGAGGATGCCTTTGTGACGGGTGGGAACGACAGTCGATATGATGCGGCCGGTCCGGCAAATGCCGCCCCGGGCTCATTTGCCGTGTCGATCTGGACGACCATCGCCGTCTTCGCGCTCGTCTTCGCCGCCCTCGCCTGGATCTATGGCGGCGGCGCGCCCAGCGATGGCCGCGCCGTGGCAACCGTTGCCGACCCCATGGCCACCGGCAGCCTGCCGCCCCGCCGCATCGATGATGGCAGCGTCGGCGGACGCAGCGACATTGCCGCCACCACCCGACCGAGCGATGCCCTCGCCGCTGCCGAGATTGCCCGCCTCAAGGTGGAGAACGTGGCCTTGCGCCAGTCGATCGACCAGTTGCGCGGCCAGTTCGACCGGGTGACCGAACGACTCGACGGCCTCGACGCCCGCCTGTCGGAAATGACCGGTTCGATCACCCCGGGCAGCGCCGTCAACCGCGCTCAGACCTTCTTCGAAACACCGGACGTGCCACCGAAAGCCACGGCGAGCGCCGAGCCGTCCGACCTGCCGGCGGCGGCCTCGACGGCGAACACGCGCTTTGGCATCGAACTCGGCACCTTCACCGACCTCAACTCGGTCAAGAACGCCTGGCGCAAGCTGTCGCAGGATCACGCGGCGCTGTTCGCCAGCCTCGATCCGGTGGCGACGGTGCGTGACCGGTCGGGCCGCACTGAACTGCTGCTGGTGGCCGGACCGTTCAAGAGCGCCGCCGACGCCTCCGAGCACTGCGGCAAGGTGGAAGCAGCCGGGTTGATCTGCCAGCCGGCTTTCTACCTCGGCCAGCCGCTCGCCATGCGCTGAGCGCCGGAGCCAACCGCGTTTCCGCCAGGATGGGGTTGAGGATTACTGCGCGACCGGCGCCGGGCAATTGGCCGGCGTAGCTCCGTCTGCGGCCGGACAGGCCGGCGCATCCCCGAGAGCGCCGGTTTCCATCAGCAACGCCTTGGCCTCGTCGGTCTGCTGCTGGCGCGCCGCCGTCAACGCCAACACGGTGGCCGCGTCGGTCGAGGCCGTGCGTTCAGCCCCCGCTTCGCGCCCGCGTTGGGACGACAGCGAGGCAACCAGCGCCTGTTGCGATTTCTGATCGCGGATCACCGGTCCACCGTTCTTGGCCGGTTCGGCCTTGGTCATGCGCACAAAGTCCGAAGGACCGCTGGCACACCCGCTCAGGGGCAGCGTCGCCACGGCGGCACCGAGCGCCAGCAAGCGGAGCGATCGCGACAACGCGCCAAACGAAGAAGCGGACATGAAACACTCCTGATCAGGACCACATTGCTTGTTAGCATAACCGGCGATGTCTTGCGACAGCCTTTCCAACCGCAAAATACCCACGCCGCCGCCGCCACCCCTGATTGTGCACTGCTTTTCACTGATCGGATGGGCGTCGAACGGCGGTGGCAGGCTGGCAACGCGCTTGACGGCAAGGCAAAACCCCGGCATTGCTGCGGCGCCAAACCTCAGGATTTTGCCGTAGATGACCACGCCGCCCCGCTCCGCCGATGCCCCGAAAATCTCCTTTGTCAGCCTCGGCTGCCCGAAGGCCCTGGTCGACAGCGAGCGCATCGTCACCCATCTGCGGTCCGAGGGCTACGAGATCGCCCGCCGCCACGATGGCGCCGACGTGGTGATCGTCAACACCTGCGGCTTCCTCGACAGCGCCAAGGCGGAAAGCCTCGACGCCATCGGCAAGGCCATGGCCGAAAACGGCAAGGTGATCGTCACCGGCTGCATGGGCGCCGAGCCGGACGAGGTGCGCGACGCCTTCCCCAACGTGCTGGCCATCACCGGCCCGCAGGCCTACGAGAGCGTGATGAGCGCCGTGCACGCCGCCGTGCCGCCAGCCCACGATCCGTTCCTCGATCTGGTGCCGCCGCAGGGCGTCAAGCTAACGCCGCGCCACTACGCCTATCTCAAGATTTCCGAAGGCTGCCACAACCGCTGCAGCTTCTGCATCATCCCCAAGCTGCGCGGCGATCTGGTGTCGCGGCCGGTGGGCGACGTGTTGCGCGAGGCCGAGAAGCTGGCCAATGCCGGCGTCAAGGAACTGCTGGTCATCAGCCAGGACACTTCCGCCTATGGCGTCGACATCAAGTATGCGCCAAGCCCGTGGAAGGACCGCGAGGTCCGGGCCAGGATGTACGATCTCGCCGCAGCGCTCGGCGAATTCGGCATCTGGGTGCGGCTGCACTACGTCTACCCCTACCCGCATGTCGACGACGTCATTCCGCTGATGGCCGAGGGCAAGATCCTGCCCTACCTCGACATTCCCTTCCAGCACGCCTCGCCTGGCGTGCTCAAGGCCATGCGCCGGCCGGCTCATCAGGAGAAGACCGCCGAACGCATCGCCCGCTGGCGCGACATCTGCCCCGACCTCGCCATCCGTTCGACCTTCATCGTCGGCTTCCCCGGCGAAACCGAAGAAGACTTCGAGTTCCTGCTCGACTGGCTCGGCGAGGTGAAGCTCGAGCGCGTCGGTTGCTTCAAGTACGAGCCGGTCAAGGGCGCCGCTGCCAACGATCTCGGTCTGCCAGCCATTCCGCCCGAGGAACAGGATCGTCGCTGGCACCGCTTCATGGCCCGCCAGCAGACCATTTCGCAGAAGCTGCTGCAGCGCCGCATCGGCAAGCGCCTGCAGGTCATCGTCGATGAAGCCAGCGGCACCGTCGGTAAGGGCCGCACCAAGTGGGACGCGCCGGAGATCGACGGCGCCGTCCATCTCGAGAGCCGGCGGCCCCTGCGCGTCGGCGACATCGTCACCGCCAAGATCGAACGCGCGGATGCCTACGATCTCTGGGGCGTGGTGGGGTAAGTTTATTCTTGGTACTCTATGTATTTTGACGTATGATCGTGTGGCGATATATTCCATTTTCCGCAAAAAATGGGGCTCCACGATGCAACGGGCAAGCGCATTCATTCTCGCGACATTGGCAACCTCCAGCCTTGCTTTCGCCGCCGACACCAAGATTCCGCTGCCGCAAACCCCGTCGTCCGGCATCACGGAGCTCAGCCCGGCAGAAGCTCAGCAGGCTTCCACGGCGAACGCCGCCAGCCCGGCCCCAGCTGCTCAGGCATTGGTCGGATATTTTACCGCCCAAAACTTCGTAAACACGAGTTCAGCCATAGCGACCCTATACACGGTTCCGGCAAAGACAACTGTCTACCTGGACGACGTCACTATATGGGGCGGCACCATTTCGCCGGGCCACACTTGCATGGTCGCACTATATTGTTCAAACAGCATTTCCAGCAACCTTACCTATTACGTGGCGCAGGCTGGAAAGTCGGACCTTTACAGTCAGTCCGCCCCGCTGGTCTGCAAAGCCGGCGGCAAGATCACAGCATATACCTACTATAACTCCAACTATAATGCGAGCGTCGGCTGCGACGATAGCAACAATCACCCTTGGATGATCGTTCGCGGCCGCATGTACCGCTGACCGGCCTTGGGTCGAAACGCGGGCTAAACGGCTCGGAAGCCGCCTCCAGGCGGCTCGCCGTGTTGCACCTGTTCAGCCTTCGGCGCCAAGGCCTTCGATCTCGACGGCGCGGTGATCTGACAAGCGGTTTCCGTTCAGCCGCCTGAAACGCGTGGTTACACGAAGAACTGCCTGATTTCCGGGGCGGTGCCGTTCAAGGAAGGACGCGCGACAAGGCGCGCCTGCCCTGAGCCGGGAGCCTTCAGGCCATGACCGTTTCTTCCCTGTCGTCTTCGTCCTATTCCCTGTCGCAGATGCAATCGCTGTTCGCCAAGGTCGACAGCGACCGCAGCGGTTCACTCAGCGCCGACGAGATTTCCGCCGCCGGCAGCGCCAACTCCTCGGCGGCGAGCGCCTTCTCGGCCTTGTCCGACCTCGTCTCGTCGAGCGACGCCAACGGCGACGGCGCCCTTGGCGGACCGGAATTCGAGAGTGCCTTCAGCCAGATGTCGAGCGACCTGCAATCGGCGCTGATGTCGCTGCAGGAAGACAGCACCGACAGCAGCAGCGCCCCGTCGTTCTCCGACCTCGACGCCGACAGCTCCGGCGGCCTCAGCTACGACGAGTTCGCCGCCGGTGCGCCCGACGATCTCGCCACCGACACGTCGATGCTGGAAAACCTGTTCTCCTCCATCGACAGCGACGGCGACGGTTCGGTCAGCTCCGACGAGTTCTCGACCTTCCTGTCGTCGGCCCCCGGCGCCGAGGCGACCGGCGGCGAGGACGAAAGCATACCGGCGACCGACGATACCGCCGACACCTCGACCAGCGACACCTCGGATACCTCCGACTCCGCCGCCGCCTCGGGCACTTCGGGCTCCTCCTCGACCAAGGAGGTCGAGAGCGAGACGACGGTGCAGAACGCCGACGGCAGTTCGACGACCACGATCGTCTACACCGACGGCACCTCCAGCACCTCGACGACGGCGCCCAATCCGGCCAGCGCCCAGAGCAGCAACGGCGGCGGCGCCAACGGTCAGCAGAGCACGCCGCCACCCCCGCCGTCGGCCATCTCCGCCTACACCAGCATGCAGTCGGCCAGCAGCGGCGTCAGCTCCATGCTCAATCTCGCCGCCTGAGACGGCGTGAAAGTCGGGCTTTGCGACGGACGGGATCATGCCTATTTGGGCACACCGCCCGTCCGGCTGGCCCGGCACAACATCCACGACGGCTGGGTGGTGGCGGGCATTACCTTCCTGACCGCCACGGGCCAGCTGGTGTTCCTGCCGCTGTTGGCCAGTCTCAACGAAGCCTGCGGCTGGCGCTGCCGCTCAGGCTCTTGCTGACGGTCGATCGGCCGCATGATCTCGGCGCCCCCTGTGGCAGCGCCACCTTGGTGTCGCCGCCACCTTCCCTGCCTCAGCCGACAGTGAGCCCGGTCAGCGCCTCGGCGGCGCGCACTTCGCCCACCGGCTTGCCGTTCCAGTCATTGATCGGCACCCGCGCCAGGGCCGTGAGTTCGGCATAGGCGGGATCGTCGGGGCCGATATCCAGGAGCTTGATCAGCAGGTTGGCCATTGCCACCTCGGAGGCCCGTGCCGCGCCGTCGTCGATCTTGAGGGCGACACCGACGCCCAGCGACTTGATGGCGGCGATGAACACCCCCTCGGCGCCGGTCTTGACCAACGCTCGCCCGCCAAGCGCCGCCATCGCCCGGGTGCAAAAGCGACCGGTACCGGCGACCATGAACGGTTCGGCGGCGGCGGCGAGGCGGATGCGCTCGGCCGCCCGTGCCCGTTCCGGCCCGAGGCCGACGCCGGTGACGAAGCGGGCGAAGCCATGCGCCAGATGGCGCGGCGAGATGGCGAAGGTCGGAATGGAACAGCCGTCGGTGCCGCAGACGTCCTGCCCGATCGGCGCGCCGGTCAGCGCCGCGCCGGCGGCGATCACCTCCGCCATCATCGGGTGGCTGGCGGCGACGTAACCAGCCGGCTCGACGCCCATGGCAACGCACGTGCACAGGAAGCCCGAATGCTTGCCGGAACAGTTGTTGTGCAGGCGCAGCGGCTTGAGACCGGCCCGGTGCAGCGCCGCCTGATCGTCCATGCGGTTCGGCCAGTGCGGCCCGCACTCAAGGCACCCCTCGTCGAGCCCGGCGCGGGCCAGCATGGAGCGGGCCACGGCGAGGTGGCGCGCCTCGCCGTTGTGCGAGGCCATGGCCAGCGCCAGTTCGGCCTCGCCGAAGCCGAAGCGGTCTGCCGCTCCGCTTTCGATCAGCGGCAGCGCCTGGAACGGCTTGACCGCCGAGCGCGGAAACGACGGGCGGTCGATGTCGCCGAGCGCCGCGACGAGGCGGCCGTCACCGTCGACGACGGCAATGGCGCCGCGATGATGGCTTTCGACGACGGGGCCGCGCGTCACCTCGACCAGAACCGGTTCAGTCATGCAAGTTCGTCCTCGATGTTCGGGCTCATACCGCCGCCGAGTCACCGGGCCGACGGACACCGCCTTCATAACGCAGCGCAGCGAACACCCAAAACAAAAAGCACCCGGCCTCCCTTGCGGAAGGCCGGGGCCCGGTTGGCGCCAGGGGCGGATGGCGGGTCCGGGAGACGAACCCGCCGATCCATCAGCCACGCTGGTTGCCGGAGGAGACGATGTCCATGTAGACGGCCGCCACCAGAATGACGCCCTTGACGATCTGCTGCCAGAAGGTGTCGATGCCGAGCATGGACATGCCGTTGTCGAGGCTGGCCATGATGACGGCGCCAACCAGCGCGCCGCTGACCGAACCAACACCACCGCGCATCGACGTGCCGCCGATGAAGCACGAGGCGATGGCATCGAGCTCGCCGCCAAAGCCGGCCGACGGCGTGCCGGCGGCGAGACGGGCCGAGGTGGTGAGGCCGGCGAAGGCGCACATCAGGCCCATCAGCGCAAACACCATCATCTTGACGAAGTTGACGTTGACGCCCGACAGCCGCGTCGCCTCCATGTTGGAGCCGACGGCGTAGATGTGACGGCCGAAGGTGGTCTTGTTGCCGATGACCGTGAACACGCCGAGGATGATCAGCAGGATCAGCACCGGCACCGGCACGCCCTGATAGTCGTTGAGCGTCAGCACGAAGCCGAGGATGACGACGCCGGTGAGCACCAGGCGGCCAAGCTCGGTCGGCAGCGAGGAAACCACGAGGTTGTGCTTCTGACGGTTGGCGCGGGTTCGCACCGCCAGCACCACCAGCAGGGCGAACAGGGCGATGGCGCCGATGTTGCCGAGCCAGCCCGGCAGGTAGCCCTGACCGATGAACTTGAAGCCGTCGGACACCGGGGCGATGGTGATGCCGCCGGTCAGACCCAGCACCATGCCGCGGAAGGCCAGCTGGCCGCCGAGGGTGACGATGAACGAGGGGATGCCGAGATAGGCGGTCAGCCAGCCGACGAACACGCCGAAGAACACGCCCATGACGATGACCAACGCGATCGTCGCCCACAGCGGCCAGGAGTAAGTGACGTCGAGCACGGCGGCGATGCCGCCGAGCAGGCCGAGCAACGAGCCGACCGACAGGTCGATTTCGCCGGCGACGATGACGAACACCATCGCCGAGGCCAACATGCCGGTGATCGCCATCTGGCGCAGCAGGTTGGAGAAGTTGCGCGGCGTCAGGAACTGCGAACCGCCCAGGTCCGAGTCATAGGTCAGCGCGCCGAAGAACGCCCAGATGATGACGATGACCGCCAGCAGCGCGACGATCTTGTACTCGGAAAGGAACTTCCGGAAATCTTTCTTTGTGATGGTCATGGCAGATACACCAGAATTCTTGAAATGACAGCCTCAGGCGGCTTCCGTGAGCGGGGTACCGATGGCGGCGGCGAGGATCTTTTCCTGGCTGAGCGACTCGTTGGGGAAATCCCCCCGGAGCTTGCCCTCGCCCATCACCAGCACGCGATCGCTGATGCCGAGCACTTCCGGCAGTTCGGAGGAGATCATCAGCACGGCGACGCCCTGCTTGGCCAACTCGAAGATCAGCTTGTAGATCTCGTACTTGGCGCCAACGTCGATGCCACGGGTCGGCTCGTCGAGGATCAGCACCTTCGGGTCGGGCAGCAGCATCTTGGCCACGACGGCCTTCTGCTGGTTGCCGCCCGACAGCGAGGCGATCGGCAGCAGCGGCTCGGCCGTCTTGACCTTCATGCGGATGATCTCGGCCTGGATCTTGGCCAGCTCCGCTTCCTCGTCGACCAGTCCGAAACGCGTATAGCGGTTCAGCACCGACAGCGTGATGTTGTGGCCAACCCCCATCAACGGCACGATGCCGTGGCGCTTGCGATCCTCGGGCACCATGCAGATGCCCTGCCGCACCGCCTCGATCGGCTCCTTGACGCGGATTTCCTTGCCCTCAAGGAAGATGCGGCCCTCGTGGAAGCCACGCCAGCAGCCGAACAGCTTGGAGGCGAGCTCGGTGCGTCCGGCGCCAACCAGACCGGCCAGACCAAGGATTTCGCCGGCCCGCAGCGCGAACGATACGTTGTCGACCACCTTGCGCTCGGGATTGGTGACGTCCCAGCAGGTAATGTTCTTGGCCTCGAAGATGACGTCGCCAATGGCGTGCTCTTCGCGCGGGAACAGGTTCTTCATCTCGCGGCCGACCATCATGGTGATGATCTTGTTGGTATCGAGCCCGGCCATCGGCTGGGTGCCGATGTGGGTGCCGTCGCGGATCACCGTCACGGTGTCGGCGATCTCGGCCACTTCGTCGAGCTTGTGGGAGATGTAGACGCAGGCCATGCCGTGCGACTTGAACTCCTTGACGAGATCGAGCAGCGTCTTGGTCTCGGCCGCCGTCAGCGCCGAAGTCGGCTCGTCGAGGATGAGCAGCTTGGCGTTCTTGTTGAGCGCCTTGGCGATCTCGACCAGCTGCTGCTTGCCGCCCGAATAGTTGTAGACCGGCAGGGCAACGTTGATGTCGCTCATCTTGAGCCGGGCCATCAGCTTGGTGGCCTTGGCGTTCATCAGATCGTAGTCGATGAAGCCGGCCTTGGTCTTGGGTTCCGAGCCGAGGAAGATGTTTTCCGCCACCGTCAGGTGCGGCACCATCATCAACTCCTGATGGATGATGACGATGCCCGCTTCCTCGGTTTCGCGGATGTTGGCGGCCTTGAGTTCCTTGCCCTCCCAAAGGATCTCACCGGACCACGTACCGTAGGGATAGACGGCCGAAAGCACCTTCATGAGGGTGGACTTGCCGGCGCCGTTTTCGCCGCACAAGCCGACGCACTCGCCGGGACGAACGGCCAGATGAATGCCGTCGATCGCTTTGACGCCGTTGAAATCCTTGGTGATGTTGTGCATCTCCAAGAGGTATTCTGACATGGGGATCACTCCTCTCGGTCGCGCCTGCGGTGGACTGGCCGCCCCGCGGCCGGACCAGATCCGCGCTTGTCCCGGGGGACTATTCCAGCGCTGTCGCGACGTGCGCCGACGACTTTAACCTTATCGTTGCCAAGCGCAGCCCGGACGAAAGGGCTACGGATCTTCGCGTGCCTGCCCGGTTCGGTCTGGCCGTCCGGACGGGGATGAGCGCTGCCGCGCCCGTCTGTCCCGAGGCCGCATGGCCTCGCCGTCGCCACAGCCGTCTGCCCATGGGCATCGGCCGGACAAGCTTCAGGCTGTCGGTCACTGATCGGGATAACGGGATCTCGACGCAGGGCCTTCAGCGCCGCCTTGTGGACTTGGCGCCGTGCAGCCTGCCGTCCGGTTCGGGGACCCCGTTGGCCCGGAACCAGTTACAACCGGTCCGGACGACGGCCAATGCCGATGCCCGGACCGATAGCCGAAGGACGAACGGAGCGGGAAAGTCCCGCTCCGACCGCCCGATACGGATTACTTCTCGACCTGTTCCTTGGTGTAGAAACCGTCCTCGATGACCTTGTTGACGTTTTCCTTGGTCAGCGGGATCGGGGTCAGCAGCAGGGAGTCGACGTCCTTCTTGCCGTTGGCAAGCTTGGCGTTGAAGTCGACCTTCTCGCCCTTGACGAGCTTGACGGTCAGCTTGGCGGCTTCCGAAGCGATGAGCTTCAGCGGCTTGTAGACCGTGACGGTCTGCGTGCCGGCGACCACGCGCTTGATGGCGGCGAGGTCGGCGTCCTGACCGGAGATGGCAACCTTGCCGGCCAACCCTTGCGCGGCGAGAGCCTGGATGGCGCCACCGGCGGTGCCGTCATTGGAGGCAACGACGGCGTCGATCTTGTTGTTGGCGGCCGTCAGGGCGTTTTCCATGATCGACAGCGCTTCGGTCGGGCTCCACTCCTTGACCCACTGCGAGCCGACGATCTTGATCTTGCCGGCGTCGACGGCGGCCTTGAGGGCCTTTTCCTGACCAGCGCGCAGCAGCTTGGCATTGTTGTCGGTCGGCGAGCCACCGAGCATGTAGTAGTTGCCCTGCGGCACGGCCTTGAGAACGGCCTCGGCCTGCAGATAGCCGACGCGCTCGTTGTCGAAGGAGATGTAGGCATCTTCGTCGGCGTTGAGGATCAGGCGGTCATACGACAGCACCTTGATGCCGGCCTTGTGGGCTTCGTCGATCACTTCGCCGAAGACCTTGGAATTCATCGGAACGATAACGATCGCGTCGACCTTCTTGGCGATCAGGTTCTCGACCTGCTTGACCTGCTTTTCCTCGTTGGCGTCAGCCGACTGTACGTTGACTTCGGCGCCCAGTTCCTTGGCAGCGGCGATGAAATAGTCGCGGTCACGCGCCCAGCGCTCGACACGCAGGTCGTCGATCGAGAAGCCGATGACCGGCTTGTCCTTCGAAGCGTTGGCGACCGTCGTCATCGGCAGGCTGAAGGTGAGCGCCATGAGCGAGCCGGCCAGAACAGTAAGCAGTTTCATGTCTTGTCCTCCTGATTTGCCCTTCGCGGAGCAATAGCCGTCGACCTGCGACGGTCCCGATCCACAGTAAGCCACTCAAAGCTCTCAGCTTTTCAGTCGGATCGCCTTTACTCCTCCGGCAAAACCCAACCTGAAAAACCACTGGACCAGTATGCCCTTGCGAAAGCGATTGATGCATCAAATCACTGAGGTGCGCAACTCATTTTTGTTACCGCACTGCACAATGAAACGAGCAAAAGCGAAAACCCAGCCGCGGCCCATCGACGAGACGGCGACGACCGCCCGATGACAAATCCTGGAATGGGCCGATTTCTAGGATTTTCATTGCTGTTTCTATTTTTTTCGATGGTTATACGAAAATATGCCAGACAACAACGAAGCGAGAGTACCTACGCCGAAAGACTCGGGCAAATTTTCCCTTCTGATTTTTACACCGTCAAAATAATACCCTCATTGGGGGAGAGGCAGGCATTTTGCCGCTGTTTGATTGATTTTTGCGACACTCAAATGAAGTGATTTCATCAAATTTGTCCCCGCGCGTCGGCTGATCGTTGTGAGCCCGACCGCGATTTTCCGCCATTTTTTTGAACATAAAAATTTACCGTCGAATTAAGCAATGATGAAGAATTTCACCGCCGGTTGATGGGACACGGCGGCGCCGGTGGCGCCAGACATCAACGTGCTGGGCCGGTAATGGACATCAAGCCACGTCACCCGGCCAGGCTAGACGTAACGATACGAATGGCGCAGTGATCACCGCTTCGGCTGCGTCATCCCCGTTTTGCAGCCAATTTTCGTCTTCTGGCACCCGGTCTTCCAACGTATTCGCTGGCGATCGTAACGTTATGGCTGCAGTATGCTGACGGCCGCCTGCCCGATAGACGGTCAGACGCGGCAGCCGTCCTTCGGGTCAGCGCCGCCACCGACCGGCGGCAACCCCCATCATCGGCACGGCGTCGATGTGAGTCCATCAGCAGAGTTCCGGGGGTGGCGCACCAATCCGCCGTCCAAACGCGCGCAACGGCCGCATCTTCGCCCGGAAAACCGGACCAGCTCGCCAGTTTTCGGCGCCTCGCAGCAAGTAAAGCCGCCGGCGGCGCCAACAATTCGGGCGGTGTCCGCTTGCCGTTCGCGGCCCGATCATGCCCGCGAGGGTGGGCTCTCACCCGCGCGCAGCGAAATTTCGCCGCGCCGGACCGCTATCGGCCGCCATCGATACGTATTGAACCGCCCCCCCGAAAACAGGGCGCACCACCTGATTCTCCCCGGAAGGCCCCCGTCGCGCGGGCGCGGCCGCTTGACAAGCGCCGCCCGAGCGGCGACCTATCGACCAGCCTTTCTGTGCCCGGAACAAGACCGATGATCCACTACAATCTGCATTGCACGGCCTGCGGCCACGACTTCGACGACTGGTTCGACAACATGGCCGACTGGGATGCCAAGAAGTCGACCTTCGCCTGCCCGTCCTGCGGCCAGCCGGCCGTTGAGAAGGCGCTGATGGCGCCAAGCCTCGGCGCCGCCAAGCTTGCCGCACCGGCGGTCGGCCACGCCTGCGACCCGATGTCGTGCGGCAACCCGACCTGCCCGATGGCCGCCGGCTTCTGATCGCTCAGCGACCACGCACCGTATCGCGCTCAACCAGCAGGGTCGGTAGCAGCAGCGCATCGATGCGTTCAGCCTCGCCCGACAGATGGCGGGCCAGCAAATCGGCGGTCGCCTCCATCATGGCGGCCGTCGGCTGGCGCACGGTGGTCAGCCGATACGGTCGTTGGCTGGCGGCGGGGATGTCATCGAAGCCGACAACGGCCATGTCGCCCGGAACGTCGAGCCCGAACTCGCCGCGCAGACCGTCGATAAGGCCCATGGCCAGCACGTCGTTCTGGCAAAACACGGCGTCGGGACGCGATCCCTTTCCGCACAGCCTGACCGCCGCCCGCAAACCGGCCTCATACGACGTCTCTCCCGCCGCGACGCGCATCACCGGCGCCAGGCCAAGCGCCGCCGTGCGCCGTGTAAAGCCCTGGCCGCGACTGTTCCAGGTCACGCCGCTGCCGCCATCGCCGGAGACGTAGGCGAAGCGCTGATAGCCGCGCGCGGCCAGAAGATCGGCCACCTCGCCACCAGCCGCCGCGTCGTCCGCCGAAACCGAGGAAACGCCGAGTCCCCGCTTGCCGTGGCGACCGAAGGCCACCACCGGCGTCCCTGTCGTCTGGCAGGTTGCGACGATCTCGGGCGATACGTCGGATGCGCCGACGATCAGGCCGTCAACCTGGTACTGCAGCACCAGCGGCACCAGCCCGGCGGCGCTGTCGGGCCCCGAGAGATCAAACAGCAGCGCCTGCAAGCCGCGTCGCTGCAGCGCTGCCACCAGCGCCTTGAGCGCCAGCTGCGGCCAGGGGTTATGGAAATCGGCCAGCAGCACGCCGACAAGATTGGTGCGCCGTGCCCGGAGGCCACGGGCAATGAAGTTGGGGCGATAGCCGAGCGCCTCGGCCGCCGCCAGCACGCGCTCCCGCGTTTTCGCCGAGGCGCTGGCCCCCGGCGTAAAGGTGCGGGACACCGCCGATTCCGACACGCCCGCCGCCGCCGCCACGTCTCCTGCCGTCACACGCCGGCCCGTCTTGCCCTCGCCCATGTCCCCCGCGCTCCGTTCGCAGCCGCCGTCACTCTAGCGCCAACAGCAGCTGGATTGCAATCGAATGCAAAAATGCCTTGCCAAGCCCCCGCCCCGGTGAGACTGTTTGTGCCAACAGCGAGCGCGCCGGCTTCAACGGCGCGCCGGGGAGGACAGGAGATGACCATTCGATTCGGCCTCATTGGCTGCGGCGTCATGGGCGCCGATCACGCCCGCATCCTGCGGGGCGACGTCGCCGGTGCCGAGCTCGTCGCCGTTCACGATACGGACGTCGCCCGCGCCGCAGCCCTCGCGTCGTCCGGTGGCCGCGTCTTCGCCGACCCGTTCGCGCTCATCGCCGACAAGACCGTCGACGCGCTGATCATTGCCTCGCCCGACGCGACGCACGCGCCGCTGACGCTCGCCGCCATCGCCGCCGGCAAGCCGGTGCTGTGCGAGAAGCCCATGGCCGCCAGCCTCGACGAGGCGCGCACCGTCGTCGCAGCCGAAGTGGCGGCCGGCCGGCCGCTGGTGCAGATCGGCTTCATGCGCCGCTTCGATCCCGGCTATCGCGCCATGCGCCGGGCAGTGGCCGAGGAAAGCTTCGGCCGGCCCCTGTTCTTGCACTGCGTCCACCGCAACGCCGTCGGCCCCGACTATGTGACGTCCGATCTGGTGCTGGCCAACTCCTGCGTCCACGAGATCGACATTTCCCGCTTCGTGCTGGCCGACGACCACGCCCGCGTACGGGTGATTGGCGCCCCGGCCTCGCGTCGGGCGCCGGGCCGGCAGCCGCTGCTGATGCTGCTGGAGACGGCGCGCGGCGTCGTCGTGTCGGTGGAAGCCTTCCTTGACGCCCAATACGGCTACGACGTGCGCGGTGAGCTGGTGTGCGAGGATGGCACGCTGTCACTCGACCCGCACCCGCCGGTCAAGGCCCGCCACAGCGGCACCGACGGCAGCGCCGTCGAAGGCGACTGGCGCGGCCGCTTTGCCGACGCCTACCGCTGTCAGCTGCGCGATTTCGTCGCCGCGCTGACTGGCGGCCCGTTCCTCGGCGCCAGTGCCTGGGACGGCTACGTCGCCTCGGTAACCGCCGCCGCGGCGCTGGAAGCGCTGGCGCGCGGGACCGTCGTCACCATCGACGCCGGCCAGCGCCCTGCCTTCTACGCCGGCTGAGGCGACCGCCGTTCTGCAACCCGTCCGCTGGGAAGTCCCGCCATGAAGATCGGCCTCGTCTCCGACAGTCTCGCCCACCTGCCCTTGCCGCAGATGCTCGACGCCGCCAAGGCACTCGGCATCGAGGGGCTGGAACTGGCCACCGGCAACTGGTCGTCGGCGCCCCATCTCGACCTCCAGCGGCTGCTCGGCAGCGCCGATGCACGCCAGCGCTTCCGGGAGGAGTTCACCCGCCGCGACCTCGAGCTCATCGCCCTCAACTGCTCGGGCAACCCGCTGCATCCGGTCGACGGCGGACGCCAGACGGCCATCACCTACGACACCATCCGCCTCGCCGGCGAACTGGGACTGTCAACGGTGGTGATGATGTCCGGCCTGCCCGGCGGCGCCCCGGGCGACGCCACGCCCAACTGGATCGTCTCGTCCTGGCCGCCGGAAACCCAGACCATCCTCGCCTGGCAATGGCAGGAACGGCTGCTGCCGTTCTGGACCGATCTCGTCGCCCATGCCAGCGCTCACGGCGTTACACGCCTCGCCCTCGAGCTGCACGGCAACCAACTGGTCTACAACGTGCCGACGCTGATGCGCCTGCGGGCGGCCGTGGGCGACGTCGTCGGCGCCAACCTCGATCCCAGCCACCTGCTGTGGATGGGCGCCGATCCGCTGGCCGCCATCGATGCCCTCGGCCCGGCCATCTGCCACGTGCACGCCAAGGACACCTTCATCAACGCCCCCAGGGCAGCGTTGACCAGCCGGCTGGAAAACGGCTCGCTGATGGACATCGCCGGCCGGGCCTGGAGCTACATCACCCTCGGCTACGGTCAGGACGAAAGCTGGTGGCGGGCCTTCTGCTACCGCCTGCGCATGGTGGGGTACGAGGGCTGGCTGTCGATCGAGCATGAGGACGTGCTGCTCGCCCGCCTCGAAGGCGTCGAACGCTCGGTGGCGCTGCTGCGGGCCGTGGCGCCGATCGCCGCCGGCGACTTCCGGCCCCAGCCGGCCTGAGACAAACCGGATGCAAGTGGTAGATGGTGGGCGGTGAGGGTCTCGAACCCCCGACATCCAGTGTGTAAAACTGGCGCTCTGACCAACTGAGCTAACCGCCCCGCCCCGATCGGCGCGATCGGCGGACCGCTGTCGCGGCCAGCCACGGATGCGCCCGCTGGCGCCGCGCCGAAGGTGGATCGATGATCTAATGGGTTACGCCGGCAAATGCAAGGCGACCCCACGCAGCGACCCGGCCACAAAAAAGGGCGCAGCCACTGGTCGCGACCGCGCCTTCCAGAAAGCGCTCCGGCCACCGAGCGGCGGCCGGAACCGATTCCTGATTATCCGTTGACCGCGTCCTTGAGGCCCTTGCCAACGCGGAACTTCGGCTGCTTGGAAGCAGCGATCTTGAGCGGCTCGCCCGTCTGCGGATTGCGCCCTTCGGAGGCGGCACGCTCGGTCACGACGAAATTGCCGAAACCGACGATACGGACTTCGTCACCGGCCTTCAGCGTTTCAGTGATCGTCTCGAAGACGGCATCAACGGCAGCACCAGCCTGCGCCTTGTTGAGCGACGCCTTTTCGGCGACCCGCGCGACCAGATCGTTCTTGTTCATCTCGTGTCCCTTTGTTGATCTCTGACGGTGGCGGAGAGCCGCTACCTCGGCCGGCACGTTTCCCAGATTTCCGCGGAAAATCAAGTGCCGGTTGGCGACTATTATCGGTTTTTTATCGCCAAGGCAAAAAGAAACCCGGAGAGTGCGTCTCCGGGTCGCTTTGTTTTGCAAATCGTGGCGAACGGCGGTTCAGTGCGCCGTGACGCCGGGCTGATCGGCGTCCTGAGCCTGTGCGGCAACCGGCGCTTTTGATTCGTCCCACTCGATCGGCGTCACCGGCCGAGTGAGCGCCACCTTCAGAACCTCGTCCATGCGGCCGACCGGAATGATCTCCATCGCCGACTTGACGTTATCCGGGATGTCCACCAGGTCCTTGGCGTTGTCGTCGGGAATCAGCACCGTCTTGATGCCGCCGCGATGGGCCGCCAGCAGCTTTTCCTTGAGACCGCCGATCGGCAGCACCCGGCCGCGCAGCGTGATCTCACCGGTCATGGCCACGTCGTGGCGGACGGGAATGCCGGTCATCACCGACACGATCGACGTCACCATGGCGATACCGGCCGACGGGCCATCCTTGGGCGTCGCGCCTTCCGGCACGTGCACGTGGATGTCGCGCCGGTCGAACAGCGGCGGCTCGATGCCGAAGTCGACCGCGCGAGAGCGGACGTACGACGCCGCCGCCGAGATCGACTCCTTCATCACGTCCTTGAGATTACCGGTCACCGTCATGCGGCCCTTGCCGTGCAGGCTGACCGACTCGATGGTCAGGAGCTCGCCGCCGACTTCGGTCCAGGCCAGACCGGTGACGACGCCGATCTGATCCTCGCCCTCGGCCTCGCCGTGCCGGAAGCGCGGCGCACCAAGATAGTCCTCGACCTTTTCCGGCGTCATGACGATCTGCTTGAGTTCGCCCTTGGCCTTCTGCAGCTCGGTCACGGCCTTGCGGGCGAGCGACATCATCTCGCGGTCGAGATTGCGCACGCCGGCTTCCCGCGTGTACTGGCGGATCAGCATGCGGATGGCGTCCTCGCCGATCTCGTACTCCGACGGCTTGAGGCCATGGTCGGCGATCGCCTTGGGCAGCAGGTGGCGCTTGGCGATCTCCACCTTCTCATCCTCGGTGTAGCCGGCGATGCGGATGATCTCCATGCGGTCCATCAGCGGGCCGGGAATGTTGAGCGTGTTGGCCGTGGTCACGAACATCACGTCGCTGAGGTCGTATTCGACCTCCAGGTAGTGATCCATGAACGTGTTGTTCTGCTCCGGGTCCAGCACCTCCAACAGCGCCGACGACGGGTCGCCGCGATAGTCCTGGCCGAGCTTGTCGATCTCGTCGAGCAGGAACAGCGGGTTGGATTTCTTGGCCTTCTTCATCGACTGGATGACCTTGCCGGGCATCGAGCCGATGTAGGTGCGGCGGTGACCGCGAATCTCGGCCTCGTCACGCACGCCGCCCAGCGACATGCGGATGTACTCGCGGCCGGTCGCCTTGGCGATCGACTTGGCCAGCGACGTCTTGCCGACGCCCGGCGGACCGACGAGGCAGATGATCGGACCCTTGAGCTTGTTGGCGCGCGACTGCACCGCCAGATACTCGATGATGCGCTCCTTGACCTTGTCGAGGCCGAAGTGATCCTCGTTGAGCACCTTTTCGGCAAAGGCGAGGTCATGCTTGACCTTGGAGCGGTTCTTCCAGGGAATGCCGAGAATCCAGTCGAGGTAGTTGCGCACCACGGTGGCTTCCGCCGACATGGGCGACATCTGCCGGAGCTTCTTGAGCTCGGCCGTGGCCTTCTCGCGCGCTTCCTTGCTGAGCTTGGTGCGCTTGATGCGCTCCTCGATCTCGCCGAGTTCGTCCTTGCCGTCCTCGCCGTCACCGAGCTCCTTCTGGATCGCCTTCATCTGCTCGTTGAGATAATACTCGCGCTGCGTCTTCTCCATCTGGCGCTTGACGCGGCTGCGGATGCGCTTCTCGACCTGCAGCACCGAAATCTCGCTCTCCATGAGACCGAGCACGCGCTCCAGCCGTTCGATGACCGAACGCAGGCCAAGCACCTCCTGCTTCTCGGTGATCTTCACCGCCAGATGGCTGGCGATGGTGTCGGCGAGCTTGGAATAGTCGTCGATCTCCTTGATGGTGCCGAACACCTCGGGGGAGACCTTCTTGTTGAGCTTCACGTAGTTGTCGAACTCGGCGATCACCGAGCGGGCCAGGGCCTCGACCTCGACCTTGTCGCTGGGCGTATCGACGATCGGCACCACTTCGGCCTCGAAATACTCGGCCCGGTCGGCAAAGCTCACCACCTCGGCGCGGCGCGCCCCTTCGACCAGCACCTTGACGGTGCCGTCGGGCAGCTTGAGCAGCTGCAGCACGGTGGCCAGCGTACCGATGGTGAAGATGCCGTCCGGCGTCGGATCATCGTCACCGGCGTTCTTCTGCGTGGCAAGCAGGATCTGCTTGTCGGCGGCCATGACCTCCTCGAGCGCGCGGATGGATTTCTCGCGACCCACGAACAGCGGCACGATCATGTGCGGGAAAACGACGATGTCACGAAGCGGCAGAACCGGGAAAATGTCGTTTCCCATTCCGGTGGGGGAGGAAGAAGCGGCCATCAGATCATCCTTTCTCGTGGCCCGTCGATCACTCCGAGCGGAGAGATGACGTCCGTCGCGCGTGGGACGGATGTGGCCCCCGGCCCCTGAAGCACAGGGTCGGGCGGGTCTACATCGGCCAACGGGAGCCAGAGAAGGAGTCCGGAAGAAGTCCTCCGGTCCGCTTGGCCGGCCGCCTTGTCCTCGCCCTCAAGGCACGAAGACAAGCGCCTGTCCCGTTTCCGTCGCTGCCGCGCAAGCGGATACATGGACCGCGGCAGGAAGGTTTTCAAGAGCCGCGACCGGGGAACGGCCGCGGATCAGATCTTGTTGATCATACTGATCCGAAACGATGTCTGGATCAATGTCGACGAGAGTTTGGACGACGCCCGGCCGGATCGGCTCAGGCGTCGGTTCCGGTTTCGCCGAGGCGCTCGCCGTAGACGTAGATCGGCTTGGCCTTGCCGTTGACCACCTCGGCGGTGATCATCACCTCGCGCACGTCCTCAAGGCTCGGTAGCTCGTACATCGTCTCGAGCAGGATGGCCTCCATGATCGAGCGCAGGCCGCGCGCACCGGTCTTGCGCTCGATGGCGCGCCGGGCGATGGCCTTGAGAGCTTCGTCGTTGAGGGAGAGCTTGACGTCCTCCATCTCGAACAGCCGCTGGTACTGCTTGACGAGCGCATTCTTCGGCTCGGTCAGGATGATGACCAGCGCGTCCTCGTCGAGGTCCTCAAGCGTCGCCAGCACCGGCAGACGACCGACGAACTCGGGGATGAGACCGAACTTCAGCAGATCTTCCGGCTCGACCTGAGCGAACAGCTGGCCGGTACGACGGTCTTCCGGCGCCGACACCTGGGCCTGGAAGCCGATGGACGTCGACTTGCCGCGCGCCGAGATGATCTTCTCGAGCCCGGCGAAGGCGCCGCCGCAGATGAACAGGATGTTGGTGGTGTCCACCTGCAGGAACTCCTGCTGGGGATGCTTGCGGCCACCCTGCGGGGGAACCGACGCCACCGTGCCTTCCATGATCTTGAGCAATGCCTGCTGCACACCCTCGCCCGACACGTCGCGGGTAATCGACGGGTTGTCGGACTTGCGGCTGATCTTGTCGACCTCGTCGATGTAGACGATGCCGCGCTGCGCCCGCTCGACATTGTAGTCGGCGGCCTGCAGCAGCTTGAGAATGATGTTCTCGACGTCCTCGCCGACGTAGCCGGCTTCGGTGAGCGTCGTGGCGTCGCTCATGGTGAACGGCACGTCGATGATGCGGGCCAGCGTCTGGGCCAGCAGCGTCTTGCCCGAACCGGTCGGGCCGATCAGCATGATGTTGGACTTGGCCAGCTCGACGTCGTTGTTCTTGGAAGCGTGCGCCAGCCGCTTGTAGTGGTTGTGCACGGCCACGGCCAAAACCTTCTTGGCCTTGTCCTGACCGATGACGTAGTCGTCGAGCACCTTGCGGATTTCGCCCGGGGTCGGAACGCCATCACGCGACTTGACGAGGTTGGACTTCGATTCCTCGCGGATGATGTCCATGCACAGCTCGACGCATTCATCACAGATGAACACCGTCGGGCCCGCGATCAACTTGCGGACCTCATGTTGGCTCTTGCCGCAGAACGAACAATAGAGCGTGTTCTTCGACTCACCGCTGACCTTGGTCATCCACTCATTCCTGCTCGGTTGTCGGATGGAACAACCATCCGGGCCCTTGCGCCGACCGCCAACACAGCGGGTTCACGGGCGGCACCCGACCATCTCTCAACCCCTTTGTGGCCCGCTTCCCTGAGCCGGGAAAGACCGCACAGCCATGCTGCACTCAGAGGAATCAAGATATGCTTAACACGTTTCTGAGCTGCCCGGCCGACTGGCCGGACCGCTCGTCAGGCGGGCACGGCACGGCTGTGCAGCACCTCGTCCACCAGTCCGAACGCCTTGGCAGTTTCGGCGTCCATAAAGTTGTCGCGCTCCAGCGCCTCTTCGACCGCCGGCAGTTCGCGCCCGGTATGCTTGACGTAGATCTCGTTGAGCCGGCGCTTCAGCTTCAGGATTTCCTGGGCGTGCAGCATGATGTCCGCCGCCTGACCACGGAAACCGCCGGACGGCTGGTGCACCATGATGCGTGAGTTGGGCAGCGAAGCGCGCATGCCGGGCTCACCGGCCGCCAGCAGCAGCGACCCCATCGACGCCGCCTGACCGATGCAGAGCGTCGCCACCTTGGGGCGGATGAACTGCATGGTGTCGTAGATGGCAAGGCCACTCGTCACATAACCGCCGGGCGAGTTGATGTAGAGAGAGATTTCCTTGCTCGGATTCTCGGCCTCGAGGAACAGCAACTGGGCGCAGACCAGGGTGGCAACACCGTCGTCGATGCCACCGGTGATGAAGATGATCCGCTCCTTGAGCAGGCGCGAGAAAATATCATAGGCGCGCTCTCCCCGGTTCGTCTGTTCGACGACCATGGGAACCAGCGTGCTCATCGTGAAATCGACTGGATCCTTCATCCGTTTCCTCGGCCTTCCATCTCGCGAACTCAACTGTCTACCAGCCATTACGCGGCCGGCAAAGCGGCCGGGGCGCGGCAATGGTCACTTTCCGCCGATCGTTACATCCCAACCCGGTCCTTGGCTACCACAAAGGCTCTGAATTTTCCGTGCATGGTGTACGACGTGGAAGCCTGGAGAATGTGCCGACGGAACCTCATGAAAAGGACCTATGCACTCGCGGGCCGTTCCGCAAGCCCCGGCCTGCCTGATTGACTGCCATGCAAAAAACAGAGCCGGGGCGTTGCCGCCCCGGCCCGTAATATTCTGCGGTCACAGGTCGAATCAGAGGCTGAGCTCGTCGTCTTCCTTGAACAGCTCGTCCTTGCTGACCGGCTTGTCGTTGACCTTGACCAGGCCCAGCAGCACGTCGACGACCTTTTCCTCGAACACCGGCGCCTGCAGCGAGGCGAGCGCATTGGCGTCCTTGCGGTAGTAGTCGAACACGGCGCGTTCCTGGCCGGGGAACTGGCGCGCACGCTCGATGAGGGCGCGCTGCAGCTCCTGCTCGGTGACCTGCACCTTGTGGGACTCGCCGAACTTCGACAGCACGAGGCCGAGGCGGACACGACGCTGAGCGATCTTGAGATAGTCGGCGCGCGCCTTCTCCTCGGTCGTCTCTTCGTCTTCGAAGGTCCGCTCGTTGCGCTTCATCTCCTGCTCGACCTGATTCCAGATCACCGCGAATTCCTGCTCGACCAGGGTCGAGGGCAGCTCGAAGGTGTACTGGCCATCCAGGGCGTCCAGCAGCTGACGCTTCACCTTCTGGCGGGTCTGGGCGCCATACTGCGATTCGACCTGGGTGCGGACAACGCCCTTGAGGGAGTCGAGGCTTTCCATGCCGAGCGTCTTGGCCCAGTCGTCGTCGATCTTGAGTTCGCCCGGCGCGGCAACCTCGAACACTTCGATGTCGAAGGTGGCGGCCTTACCAGCCAGATGCTTGGCCTGGTAGTCCGCGGGGAACGTGACTTCGATCACCTTCTTGTCGCCGGCCTTGGCGCCAATGAGCTGCTCCTCGAAACCGGGGATGAAGCGCTTCTGGCCCAGGAACAGCACGGCCCGCTCGTCGGCGCCGCCCTCGAAGGGTTCGCCGTCGACCTTGCCCAGGTAGGAAATGGTGATGCGGTCGCCGTCAGCGGCGGCGGCACCGGCTTCGCGCGGCTCGTAGGAGCGGGCACCGTCGGCGATCTGGCTGACGCGCTCGTCGACCTCGGCGTCGGCGATCTCGACCACCGGACGCTCGATCTCGATGCCGGCGACTTCGACCAGCTCGAAAGCCGGAACGATCTCGTACTTCAGCGCGTAGGCGAGATCGGCGGCACCGTCCAGGATCTTCTCGGCCTCTTCATCGGCCAGCTCGACCTGCGGCTGCATGGCAGCCTTCTCGGCGCGCTCTTCCAGCGCCTTGGCCGACGTCTCACCGATGACGGTGTTGACGATCTCGGCCATGGCCGACTTGCCATAGAGCTTCTTGAGATGGGCCTTGGGAACCTTGCCGGGGCGGAAGCCGCGAATGTTGGCCTTGCCCTTGAGATCTTCGAGATAGCCTTCCAGCCGCTCAGCGAGTTCGGACGCCGTGACGACGATCTTGAGCTCGCGCTTCAGGCCTTCGGTCGAGGTTTCAGTCACCTGCATGGATTTGTTCTTTCGTCTCTTGTCCCGCGAAGACCCCAGAGCGGGCGTCGGCGACACCGATCGCACACCCAACGGGGCATCCTATTCGTTCTTCGTCGTCTGCCGGGCGCGTCTGGCGCGAATCGCCGGCAAACCGCACCCCGGAGCCCGCCTTCATGTCGATCTGGTGCGGGCGAAGGGACTTGAACCCCCACGGCTTTCGCCACTGGAACCTAAATCCAGCGTGTCTACCAATTCCACCACGCCCGCGATCGACACCGCGACGAAATCCGCCTCCGATGCTCGAAGCGGCGTCTCCATACCAAACTTCCGGGCAGGCACAAAGCAAAAAGGGAAGATTCATCGCGAACCTCCCCTTTTTGCCGGCTTGCTCGGTCCCCTGTCGTTCGGCGCACCGAACCGCGGCCGCCGCGTCAGTTCGCCGGCTTCAGCACGGCGCCGATGACGGCGAAAGTATCCTGGCCGGCCTTGGTGGCCAGCGCCGAGGCGGTATCGGCGGCAACGGCCCCCTCGATGCCCACGGCCTTGAGGCGCTCGATGGCCGTTGCCTCGTCGATCTTGGCCAGTTCCGCCAGTGCCGACACCGAGGCATTGCTGACGGCGCTGAACACCGCCATGCGCGGATCGCCGCCGCTTTCCGAGCTGCCGCCCACCACGAACACCGCCGCCGCTGCCAGCGAAACGGCGGTGGCGATCCACATGGCGCTGCGGCGGAAATAGGCGATCAGGGTGCCCCAGTTGCGCCAGACATGCAGCACGAACGGCACGATCAGCACCATGGACAGGATCTCGTGCATCTCGCGGAAGTAACTGGTGCCAACGTGGAAGAACAGCGCCACGCCCGAAACGAGCGAGATCATGAACAGCCACGTCGTCAGCGGCGTGGCGTAGCGCATCAGGATAGCCTTGGCGGACATGTCAGAACCTCGCAAAGAAGAGACTGCCAGAAATCGGCGACTGCTGCCAACCTAACAGTCGTCTTGGCAGCAATCCTCTCAGAGAGGCATCAAAGTGTACAAAATTGTATCCGAAGCCGACCGGTTTCAGGCTTTGGCGGTCCCGCGCCTGGCGCGCGGCGCCCGCACCGGCTTGGCGGCCTCGATGCGGCGGGCGGCGGCCAGCGACTGCCGGCACCAGTCGAGCAGTTCGTCGTTGTCGTCGAACACCGCTTCCGGCGCCTTCCAATAGGTCATGGAGACGTTGCGACCATCCTTGGTGTCGTAGGTGAACTGCGGCAATCCCGCGGCGGCAAAGCGCGGTGCCAGCTCGGCATCGGCCTTGAGGAACAGCGCGTCGTCGGCCAGAAGCGCGAACACAGTGCCGTCGCAATAGAGCGTGGCGCCACCAAACATCCGCCGCGACTTGATCGTGCCGAGCGGAGCCAGTTCATCGACAAGAAAAGCCAGCAAGCCGTCGTCCATCGTCGCCCCCCCCTCATTCGCCGAGTCAGGAAGGAACATAAGAGGAACGGTTAGCCGTTGTCCAGTCCCATCTGCCAGAAGGCCGCTTCGAGCCGGCAGGCCTGACCGAACAGCCGCGCCAGCTCCTCGAACCGCCGCGAGCCGATCTCGTCGCCAGCGACGGCGTCGAGCTGAGCAACGCTGTCCTCGGCCACGGCGGCGTAGGCGTCGCCGGCGTATTCGCTGATCCAGGCGGCGTACGGATTGTCCTCAGCGAGCGCCCCCTCGAGGCCGGCAAGTCGCTGGCCGATGACGGCGTAGCCGATCATGCATGGCGCCAGCGCCACCAGAAGATCGAGCAGATCGCCCCTGAGCCCGGCGTCGAGCACGAAGCGGGTATAGGCCACCGTCGGCGTGTCTTCCTCAGCCGCCTCGAGATCATCGGGCGTCAGGCCCCAGCCGTCGCAATAGCGCACATGCAGATCCATCTCGAGATCGAGAATGGCCGCCACGCCCTTCTGCGCCGCTCGCATCTCGGCCAGCGACCGCGCCTTGTAGACGGCGAGCGCGTGGGCACGGGCGAACTGGATCAGAAACAGGTAGTCCTGGATCAGGTAGTGGCGGAAGGCGGCGATCGGCAGCGAGCCGTCGGCCATCATCTCGACGAAGGCGTGCTCGGTATAGGCTTCCCAGGCATCGGCATTGGCCATCACCAGCCGTTCGAACAGACATTCGGCCATCACACGTCCCCCCTCGCCCAGTCGGCCTTGGTGCGCGCCTTGAAGGCCTCGAACTCGCCGGCCTCGATGGCGTCGCGGATACCCTGCATCAGCGACTGGTAATAGGCGATGTTGACCCAGGTGAGCAGCATGGCGCCCAGCGCCTCGCCGGTGCGCACCAGATGATGCAGATAGGCGCGGGAATAGTCGCGCGCCGCCGGGCAGGCAGACTCCGGATCGATCGGGCGCGGATCGTCCATGTGGCGGGCGTTCTTGAAGTTGAGCTTGCCGAAGCGCGTATAGGCCAGGCCATGACGGCCGGCGCGGGTCGGCATGACGCAGTCGAACTGATCGATGCCCCGGGCCACGCTCTCGATGATGTCGTCGGGCGTGCCGACCCCCATCAGATAGCGCGGCTTGTCGGCGGGCAGGATAGCGTTCACCACCTCGATCATCGCCAGCATCACCGCCTGCGGTTCACCGACGGCGAGGCCGCCGACCGAATACCCCTCGAACGGCATCTCCGCCAGCGCGCTGGCGCTGGCCGCCCGCAAGGCTGGCACGTCGCCGCCCTGAACGATGCCATAGAGCCCCTGCCCCTTGTCCGGCCCGCCCATGGCTTCGAACTTGCGTCGCGACCGTTCCGCCCAGCGCAACGACAGGCGCATGCCGCGCTCCACTTCCTTCGGCTCAGCCGGCAGGCGCACGCATTCGTCGAGCTGCATCTGGATGTCGGAGCCGAGCAGTCCCTGGATCTCGATCGACCGCTCCGGCGTCAGCTCGTGGCGCGAGCCGTCGATATGGCTCTGGAACGTCACGCCATGTTCGTCCATCTTGCGCAGCTGGGCCAGCGACATCACCTGGAAGCCGCCGCTGTCGGTCAGAATGGTCCGGTCCCAGGTCGAGAACCGGTGCAGACCGCCCAGGGCGGCGACGCGCTCGGCGCCGGGCCGCAGCATCAGGTGATAGGTGTTGCCGAGAATGACGTCGGCGCCGGTCGCCTTGACGTCGTCCATGAACATCGCCTTGACCGTGCCTTGCGTGCCCACCGGCATGAAGGCCGGCGTCCGCACCACGCCGTGCGGCGTCTCGATCTCGCCGCGCCGGGCGGCGCCATCGCTGGCGAGAAGACGAAAAGAGAAAGGCTTGGTCATGATCTCCGCCATCGGCAAGCAAGGGATCGGCCGGTGCGCACCCGGCGCGGCCGTTCCGCTTCTGATGTCATACTTCCCCGGCCGGGTACAGCAGCGACGTGTCGCCATAGGAATAGAAGCGGTAGCCGCTGGCTATGGCGTGGGCGTAGGCGGCCCGCATGGTGTCGAGGCCGGCGAAGGCCGACACCAGCATGAACAGCGTCGATTTTGGTAGGTGGAAGTTGGTCATCAGCCGATCGACGGCCCGGAACCGGTAGCCGGGGGTGATGAAGATGTCGGTCGCCCCGGAGAACGGCCGGATCACCTTGTCCTCGCCGGTGGCACTCTCCAGCAGGCGCAGCGACGTCGTCCCCACCGCCACCACCTTGCCACCGCGCGCCCTGACGGCATTGAGCGCCGCCGCCGTCCCGGCCGCCACCACGCCGATCTCGGCGTGCATCTTGTGGTCTTCGGTGTTGTCGACCTTCATCGGCAGGAAGGTACCGGCCCCGACGTGCAGCGTCACGAAATGCCGCTCGATGCCGCGGGCGTCGATGCGCGCGATCAACTCATCAGTGAAATGCAGACCGGCGGTCGGCGCCGCCACGGCACCAGCCTCGCGGGCGTAGACCGTCTGGTAGTCGGCACGGTCCTCGTCATCCTCGGGGCGGCGGGCGGCGATGTAGGGCGGCAGCGGAATGTGACCGACGGCGATCAGCGCCAGATCGAGGTCGGGTCCGGACCGGTCGAACCGCAGCGTCACGTCGCCGTCCTCGCCCTTGGTCACCACCTCGGCCAGCAGCGCGCCGGCGTCCGGCCGGTCGGCATGGCGGAAGACGACGCCATCGCCGGGCCGCAACTTGCGCGCGCCCTTGACGAAGGCGCGCCAGCGGTCGCCCGCCTCACGCAGGTGCAGCGTGGCCGAAAAGCGCACCGGCTCGGCGCCGGCGCGTTCGCGCACGCCTTCGAGCTGGGCGGGAATGACCTTGGTGTCGTTGAACACCAGAGCATCGCCCGGCTCGAGCAGATCGGCAAGATCGCGGGCGTGGTGGTCCGTCAGGCCCGCGCCCGGACGAACGAGCAGCAAGCGCGAGGCGTCGCGCGGATGGGCCGGCCTCAGGGCAATGCGATCGGCCGGCAGGTCGAAATCGAACAAGGAAACATGCATATCCTTGGCAATAGACAGCCTCTCCGCCGGACGCAACGGCAATTCGTCGTGGCGACGACCTCAGCTGGATGGACGAAAACGCTCAACTGGAGCAGATCACAGGTTGCGGCCAAATTTCCGTTAGCCCCTGGTTTACTTTTCCTTCGTGTTTCCTCAGCCTTTTCTTGGCAGCCCCCCTCAAATTAGCTAGAATTGTTCTATCGAGGACACCAAAGGCTGGCCCTTCCACCGCGGGAGGGGCTAACACCATGGGATAATTCAGATTTCAATGATCAGGATCGCTTGTGTGGGAGGCATCCAACTGTGAACGTGCGTCCGATGGAGGCCTCTACTGAACGGCCGCAGCCCTTGTCTCGCCTTGCTCAGGCGGGCAGCAAAAGACGCCGCGAACAGCTTCAACCGGAATCGACCATCGCCGCTCGTCCGCCTATCCGCATCATTGCCGAGACCCCGGCGGCCGGCAACGAACTGGCTCTCATGCTCTCCGAGATCGGTCTGCCGGCCGACGACGGCCGGAGTGAAGCCCGAAGCGACGGATTGACCGTGATCACCGGTGAGCGCTTCGCCGCCGAGTTTCTCCAGACCGTAACCACACAGACCACGCCCAACCGCGCCGAACGGACGGCGGTTTTCGGCAGTGCCATGAGCACGCGCGTACAGACCATCCTGCACGAAGTCGGTTTTCCCGCCGTCGTCTATTCGGCACCGACGCCGCCGCGCCTGCTGGAAGCGCTTGCCACCATCGATCCGTCGCTTATGGTCTACCGCCGCTCCACCATCGAACGGCGCGAAGCCGCCTCGGCGGCGGTGCAGGAAGGCTCGTCGCGCCTGTTCTCCCACATCCGCTCCGGCAATCTCAAGAGCGCTGTCGAGGAAGCCAAGCAGGCATGCGGACATTTTGAGGCGCTGCTGGATAGCGCTGCCACGGCGCACTGGATCTCGATGATGCAGCAGTACCACAACGGTACGGCGCAGCATTGCAGCCTCGTGTCGGCCTTTGCCATGCAGTTTGCTCGCGGCCTCGGCTTTTCGGTGGCCGATCAGCGCCGACTGTTCGAAGCGGCGCATTTCCATGACGTCGGCAAGGTCGAAGTGCCTTTGGACATTCTCGACAAGCCGGGCGCGCTGACCTCCGAGGAACGCCAGGTGATGGAGCGGCACGCCGTCGCCGGCTACGACATTCTGTCCGGTCACATCGAAACGTCCGGCGAGATCGCCGAAGTGGCCCGCGACCATCACGAATATCTCGACGGGTCCGGCTACTACGGCCGCGTCGGCCGCGAGATTTCCGATATCTCGCGCATCATCACCATCTGCGACATCTTCGCCGCGCTGCTTGAGCGTCGCTCCTACAAGCCGCCGAAGACGGCGGGTCAGGCCTACGCCATCCTGACGTCGCTCGACGGCAAGCTCGACCCGACGCTGGTGCGGGCCTTCGGCCTGATCGCCCGCAGCTGCGCTTCCGACTGAAATCCGCGTTGCGTCCAACAAAAAACCGCGCCGACGGAGCTACTGTCGGCGCGGCTTTTCGGGTTGGTCGCCAGAGACGATCAGGCTGTCTGATCGGCAGCCACGACGATCGAAATGATCTTGTCGGGATCGCGCACCGGTTCGCCGCGCTTGATCTTGTCGACGTTCTCCATGCCTTCGATCACCTTGCCCCACACCGTGTACTGACGGTCGAGGAAGCGGGCGTCACCGAAGCAGATGAAAAACTGCGAGTTGGCCGAGTTGGGGTTCTGGGCGCGGGCCATCGAGCAGATGCCGCGCAGATGCGGCTCGTTGTTGAACTCCTGCTTGAGGTCCGGGTACTTGGAACCGCCGGTGCCGGTGCCGTGCGGGCAGCCGGTCTGGGCCATGAAGCCCTCGATCACCCGGTGGAAGACGATGCCGTCGTAGAACTTCTCGCGCACCAGCTTCTTGATGTGGGCCACATGGTTGGGGGCGAGATCCGGCCGCATCTCGATGACGACGGCGCCCTTGGTGGTTTCCATGAGAAGGGTGTTTTCGGGATCCTTGATATCGGCCACGTCGGGCCTCCTTTCCTGCCAGGTATGGTTCGATGGCTCAGTTCGGCTGGCTGGCCAGCCGCATCTTGACGATCTTGTCGGGCGACTTCGGCGGCTCGCCCTTGTTGATCTTGTCGACGACATCCATGCCGTCGCTCACCTCGCCCCAGACGGTGTAGTTGCCGTCGAGGAAGCCGCCGTCGGCAAACATGATGAAGAACTGCGAGTTGGCGCTGTTGGGGTTCTGGGCGCGGGCCATGCCGACGATGCCACGGCCAAAGTGCGTCTTGGTGAACTCGGCCGGAATGTCGGGCAGATCGGAGCCGCCCATGCCGGTGCCGGTCGGATCACCGGTCTGGGCCATGAAGCCCGGAATGACGCGATGGAAGATGATGCCATCGTAGAAGTGCTTGGCGACCAGCGCCTTGATCTGGGCAACGTGCTTGGGCGCCAGATCGGGGCGCAGCGCGATCTTCACCGTGCCCTTGGAGGTTTCCATGATGAGCGTGTTGTCGGCATCGGCAGCCATGGCAACAGCTGGCGCGGCGGCCATGAGGCCGGCGGCGGCCAAAGCCGCCAGAAACGTCCTGCGGATCAACTTTTTCTCCTCGTTGGCGGGAAACGCGCCTTCACCCTTGCGAATAGCGCGCCCGCAGTCTTTCGGCAACCTGCGGCGGAACCAAGGCGGTGACATCGCCGCCGAATTCGGCGATCTGCTTGACCACCGACGAGGCGATGTAGCCAACACCGGCCGAGGCGGCGAAAAACACCGTATCGAGCGAGCGGTCGAGCATGCCGTTCATGCCGGCCATCTGCGCTTCGTAGTCGTAGTCGGAGGCATTGCGGATGCCGCGCACAAACACCGACGCGCCGACCGACCGCGCCGCAGCCACGGCCAGACCGTCGAAGGTGATGACTTCGATCACCGCGCCGGTGGCGCTGGCGATCTCGGCCACCTGCTCGTTCAGCATCTCCTGCCGCTCGGCGGCGGTAAACGTGGTGCGCTTGACGTGATGCACGCCGATGGCGACGACGACGCGGTCGAACAGCCGCGCCGCCCGCCGGATGACGTCGAGGTGACCGTAGGTGACCGGATCGAAGGATCCCGAGAACAGGGCGGTTTTCATGTCCAATCCCATAGACGTTTCGACGGCCGCCGACAACGGGGCGGGGACGGATTTGCCGTTCACGCTCTGTTAACCAACGTGAAAACCCATACAAACCCGGGGTTAATCTTAAGGCATCGGTAACTTCCTTTAACGAGAATTCAAGACGTTCAGTGTTGGCCACGCTTTTGGCCAGGAGTACCCGTCATGACGTCACCGCGCCTCACCGCCAAGACCGGAAAGCTGGCCCTTGCCGTCCTCGGCCTCGGATTCGCGGGCCTTGCCGTCGGTGCCACCGAACCGGAATTCCCCGTCATGGGACGCGGCGACCAGTCGATGACATCCGGCGCCTGCCCGGCGCATCTCATCGACGGCGTCAAGGTCTGCACGCCCATCGTCGAACTGTCGGCCGGCGTCTCCGTCGTCACCGTTGCCCCCGGACTGTCGGTCGTCCAATAAGCGCGTCCGGCTCGACCGGGTAACGCCATCGCCACCGTCGACTTTCGTCCAAGCCTGCGTTGACGACCGATCCAGTCGCGTCATCACTCCGACTCACCAAGACCGCCCCACTCGACGTCGGCTGCCATCAGCGCCGGTTCCATTGGCCGGTCGCTCAGGAACCGCCGACCGCAAACACGGCGACCGGGCCGATCCCCTTCACCTTCCTTCATGCCGTCTCCAGCCTCTCACGTGGTTCCACTAATTGCTATTGCCAGTCATTCGCAATAGCGTTTGTACCTGCAACACATGAAGCAGCGCATGAAGAGAGGCTAATAGCGATATGACGATAAACGTTATTTTCGGTTCGGATTCTGGCCGCACCAAAGCGATCGCCGGCAAGATCGCCACCAGGCTGGATGCCAAGGTGATCAACATCCGCGACGCCGCCGTTGCCGATTTCGAGGCGTGCGACCTCTTGGTACTGGGTACGCCGACCTATGGCGCCGGCGAACTGCAGGCCGATTGGGAAGAGGGAATCGATCGCCTGGGCGCGGCCAGTCTCGCCGGCAAGAAGGTGGCGCTGTTCGGTCTCGGCGATCAGCAGAGCTATCCGGACACCTTCGTCGACGCCATCGGTACGCTCTACGACACGGTGACCGGGCTTGGCGCCGAGGTGGTCGGCTTTACCGACACCAAGGGCTACGAGTTCGAAGCCTCGACGGCTGTCCGCGACGACAGGTTCGTCGGCCTCGTGCTCGACCAGGACAATCAGGCTGCCAAATCGGAGAAGCGGATTGCATCATGGACCAGCCAGATCCTGTGATTTCCGTGGTCGGCCGCATCGTCAACCACTCGGTCTACGAATACGGCAAGGGCGTCCGCCCGCTGTTCATGCTGACCATGGTGATCGACGAGTTGCCAGCCGTGCTCGCCCGCCTTGCCACGACAGCGATGGACCATTTCGTCCATCGCGTCGACGAGGCGCGCGTCAACCTGTTCTACGGTGCGCCGGCCCACGTGGCCGTCGTCCGCTCCTTCGTCGACAAGCCGTTGTCGCGGCTCTCGCCGCAGGAGGACTTCATGCTCGGCATGCTGCTTGGCTACGATCCCGCTCAGCAATGCCGCCGCCTGCTCTGCCGCCTCGGCGCGACAACGGCCACCCGGCCGGACTTTCTTGAGTCGGTCTCGCCAGGCGGCCGCGTCCTGGCATCCTGACGGGCGCTCAGGCGGCGGCTGCCGTCGCGGCGGAGGCAACGATGGTCCGGATCAGCGCCTCGACGGCCAGCCCCATGTCCAGGGCCGAGGCGAACTCGGCCGGGTTGTGACTGATGCCGCCACGGCAGCGGACGAACAGCATGCCGATGTCGGTCAAGGCCTTGAGGGCGTGACCGTCGTGACCGGCGCCGGAGGTGAGCCGCCGCACCGGCAGATCGAGGCTGGCCACGGCCTCGGCCAGCGCCGCCTGCCAGCGCGCGGCGCACGGCGTCGTCGGACTGTCGTGGTAGCGCTCCATGGCAAACGTCAGGCCGCGCTCGACGGCAATGGCGGCGCAGGCGGTCTTAATGGCGGCGATGGCGGCGAACCGCGGCGCGTCGCTGGCCGCCCGCACGTCGAGCGTCATACGCACGCCGTTCGGCACAACGTTGACCGCACCCGGCGCGACGGCCAGCCGGCCGACGGTGGCTACCAGTTGGTCGGCAGCGCCGGCCCGACCGATGGTCTCGATGGCCGTCATCATGGCGGCGGCGCCGGCCAGTGCGTCGCGGCGCAGTGCCATCGGTACAGTGCCGGCATGTCCGGCTTCGCCACCGATCTCGATGTTGAAGCGCGACTGGCCGGCAATCGACGTGACGACACCGAGCGGTAAGCCCTCCGTCTCCAGCACCGGCCCCTGTTCGATGTGCACCTCGATATAGCCGAGCACCTCGTCCCGCCTGAGCGCGGCCGCCGCGAACCGCTCGGGATCGCAACCGAACCGCCGCAGCGCCTCTCCCAGCCGCATGCCGTCGCCGTCGGCCACCGCGAACACATCGGCCGTGAGCGTGCCGGCCACGGCCGAACTTGAGGCCAGCGTGGTGGGAAAGCGCACGCCCTCCTCGTCGCCAAACGCCAGCAGTTCGATGGCGAAGGGCAGGCGAACAGCGCGCGCCCGCAGTTCCTCGATGGCGATCAGTCCGGCGACGACGCCGAGCATGCCGTCGTAGCGGCCGGCGTTGACCACCGTGTCGATGTGCGAGCCGATGAGCAGCCGCTTTCCCGCCAGCGGCCCCGGCCGGTCGGCGGCCCGGAGGCCGCGCACCGTGCCAAGAGCATCGATGGCGACGGTCAGACCGGCTTCGGCCATCCAGCCGGCCATGAGATCGGCGGCCCGGCGATGAGCCGGCCCGAGATAGAGTCGCGTCAGCCGCTCGGCGTCATCCGAGCAGGCGGCCAGTGCCGCGAGCCGCTGGTCGGCCCGACGGCCGAGTTCGGAATAGGTCATCAGAGCCTCACGCGGTCCTCGATACGGAAACGGAAGATGCGGCTGATCTGGGCCAACGCCGTGGCAAACTCCGTCGCTGGCGCGTTGGCAAGACGATCCGCGAAGGCGGCGAGAATGTCGAGCTTGCTGGCGCCCTTGACGGCGTAGATGAAGGGAAAGCCGAAGCGGGCGACGTAGGCGGTGTTGAGTTCGCCGAAGCGGGCAAACTCCGCCGCCGTCAGCCGGTCGAGCCCGGCCCCGGCCTGTTCACGTCGCGAATCCTCGGCCATCTCGCCGGCGATCGCCGCCTTGCCGGCGAGGTCGGGATGGGCTGAGATCAGCGCCCGCTGCCGCTCGGGATCGGCGGCCGCCACCGCGGCGACGAAGGCCGCGATCATGGCATCACGGCTGGCGAACGGCCGTTCCCGCGCCGCCGCCGCCGCCACCCAGGGCGAGTGCTCGGCCACGTCGCCGAAACGCTCGACGAACTGGGCCGGCGTCAGACGGTTGACGTCATCGATAGATATCTGTGCGGGCATCGGTTGTCGCTCCACGGCACCGACCGGCGCCATACGCAAAATTGCGTGCCTCATCACTGCCAAAAGCCGGCGTGACAGGCAATGGCTTTGCCTCAATCGGCCCGCCAGTAGCGCACCAGCCGATCGACGCCAAGCCGTCGGCGTTCGATGGCCGCGAACCCTTCCGACTGCGTCAGAACATCGAGTGGCAGACCGGCAAGCGCCTTGACGCCCCCTGCCCCGACCTTGATGTCGGAGAACGTCAACGTCGCCTCGTCGACGTGGTCGCTTTCGATCAGCGCCCTGGCGACGCGAGCCCCGCCCTCGCTGATGAGACTGGTGATGCCGAGGCGACCGAGTTGAAACAGCACGTCGCCGAGGTCGAGCCGCCCGGCGTGGTCGCGCTCGGCCACCTCGACCAGCACGCCGTGCCGCGTCAGCGCTCGCACCCGCTCCTCCGGTGCGCCGGGGGCGACGAACACCCAGGTCGGCGTCTTGCCGGCACTGGCCACCAGCTTGGCGCCGAGTGGGGTGCGCGCCTCGGCGTCAAGGATCACTCGCACCGGGTTGCGGCCGTCACAGCCGGGCAGTCGGTTGGTCAGCTGCGGATCGTCATTCACCACCGTACCGACGCCGATCAGGATGGCGTCGTGCTCAACGCGCAGGCCGAGGGTGTAGGCCTTGGCTTGCGGGCAGGAGATGGCCAGCTGCCCCTCGCCCTCGCGGCCGATGCAGCCATCGGCGGAGATAGCCAGCGACAGGTTGACATGCGGCCGATCGAAACGCGCCCGGGCGATGTGGCCGGCATGCAGCCGCCGCCCCTCGTCGGCCAACACGCCGGTGGTCACTACGACGCGATTGCGTGTCAACAGGGCGTGGCCGCGCCCGCTCAGCTTGGGATCGGGATCATTGATCGCCGTCACCACGTGGGCAACCCCGGCCCGCACCAGCAGTTCGGCACTGGGCACACCGACCGAGGAGTGGGCGCGCGGCTCCATGGTGAGATAGACGGTGGCGCCCTTGGCGCGCGGGCCGGCCGCCGCCAGCAGCTGGGCCTCGGCCTGAGCCTGCCCGCCCGGCCCCGTTACGGCTCGGGCGATGACTTCAAAGCCGGCCTCGGACTTCATGACCATGATGGCCCCGACCGAGGGCGCCGGCCGCGACAGGCCGCTATGGCGGCGCCCCAGCGCCACGGCCGCCGCCATGAAGCGCCGATCAAGCTCGGTCGACTGGTTACGTTCGCGCTGCGGCGCGCGACTACTCGCCATCGCCCGAAAGTTCTCCGAGCAAGCTCTTGAAATCCTTGGCCTCGCGGAAGTCGCGATACACCGAGGCGAAACGGACGTAGGCAACGTCGTCGAGCGCCTTGAGCCCGGCCATCACCAGCTCGCCGATCTGGCCGCTGTCGACCTCGTTCTCGCCCTGGCTTTCCAACTGGCGGACGATGCCATTGACGAGGCGGTCGAGCTTGTCCGGTTCCACCGGCCGCTTGCGCAGGGCGATCTGGACCGAACGCAGCAGCTTGTCGCGATCGAACGGCACGCGCCGACCGGAGCGCTTGACCACCGTCAACTCACGCAACTGCACCCGCTCGAAAGTGGTGAAGCGGCCGCCGCAAGCGGTGCAGACGCGGCGGCGACGAATGGCCGTGCCGTCGTCGGTCGGTCGGCTGTCCTTCACCTGGCTGTCGTCGTTGCTGCAATAGGGACAGCGCATGCGCTGGGGCCTCCTCGTCGAATCCTTTGCCGCCGAGACTAGTATAAACAACCGTCGGGCACCATGCCCGCCGCGGACCGTCGTTCCACCCTTCGGATGAGCCCCGAACCGGCGGCAAGCACATGAGCAGGCAAAGCGCCCGCCCCAACGGCCTCAGCCCCTCGGCCGTGACGGCGCCGCTCAGACCGCGACTCGCTTGAGGAAGTCCTCCATGCTGTCGTTGAGCGAGACCGTCGTCGTGGAGACGAGCTTCGACATCTCGGCGACCTTGTCGGCAGAAAGAATGGTCGCCTCGGCTGTTTCCGAGACGGTCCTGATGCTGCGCATGACCAGTTGCGTTCCGCTCGAGGCTTCGGCACTGCTCTTGGAGATTTCCGAGGTCGCCGCGCCCTGCTCCTCGACGGCGGCGGCGATGGCACCGGTATAACCGTTCACCTGCTCCATGATCCGGGTAACCGACGCGATGGCCTCGACGGCCGACTGCGTTTCGGACTGGATGGTGCTCACCTGGCTCGAGATCTCGTCCGTCGCCCTGGCGGTCTGGTTGGCAAGGTTCTTCACTTCGGCGGCAACGACCGCAAATCCCTTGCCCGCTTCACCGGCCCGGGCCGCTTCGATGGTGGCGTTGAGCGCCAAAAGGTTGGTCTGGGCGGCAACGGTCTGAATGAGGTTGACCACCTCCCCGATCTTGCTGGCCGAGTTCGCCAGAAGCGTAACCTTGTCGTTGGCATCACGCGTGGTCTGGGCGGCGTTCTGGACAACGGCCGAAGTGCGGTTGACCTGCTCGTTGATCTCATTGATCGACGCGGCCAGTTCCTCCGACGCCGTGGCGACCGCTTCGACGTTGTGCGTGGCATTGATCGACGCGGCCAAGGCGGATTCGGCGTCGCCGGCCGTCCGGCGCGATGCGGCGTCGACGTTGTCAGCGGTCAGGGACAGCTCCTGCAGGTGTTGCTGCACGTCGCCCATGGCCACCGAAATCGACGTTCTGAACTGGTCGATAGCCGCGTCCATCTCCTGACGCTTGCGTTCCTTGCGCTGCTGGTGCGCCTCCTGTTCATCGACAAGATCCTGCCGATGCAGGCCGGCGGTGCGGAACACTTCAACGGCGCGGGCGATTTCGCCCACCTCTGCTTGCCGTTCGGTGTACGGCACCGCCACGTCGAGATGATCGGAAGCCAGCTTGTGCATGATGTCGGCGAGCACGGGAATGGGCCGGACCAGCCGGTTCGATACCAGCAGGGCTCCGGGGATGACGACGGCCAGAACGATCAGCGCCGCGAACGCGATCTTGCGGATCAGCTCTTCGGCCGACTGCCGCACCGCAGCCTTGTCGACGCCGGCGAAAATGGCGCCGATGACGACGTTCGAGCTGTTCACGATCGGCTGGTAGACCGTGTAGTGCGACCGGCCGAGAATCTCAGCCTCGCCGGAAAACGGCAGCCCAGCCTTGAGACGGGCAAAGGCCGGACTGGTCTGGCCAAGATAGGTTCCGACGGCCCGCGTCCCGTCTCCCTTGACGATAGAGGTGGTGACGCGCTTGAAGTCGTCCTTGGCTGGATCGTAGCTGAACAGGGTCGCCGCGCTATGCGAGACGGCCGCTGCGGTGTCGATGAGCGCGGTCGATTCGATCGCCGGAATGGCGTCGACAACAACGCTGCCAATCTCCCCCTGGGGACGCCACTTGACCTTCAATCCTGCAACGTTCTTCTCGATGACCTCGGCGACCAGCCCCATGGAAAACTGCTGTTTTTCCATGGCGCTTTGCGTTGCCGCGACTTCGAGGCTCCAGGAAACGACGCCGAACAAGCCGCCAGCGGTGACAACAACTACCAGCACAACCATTAGGACAATCGAAGTGCGCATTGAAAGTTTGTGCAACATGTATTTTGGCCTAAGTCATTATCATTCAAGTAGAACATGCTCGCCAACTCTTAACATTTGCCTCAAATTCGAACGGCTCGCTCCGGCCGTCCAGGGCTGATCCCGGCGTCCCGCGCCGCCGGTGACGCCACAGAAGCGCTGGAACCGCCAGCCGATTGGCGGAACGCCGGCATTTGCGCCGGCCTCGCTGGTTCAGGGGCGCCACTCACCAGCCACGCCCGCTAGGAAATACCACTAATGCATTCGCCGATCAGGTTGCCCCAACCTGATCGATAAGCGGCGGCTCAAGCCTTTGACTCTGGGCCGATTTCTTATCGACCTGACGATTCAGTCAGGTCGACAAGCGCTCTGATGCAACTATTTGCAGATAGCGTGGCGACGCCGGCCCGTCTTGAAGCTTTCCGACGGCGGTCAAGGTCCACCGCAATCTGAGGCGCGGCTGGCCGCCATGCCCCCGGAGCTCGCCGTCACCGGGCAATAAAAAAGCCGGGCACTTGCGCGCCCGGCATTTTTAAATGGTGCGGTCGAGAAGACTCGAACTTCCACGTCTTGCGACACAGCGACCTCAACGCTGCGCGTCTACCAATTCCGCCACGACCGCATCGTGGTTTCGCCGGTGATTTGCACCGGCCGGCGTTCTATAGCGAACGAATCTCCTGGGCACAAGAGGCTTTTGGAGAAGAATTGAACCGCGACACCGGCGCCACCAAAGGAAATGACAAAAAGCCGCGAAAATCACAGCAAATCAACACCATGAGCTGTGCAGAATGGGCGGCGGCTCCCCCTCGGCCGAGCATCGCAGCGCCCCGTCGGCGCCGGCGGCGCGCCCAGTTCTCAGACCTTCACGACATCGTCGAGGCGCCGATAGGTCGGCGCCCGGTTGAGCACTTCGGTGATCGACACCGTCACCCGATCCCCCTTCAGCACCACCTGGCCATGCGCCACCAGGAGATCGTTGGCGAGAATGTCGACGTCGTGGTCGGCCGACCGGTCGAGTTCGATGACGGCGCCACGGCCCATGCGCAGCAACTGATGGATGGGCATCGTCTGACCGCCCAGCACGACGGAAATCTCGACGCTGATCTTCTCGATCGTGTTCATTGGGCTTATGTGTCCTGATTGACGCGGCGGCGACGCACGACCGCCCTGCCTGCAAGTTTCGACGGGACAAGGTTACCGAATGGTTAACATGCGTGACGAAATCAGGACAGATCTGTTGTCCGTCCCCGGTTCTCCACCTGTGGAATGGCGTATCGAGCCCGAACGCGTCTCCTACCCCGACGCCATCGCCGTCATGGAGGAGCGCGTCGCCGCCATCGCCGACGGCAAGGCCGACGAACTGGTGTGGCTCATCGAGCATCCGCCGCTCTACACCGCCGGTACCAGCGCCAATCCGGCCGACCTGATCGCGCCTGACCGCTTTCCCGTCTACGCCGCCGGCCGGGGCGGCCAGTACACCTATCACGGTCCCGGCCAGCGCGTGGCCTACGTCATGCTCGACCTCAACCGCCGCGCCCGCGACATCCGCGCCTTCGTCGCCAGCCTTGAGGCCTGGGTGATCGCCACTCTCGACCGCTTCAACGTCCGCGGTGAGCGGCGCGAGGACCGTGTCGGCGTTTGGGTCAGGCGACCGGAAAAGGGCATCGACGCCGAAGACAAGATTGCCGCCATCGGCATTCGTGTCCGCCGCTGGGTGACGTTCCACGGCATCAGCCTCAACGTCGAACCCAACCTCGAACATTTCTCCGGCATCGTGCCCTGCGGCATCCGCGGCCACGGCGTCACCAGCCTGGTCGATCTCGGCCTGCCCGTCACCATGGACGACGCCGACGTGGCCCTGCGCGCCAGCTTCGAGCCGATCTTCGGGCCGACGCAGCGTCTGCCCTGACCGGCCCAGCCATGACGACGCCCGCCGTCCGGGCCCGGAAAGGCCCCGCCGAACGCCCACGAGAGCGATCGGCGGCAACCTCCGGCCCGAACGGCGGGCGTGTATTTTCACAGCAGGCCGACGGCTGTCAGCCTTCGGCTTGGCTCAGCGCCGACACCGAACGCATGATGCCCTTCTGCAGCACGATGAACAGGAACAGCAGGCCGCCGATGACGATGCGGATCCACCAGCTGTCCAGCGAGCCGTCGAAGATGATCAGCGTCTGGATCAGCCCCTGGATGACGCCGCCGAACAGCGCACCGATGACCAGACCGACACCGCCGGTCAGCAGCGTGCCGCCGATGACCACCGAGGCGATGGCATCAAGTTCCGTTCCCGTTGCCGCCAGCGGATAGCCCGACGCCGTATAGAAGGCGTAGGTGGCGCCGGCCAGCACGCCGAACACGCCGTTGAGGGCATAGATCAGCACGATGGTCCGCCGCACCGGCACGCCGAGCAGCAGCGCCGACGTCATGTCGCCGCCGACGGCGTAGACATTGGCGCCGAAGCGAGTCAGGTGCGCAATCACCAGGGCGAAGGCCATGCACACCAGCATGATGCAGGCCTCCGCCGACAGCCACCCCTTGCCGGGCAGCGGAATGCGGAAGTCCTGGAAGGCCTCCATGAACGGGTGGTTGATCGGCACCGAGTCGATGCTGATGACGTAGCAAAGGCCGCGCAGCATGAACATCGCCGTCAGCGTGACGATGAACGGCTGGATCTCGAAGGCATCGATGATGAAGCCGATGGCCGCGCCGAGCAGGAAGCCGAACACCAGCAGGATGCCGACCGCCATCAGCGGATGCATGCCGTGCTGCACCAGCGACGCCGTGGCAATGCCGACGAAGCCAATCATCGAACCGACACTGAGGTCGATGCCACCCGACAGGATGACGAAGGACATGCCGATACCGGCGATGATGATGAAGGCGTTGTCGGTCAAGAGGTTGCCGAGCACGCGCGTCGACAGGAAGTTGGAACCGAAGTAGAATCCACCCAGGGCATAAAGCAGGATGAAGACGGCGATGGTCGCCAGAATGGGAAGCCTGCGCTCTCTCATGACTTGGCCTTTCCCTTGCCGGTGCGGAACAGCGCCGTGACGGCAGTTCTGAACTTGGGCGCCTGCAGCAGCAGCACCACCAGGATGACGATGGCCTTGACCAGCTTGTTGTATTCGGGCGGCAGGCCGCTCATCAGGATCGACGTGGTCAGCGCCTGGATGATCAGCACGCCGATCAACGTCGTGCCGAGGTAGATGCGGCCGCCGTTGAGCGAACCGCCGCCGAGCACCACGGCCAGGATGGCGTCGAGTTCGGAATCGACGCCGGCGTAGACCGCATCCGACGAACGAGTGTCACCGGTGATCACCATGCCGGCCAGCGCCGCGCACATGCCGACGATGCCGTAGGCCGACAGCGTCACGACGCGCGTGCCGATGCCGGAGAGGCGGGCCGCCTGGGTGTTGGAGCCGACCGACTCGACGAACAGCCCAAACGCCGTCTTGCGCAGCAGCAGCCACAGGACCAGCAGCACGAAAGCCACCAGGAACAACCGGGTCGGAATGACCCAGATGCTGCCCGTCGAGACGAACTCGAAGAACTCTGAGCGGAAGGTCGGAATGCGGCCGCCGTTGATCATCAGGGCGATGCCGCGTCCGGACACCATCAGGATCAGCGTGGCGATGATCGGCTGGATGCCGAGTACGGCCACCAGCGTCCCGTTCCACAGGCCGCAGATCAGACCCATGCCGAGCGTGCCGAAGACGATGATGACTGGCGACAGATCGCCGTGGATCAGCGCCGCCATCACGGCGCCGCTCATGGCCACCACCGAACCGACCGACAGGTCGATGCCGCGCGAGCCGATGACGATAGCCATGCCCATGGCGATCAGCGCCGGCGGCGTGCCACGATAGAGAATGTCGACCAGGCTGCCGTAGAGACGGCCCTCGACGACACGGATCGAGAAGAACGACGGGCTGATGATCACGTCGATGATCAGGATGACGGCAAGCGCCACCAGTGGCCAGACGGCGGCCGGCAGGGCGCGCTTTTCGGCGGCGGCGCCGACTTTCTTGAGGTTGATATCGCTCATGAGTTTGCGATCGCCTCCACGATGGCGCTTTGCGTGATGTCGTCGCCGACGATTTCCTTGACCTTGCTGCGGTCGCGCATCACCAGGACACGGTGGCTGAATGCCACGATCTCCTCGAGTTCGCTCGACGCGACGAGCAGCGCCAGACCCTCGCGGCACAGCTTGCGGATGAGCGCCACGATCTCGGCGTGGGCGCCGATGTCGATGCCGCGCGTCGGCTCGTCGAGGATGAGCATGCGCGGTTCCGACACCAGCCAGCGGGCCAGAATGACCTTTTGCTGATTGCCGCCCGACAGCTGGCCGACGCGCTTTTCGGCGTCCGGCGTGGCGATGCCGAGCGCGGCGATCATTTCCGAGGCGAGACGATTCTGTTCGGCTTCACCGACCCGGTGCAGCCAGCCGCGCTTGCTCTGCAGGGCAAGGATGATGTTCTCGCGCACCGTCAGATCGAGGATGAGCCCTTCGTGCTTGCGGTCTTCCGGACAGAAGCCGAGGCCGCAGCGGATGGCGTGGGCCGGCGAGCGCAGCGTCACCGGCTTGCCGTCGAGGCGAATCTGGCCGCTGTCGGCCTTGACGGCGCCGAACACCAGTTTGCTCGTCTCGGTACGTCCCGAGCCCAAGAGGCCGGCCAGTCCGACGACCTCGCCGGTGCGCAGCGTGAAGTCGATGGGGTTGAGATAGCGCGAGCGACCGACGTCCTTGGCCTCGAACAGCGGCGCGCCGTCGGTCTTGATGCTGTCGACCGGTGGATGATCGCTGGTCTGGCCGCTGACCTGACGGCCGAGCATCATGGTCACCAGCTTCATGCGCGGCACTTCGGCGATCGGGCCGGTACCGACGAAGCGACCGTTGCGCAGCACGGTGACGCGATCGGAAATGGCGTAGACCTGATCGAGGAAGTGGGTGATGAAGACGATGGCGATGCCCTGCTTCTTGATGTCGCGCAGCACCGTGAACAGCGCCTCGACCTCCTTGGCGTCGAGGCTGGCGGTGGGCTCGTCGAGCACCAGCACCTTGGTCTCGCGGTCGAGGGCGCGGGCGATGGCGACCATCTGCTGGATGGCCAGTGAATAGCTACCGAGCGAGCGACCGACGTCGATGTCGAGATTGAGCCGCTGCAGCGCCTTGCGCGCCAGTTCTCTGGTCCGTCGCCAGTTGATCAGGCCCCGGAACGACGCCTGCCGCTGGATCATCAGGTTCTCGGCCACCGACAGCGTCGGCACCAGATTGACTTCCTGATAGACGGTGTTGATGCCGGCCGCCTGGGCTTCGACCGGGGAGGCGAATTCCACCGGCTGGCCGTCAAGTTCGATCGTCCCGGCATCGGGCTGGTACACGCCGGTCAACACCTTGACCAACGTGGACTTGCCGGCGCCGTTTTCGCCCATCAGCGCGTGGATCTCGCCCGGCGCAAGCGTGAAGCTCACGTCCTCGAGGGCCCGCACGCCGGGAAAGACCTTTGTGATCCCGCGCATCGAAATACGTGGCTCGTTCGCTTGGTTCATCCGTAGAGCCTCATTTTTTGATTGGGCCGCAGCCGGAAGCGACTGTCAGCCAGCACTGTGCGCCAGACATCGGAAAGCACTCTGGAGACGATGGTCCGGACCCGCGGTCCACGTCTCCAGAGCGGCTCTCTCCGATTTCGAAGCTTGCCTCGGCGGGAGGATGCGCTGCTGCCAGCCACCCGGAGAGGACACACCGGGTCTGCCGTCGGGCGGACAGAAGCCTCCCGACGGCAACCGCATCGAGCTTACTTGATGCCGCGCTTGGCCATGACGGCGTCGACGTCATCGGCAGTGTGCAGATCAGAGGCGATCTTCACCCACTTCGGGAAGTCGTGCTTACCCTTGAGGTAGGCTTCGACGACGTTGTAGATGTCCTTGCCGATGTCCGAGCGCAGTTCGACGGAGGCGTTGGCATCGCCCGCCTTGATGGCCTTGAACATGTCGGGAACGCCGTCCACCGACACCATCAGGTAGTCCTTGCCCGGCTTGAGACCGGCTTCCTTCATCGCCTGGATGGCACCAAGCTGCATGTTGTCGTTGTGGGCATAGACGGCGCAGACGTCCTTGAAGCCATCGGTCGCCTTGATGAACGACTCGGTCACTTCCTTGCCGCCGGCGGTGGTGAAATCACCCGACTGCGACTTGACGATCTTGATGTCGGGGAATTCCTTGATGACGGCCTCGAAGCCCTTCTTGCGCTCGATGGCCGGGGCCGAACCGACGGTGCCCTGCAGTTCGACGACGTTGCACTTGCCCTTGGCAGCGGCGGCGAGCCAAGCGCCGGCCAGACGGCCTTCCAGGTTGAAGTCGGCGGAAATGCGGGTCACGTACAGGTCTTTGTCGGACTCGACGTCACGGTCGGCCAGGAACACCGGGATCTTGGCTTCCTTGGCTTCCTTGAGAACGGCATCCCAGCCGGTGGTCACCACCGGGGCGATGATGATGGCGTCCACGCCCTGGGCGATGAACGAGCGCACGGCCTTGAGCTGGTTCTCTTCCTTGCCCTGAGCGTCGGAGAACTTGAGGTCGATGCCGCGCTTCTTCGCTTCGGCCTTCATGTCGGCCGAGAACGCCGGACGCCAGTCGCCTTCCGAACCGACCTGGCTGAAGCCAAGCGTCAGAGCCGAGGCGGAACCGGCGGCGGCGAGCAGACCGAGGCCGAACGTGACGGCGCCAAGCAGATGAGACTTATTCATTGTTTTCTCCTCCAAGAATGCTTTTGGAACGAGACGTCGCCAAACGACGTGCTGCCTCGCCCCCTCCTTTTCGCGATGGCACCCCGCCTTGACGGAGCACCGGGGCTGCAGGAAGGGCCACATCCCCTGCCCTGCCTGCAGAAACTCGAATTCGGCCTCTCTCCTCGCGACGAGAGCCCCGAAACCCCTGACCGGAACGGCACCCCTCCTCAGAAGTCCCGCTCCAACCGCCTTGCCGAGCCGTACCCGACAAAGCCGCCGTCCTGATGCAGCACGGCAAATAAAGTCCCTAGCTCCGAGCATCGGTTCCACGACAACTCAGAACTGGTCTAAACATTCCGAATAGTGACGACGACTAAGGATCAGTTCCTGACCAGATGGGCATCCAACGAAATCCTCCCCGACGACGCCTTTTTCTCAGGCATGGCCAATTTCGGCAATCATTTCAGGGTCTTGCCCTCTCATGACCGCCACTATTTCGTTCTTTTGCGTGCCAATTTACTTGTTTTGAAGGATAGCCTCGACGGGCCGGCATGCACAGAGGAAATCCGGCTTTTTACATAGACGATCCTGTCGGGGCCGGTCAAAACCGGGCCGACATCTACCAAAGGCGAAATCGTTTCGATGCCACCATTGGTCGCCCTCGTTGGCTCGCATCCCGGTTGTCGCGGCCTTTTTTGCCCGCAAAGCAAGGCACTTGTCACCGGCGGCGATTCGCCGCCTTACCGGCGCTATTTATTTAGTTTGAATGGCAATTTTCGCGCCGGTCGCGAGCGGCTGGCAAAGGACCGTCGGGGGGACGGCCCCGCAAGGGTCAACAAAAACGAAAAATATCGCTGTCAGGTGGCCTGGCCGGTGCCGGCCGGTCGTCACCATGGAAATGTGGATTATCCTTTTGCCGAATTGGCCCTGAAAGCGCATCGACGCGTCATGTCGTCCGGCGCCTTGCCGCAGCCGTCCGCGCTGTGGCTGGCAGGTTGCCGGCGGCGGCGCCCTCAGACGCCGGACGCCGCCTGACCATGGGCGCGGCCGTGCTCAGCCCGGAACGCCTTGGGACTGCAGCCGATATAGCGACGAAACACCCGACTGAAATACAGCGGGTCCTCGAAGCCGACCTGGGCGGCGATCTGCTTGACCGGGCTCGGCGACACCAGCAGCAGGTGACAGGCGAACTGGATGACCTGTTCTTCCCGCCATTTCAGGATCGACTTGCCGAGCGTCTGGGTGAACAGGTGTGCCAGCCGCGACGGTGACAGGCACACCGCCTCGGCGATCTCGGCCACGGTCAGCGGCCGGTGCAGGTTGTCGGTGACGAACTTGCAGGCCATCAGCAGGCGCTGATCGAAATGCCCCGGCGGTGCCGTGGCGCGGTCGTTCTTGGCCGCCAGCAGGATGATCCGTTCGAGGATGTTCATCGCCAGCTCCATCGACAGCAGGTCGGTGTTGGCCGACCAGGCCGCCACTTCGGAGAACAGCGTGTCGAACGTCGCCGTCAGCGACCGGTCCTCGGAGCGCTGGAAAAACAGGCCGCCATGGCTGTCGCGCCACGACAGCCAGCCGCTCCAGAAGGCGCGCGGCTGGAAGTAGATCCAGCGATGCCACCAGTCGGCCGCCCCCGGCGCCCGACCGTAGTCGTGGATGGCACCCGGCGGGAACAGCGCCAGGTCGCCCGCCTCGAGCGACACGCGCCTTTCGCCGTCGAACACTTCGCCGACGCCTTTGACGGTCAGGTTGATGATCCACCCCCGCATGCCCTCCGGCCGCGAGATGCGGAAGTCGAGCGGCCCGCCACGCTCGATGGGCGTGACGCCGGCAACCAGCCGCGTATCGAAATGAAAGCCGGGGAACAATGGCGCGACGAATGGATCGGCGGTGCCATCGCCCTCGGCCTGCAACAATGACAGGCGGCGAATCACACTCTCGACTTGCGCCGGAGGCGAAATCTGGACAGCAGTTTCATCCATGTAAAAAGCTGGATCAGCCCTGTGGGTGGAAGACGGGACAGACTATAATGATTGCGGTCAAAATGAGCAATAACGGCAGTTCCCAACGAACTGCTGACCGGGAGGAAGAGGGCCGCCGGCCAGGATCCGGATGGTCTGAACAGCGAAAACCACCTGTAATTGCCGATGCTTCGTCCATCTTGGAAGGAAGTGGCGGCAGGGGTATCGTTTGGCCGAACGGTTGAGGTTCACTCATCTGGCCGCGGGGTTGCGCTGGGCGCTGCAATGATGTCGCCTGTCGCCACTCATTGGAGGAACACCCGGAAATCCGGGAGGAATATTCATGGTCTGCGCCAGCATACTGCGTCGTATCGGCTGCGGGATCGGCCAGGGTGGCATTCGTTCCGTCCGGCGTCGTCATCCCGTCGGCGACGGCCTTGCCGCGGCCGCGACCAACTATCCACGCTGGCTGCGCCGTGGTGATCGCGCCCGGTCTGGCCAGCAATATCGTCTGCGTCCGCCTGTCCGTGCCGAGGTCAGGCTGGAAACCGGTCGCCCGCCTGTCGGCAACCATTGATCCACGCGGCGCCGATCGGCCTGTCCGCCGGCCCGGTGCCCCCACAAGGTTCAGGGATAGATGAAACTCAAGGAACTCCGCGAACAGGTCTGCGAGGCCAACCTCGAACTCGACCGCCGCAAGATCGTCATTCACACTTGGGGCAACGTCTCGGGCATCGACCGCGACAAGGGCCTGATCGTCATCAAGCCGTCGGGCGTTTCCTATGACAAGCTGACGGCCGACAAGCTGGTGGTCGTCGATCTGGCCGGCAAGGTCATCGAGGGCGATCTCAATCCCTCGACCGATACCAAGACGCATCTGGTGCTCTACCGGGCCTTCCCGACCATCGGTGGCGTCACCCACACCCATTCGCCCTACGCCGTCGCCTGGGCCCAGGCCCGCCGCGAGATTCCGTGTTTCGGCACCACCCATGCCGACTACTGCAACGGCCCGGTGCCGCTCACCGAACCGCTGACCCCCGAACAGGTCGCCGCCGACTATGAAGGCGGCACCGGCGAGCAGATCGTCAAGCGGCTCGGCAACGAGGATCCGCTGTCCAAGCCGATGGTTCTGGTCGCAGGCCATGGACCGTTCACGTGGGGCAAGAACGCCACCGACTCGGTTCTGAACGCGGTGTTTCTGGAGGAAATCGCCCGCATCGCCACAACGACGGTGATGCTGGCGCCGGCGGCTGCGCCGGTCGAGGACTACGTCCTCAACTATCACTATCAACGCAAGCACGGTCCCGGCGCCTGGTACGGACAGAAGAAGTCCTGACCGGTCACGCACATTCATCACTCAGGAGGCAAGCACATGTCACTCTCGAACATCACCCGGAAGCCCCGCATCGGCTTCCTCGGCATCATGCAGGAACTCTACGACAACACCCTGCCCGGCATTACCAAGCGCCAGGAAGGCTACGCCCGTGAGGTGTCGGCCCGTCTCGCCGGCGTCGCCGACGTGCTGTTCCCCAAGGCCGCGCGCTGCCGCGAGGACATTGAGGAAGTTCTGGCCATCTTCGCCAAGGAAGGCGTCGACGGCATCATGATCGTCAACCTGACCTATGGTCCGGGCCTGCGCCTCGTCAACGCCTTCCGCGACGTTTCGACGCCGCTGTTCCTGGCCAACATCCAGCCCGAGCCGCGCGTCACCAAGGCGTGGAACATGGACGACCTGACCTACAATCAGGGTGTCCACGGCGCGCAGGACACGGCCAACTCGCTGCTGCACCTCGGCAAGAAGTTCTCCGTCTGGTCGGGCGACTGGAAGGACGACGCCTTCGTCAAGGCCTTCGAAGTGTTCGCCGCCGCTGCCCACACCGTGGCGGTGATGAAGAAGACCAAGGTTGCCGTGTTCGGCCGCATGCCCGGCATGGGCGACATCCTCACCGACCCGCACGCCTTCATGCGCAAGCTCGGCCCGCAGGTCGACCACATCGGCATGGGCTCGATCGTCTACCAGATCGGCAAGTCGACCAAGGCCGACATCGACGCCGTCCTCGCCTATTGCAAGGCCAACTTCGACCTCGATCCGAAGCTGACGCAGCCGCAGCTCGAGGAAGCCGCCCGCATCCAGGTCGGCATCACCAAGGTGCTGGAAGACGGCGGCTATGACGCCTTCTCGCTGTACTTCAACGAGATCGGCTATGACGGCCGCTTCAAGCAGACCCACATGATGGCCGCCTCGAACCTGATGGCCGAAGGCTACGGCTATGCCGCCGAAGGCGACACCAACTGCGCCTCGCTGATGGTTGCCGCCCGCGTGCTGCAGGCTGACCCGCAGTTCACCGAAATGTACGCCATGGACTTCGAGCTCGATGCGGCCCTGCAGAGCCACATGGGCGAAGGCAACTGGAAGATCGCCCGCAAGGACAAGAAGCCGCGCCTCATCGACCGTCCGCTCGGCATCGGTGGCCTCGACAACCCGCCGACCGTGCTGTTCCAGGGCGAACCCGGCCCGGCCACCCTGGTCAGCCTGGTCGCCATCGGCGAGCACTACCGTCTGGTGGTGGCGCAGGGCACCATCCTCGACACCGAGGAGCTGCCCACCGTCGAGATGCCGTACTTCTTCTTCAAGCCCGACACCGGCGTGAAGGAATGCCTCAACGGCTGGCTCAAGAACGGCGGCACGCACCATCAGGTTCTGCACCTCGGCGACACCCGCGCCAAGTGGAAGGCCTACGCCGAGATCGCCGGCATCGAGTACGTCGAGGTCTGATCCTCGACCGCCCGTCCGCGGCAACAGATGGGGGACCGGCTCTGCCGGTCCCCTTTTGCGTTGCAGCCGTTGCCGTGTTGATCGCCATGGCCGATCACAGTGATCGGAAACTTGAATTTGCCGCGAGGCGGCGCCGCCGCTATGGTCCGCCCGCCGCGCCATCGACCAGCCGGTCGTGGCGCCGATGGCGGCAACCGTGCCAATCTCGCGGGTCCATCAGGGAGACGGATCATGAAATATCGTTCCTTTGGCCGCCTGCCGGTCAAAACCTCGGAGATCGGCTTCGGCGCCTGGCAGATCGGCGGCGCCTGGGGTGAAGTCAGCGAGGCCGACGGCAAGGCTGCCCTCAACGCCGCGCTCGATGCCGGCGTCACCTTCGTCGACACCGCCGACGTCTACGGCGACGGTCGATCGGAAAAGATCATCGCCGAGGTGTTGAAGGCGCGCGGCGGCCCACGGCCGTTCGTCGCCACCAAGGCCGGCCGCCGCCTCAACCCGCACGTCGCCGCCGGCTACACCCGTGCCAACATCGAAGCCTTCATTGATCGCAGCCTTGGCAATCTCGCCGTCGACCGGCTCGATCTCGTGCAACTGCATTGCCCGCCGACCGAGGTGTTCTATACGCCCGAGCTGTTCGACGGTCTCGAGGCCATCAAGGCCGCCGGCAAGATCGCCAACTACGGCGTCAGCGTCGAGAAGGTCGAAGAGGCGCTGAAGGCCATCGAGTATCCCGGCGTCGTGTCGGTGCAGATCATCTACAACATTTTTCGCCAGCGCCCCGGCCAGCTGTTCTTTGCCGAGGCGCGCAAGCGCGGCATCGCCGTCATCGTCCGCGTGCCGCTGGCCTCCGGCCTGCTGTCGGGCAAGATCACGGCGACGACCCATTTTGCCGCCGACGACCATCGCCTGTTCAATCGCCACGGCGAAGCCTTCGACGTCGGCGAAACGTTCGGTGGCGTGCCGTTCGAGGTCGGCCTTGAGGCCGTCGAGGACGTCCGCAAGCTGGTGCCGGCCGGCGCCAGCATGGCTGCCTTTGCGCTGCGCTGGATCCTGATGGCCGACGCGGTCAGCGTCGTCATCCCCGGCGCCCGCAACGCCGAACAGGCGCGCGGCAACGCCGCCGCCGCCGATCTGCCGGCCATCGCCGCCGACGTCATGGCCGCGGCGCGCGACATCTACGCCCGGCGCATCGCGCCGCACGTCCATCACCGCTGGTAAGCGGTCGCGATTTTCGTCCACGCCGGCTTCAGGCCAGGTTACGGGACGCACCTTGCGGCGCCCTCCGGTTTCACCCGGACGGCGCCGTCTCTTTTTCCGCTCAGCCGGCGACCAAGCATGACTGTGTAATCCCGAAGGAAACATCGGGGGCTACAGCTGTTTGGGCTTGAGACCTCAGAACGTCTTGTAACCGACCATGATGTAATTGGTGGACGTGCGTCCGACCAACGTCTCCATTCCGGGGTCCGTTCTGAAGTTCAAAAAGGTAGTCGAACCACTGCTCGCCTTATAGGCACAGCCATTGGCGCTAACAACTTTAACGGATCCATTATAGGTTCCGTAGGGGCAAACCAGCTTACCCTGGCCGGTGCTGCCGATCGTCAGGGTGCAAATGGTGTCCCAGCCGGCAAGGGCCGCGTTCCACTTGCCAGCCAACCCGGACACTGTGCACTGGGCGCTGGCTGATGTCGACGAAGCCAGGATCAACACGGCAATCAATGACAAAAGACGAGACATAATTCACCACCAGACAAGACAAGATCGACTGGAGAGACTAATTTCCTTCCAGTTACAAAGCAGAAACTATAGCACCGATTGTATCTGTGAACTCGGATAAATACATAGCACACTATCAACCGGCAGCCGCTTGCCCGACTTGTTTGAGGACAGACCCGAGACTTTCGGACTTAGCCCCTGGTATCGGCATCGACAGCTCGTGCTTTGTGGGGCAACTGGATCGCAGCAGCGCCAATGCGGCAAGCGGACCTGCGAGCGGCTGTGGTCGTCCGACACACCGCGCGCCTGGCATTCGACTGAACCCAGACGGAGTCCAGGCCAAGCGGTGTACGAACCGCTCGCCGCTGGTGCGTTTCGAGTTCGCCAAGGCACCGCCGCAGGGACGGCGAACACTGGCGCGTCAATCTCAGCCGGCGACCGCCTTCAGGCAGGCATCGAGAATCTCCAGCCCCTGATCGATCTCGGCGTCGCTGATGGTCAAGGGCGGCGCCACGCGGAACACCCCGCCCATGCCCGGCAGCCGGACGATGTTCATCGACAGGCCGCGCTCCATGGCTTCCTGCATGATGCGGCCGCCGAGCGCGTAGCCGGGCGTCTTGGACTGGCGATCGGTGACGATCTCGACCCCGGTGAGCAGCCCGCGCCCGCGCACGTCGCCGACGCAGTCGTAGCGCTGCTGCAACGCCCGCAGCCCGGCGCGCAGCCGCTCGCCACTTTGCGTCGCCTTGGCCACCAGACCATCGCGAACAATGACGTCCATCACCGTCAGGCCGACGGCCGCCGGCAGCGGATCGGAGACGTGGGTGGTGTAGAACAGGAAGTTGCGCTCGAAGGCCTTGGCCTCGATCTCGGCCGTGGTCAGCATCGCCGCCAGCGGCAGGCCGGCGCCCAGCGTCTTGGACAGCGTCAGGATGTCCGGCGTCACGCCGTCGCGCTGATAGGCGAACATGGTGCCGGTTCGACCGAGGCCGGTCTGGGCCTCGTCGAGAATCAGCAGCATGCCGCGCGCCTCGCACTTGGCCTTGAGCGCCCTGAGATAGCCTTCGGGCAGCTCGATGATGCCACCCGACGACAGGATCGGCTCGGCGATGAAGGCGGCGAGATTGCCCGTCGACTGGCGATCGAGAATCTCGAAGGCGTCGTCGAGTTCAGCCTGCCAGTCGAGCTCGCCCCTGGCGTTGGTAAAGCGCGGCCGGTAGGCGTTGGGCGCGGGGATCGACAGCGACCCCGGGGCCGCCGGCCCGTAGCCCTGGCGACCGCCGGAATAGGTGGCCGACGCCGCCGCCCCGGTCATGCCGTGCCAGCTCTGGACGAAGGCGACGATCTCGTGCTTGCCGGTAACCAGCTTGGCCATGCGGATGGCCGCCTCGTTCGACTCGGCGCCGGTGGTGAGCAGCAGCACCTTGTCGAGGCCCGGCGCCGCGGCGGCCAGACGGCTGGCCAGATCGACGACCGGCCGCGACAGCATGCCCGAAAACAGGTGATCGACCTCGCCGATCTGCCGCCGCACCGTTGCCACCACGTCCGGGTGACTGTGGCCGAGCACGGCGCTCATCTGGCCCGAGGTGAAGTCGAGAATGGCCCGACCGCGCTCATCGTAGACGTAGCTGCCGCTCGCCCGCTCGACGATGAACTTCTCGAACACGCCGCCGTAACGGACGAGATGCTTGTCGACGTTGTCCCAGAACTGCGTATCGCCGGCGGTCATGATGGCTCTCCAGATGATGCTGCCGTCAGACTAGATTTGCCGCCCGACATAAGTAAAGTTGAAATTCCTTATATCGGATTTCAGAGGTGTGAATGGCCAGTCTCGACATCGCCCTGCTGCGCTCCTTCATGATCATCGCCCGCTCCGGCTCGATCAGCGCTGCCTCGGCCCGCATCGGCCGCACCCAGTCGGCCCTGAGCATGCAGATGCGCCGTCTTGAGGACGAGGTCGGCCAGCCGCTGCTGCACCGCAGTGGTAGCGGCGTGCGCGTCACCGCCGCCGGCGAACGCCTGCTCGTCCACGCCGAACGCATTGTCGCCGCCCACGACGAGGCCGTGGCCGATCTCGTCGGCACCGGCCTCATCGGCAAGGTGCGGTTCGGCTGTCCGGAAGACTATTGCTACGCCTTCCTGCCCGGTCTGGTGCGCAGCTTCTGCGCCTACCACCCGGCCGTCGAGGTCGAGATCATCGCCGCCCCGACCAGTGAACTGCAGCCGCTGCTGCATCGCCACCAGATCGAGCTGGCGCTGGTATCGGTCCCCGACGCCGCCGCGCCCGGCGTCATCCGTTCGGAAAGTCTGGTCTGGGTCGGCGACGGACCGGAGCCCGAGGTGCTGCGCCAGGACGTGCTGCCGCTGGCGCTGGCCGCGCCCAACACGCTCGACCATCGCCTCGCCTGCTATGCCATGGCCAGCATCGGCCGGCGCTACCGCGTCGCCTACGCTGCCAACGGCCTCGCCGGCCTGATTTCCGTCGTCCGCTCCGGTCAGGCCGTATCGGTGATGACGCGCACCGCCGTGCCGCCGGACCTTGCCATCGTCAGCGACCGGCTACCGCCGCTCACCACCATCGGCATCACCCTGGCCTTTGCCGACGGCCATCGCTCCGCCGCCGCCGAAGCGCTCGGCAACCACATCCGCAGCGTGTTGCCGACGCTGTGAACCACCCTCGCCAAGGCCGGCAAACGCGCCTCGATAGGGCCGGAAACGCCCTTCATAGCCGTCATGCCTTGGGTAAACGGCCATCCGGAACGACCAAAATAAGTATTCATACATAGCGACTGAGCCGCATTTTCCCGGTCGCGCCAGCGACTTTTGCCGCCCGCAGCCCGACTTTCGCCCGGCCAGACCAGGCCGAGATGGCCGCGAAGCGATTCTCCACCCACCCCGAGCCTTGCCCGACGGCAAGCGTTCCGTCCATGTCGGCACCGATCCCGACGATGGGATCAGGCCAGTTCGACGTCGACAACGCCGCTGACGGCCCGCAGCGCACCGGCCAGTTGCGGCGACACCATGTAGCTGCCCGGCAACTTGACCTCGACTTCGCCGCGCCGGCCGTCGCCCAGGACGATCAGCGACACGTCGCCCTCCCCGCCCGGCTGCAGCCGGCGGGCAATGCTGTCGAGCGGTTCGGCATCGCGCAGGAAGATGCGCAGGGCATTCTGCAGCCGGCTCGCCGCCTGATCGAGCGGCTCGACGCTGTCGATGCGCACCGAAATGCCTTCGGGCTTGTCCTCGGCATTGACCAGCAGGATCACCGATTGACCGGTTTCCAAGAGGCTGCGGAAATGCGCCAGACCTTCCGAAAAGATCACCGCCTCATACTGGCCGGTCGGATCGGACACACCGATGATGCCCATTTTGTTGCCGGTGCGCGTCTTGCGCTCCTGCTTGGCGACGATGGTTCCGGCCAGTCGCCCGGCGCTGGCGCCGCGCTTCACCGAGGCTGAGAACTGCGCCCAGGTCTGGACCCGGAGCCGACCGAGCAGCGCCGCGTAGGCGTCGAGTGGATGGGCCGACAGGTAGAAGCCGATGGCCGTGTGCTCGCGTTGCAGCAGCTCTTCCGGCAGCCAGTTGTCGACCTTGGGCAACCGCACCGGCTCCGGCTCGCCCGCCCCGCCAAACAGCTCGTTCTGGCCGCTGGCCTCCAACTCCAGCCGATGCGCCGCCACGGCCATCACCACGTCGAGGCCCTGGAACAGCTGCGCCCGGTTGGGAACCAGATCGTCGAAGGCGCCGGACGCCGTCAGCGCCTCCAGAATGCGCTTGTTCATGGCCTTGGGGTTGATGCGGCCGGCAAAGTCGGTGATCGAGGCGAACGGCCGGTCGCCGCGCACCTCGACGATGTGTTCGACGGCGGCGGTGCCGACACCCTTGACAGCGGCCAGCGCGTAAAGAATGCGCCCGTCCTTGACCTCGAACGGCACATGCGAGCGGTTGATCGACGGCGGATCGACGGGGATGCCGAGGCGCAGCGCCTCGCGCCGGAAATCGTTGATCTTGTCGGTATTGGTCATTTCCAGCGTCATCGACGCCGCCATGAACTCCACCGGATAGTTGGCCTTGAGGTAGGCGGTCTGGTAGGCCACCAGCGCGTAGGCGGCGGCATGGCTCTTGTTGAAGCCGTAGTCGGCGAACTTGGCCAGCAGGTCGAAGATGGTGTCCGACAGCGCCTTGTCGATACCGCGTTCGACGGCGCCGTCGACGAAGCGGACGCGCTGCTTGTCCATCTCCTCCTTGATCTTCTTGCCCATGGCGCGGCGCAGCAGGTCGGCTTCACCGAGCGAGTAGCCCGACAGGATCTGGGCGATCTGCATCACCTGTTCCTGGTAGACGATGATGCCGTAGGTCTCCTTCAGCACCGGCTCCAGCGACGGATGCAGGTAGTCGGGCTTCTCGAGACCGAACTTGCGGGCACCGTAGACGGGAATGTTGGCCATCGGGCCCGGTCGATAGAGGGCGACAAGCGCGATGATGTCCTCGAAACGATCCGGCTTGATGTCCGAGATGGCCTTGCGCATGCCCTGGCTTTCCAGCTGGAACACGCCCACCGTCTCGCCCTTGGCCAAGAGCTCGTAGGACTTGGGGTCGTCGAGCGGCAGCGCCGACAGGTCGATCCTGACGCCGCGCCGCTCGATGAGATCAACGGCTGTACGCAGCACCGTCAGCGTCTTGAGGCCGAGAAAGTCGAACTTGATGAGACCGGTGCTCTCCACCCACTTCATGTTGTACTGGGTGACCGGCATGTCCGAGCGCGGATCGCGGTAGAGCGCCACCAGCTGGTCGAGCGGCCGGTCGCCGATGACGATGCCGGCGGCGTGCGTGGAGGCGTGGCGATAGAGACCCTCGAGCTTGATCGAAATGTCGATCAGCTTGTCGACCACCGGGTCTTCCCGCGCTTCCTTGAGGCGCGGCTCGTCGATCAGCGCCTGCTCAAGCGTCACCGGATGGGCCGGGTTCTGCGGCACCAGCTTGCACAGCTTGTCGACCTGGCCATACGACATCTGCAGCACGCGGCCGACGTCGCGTAGCACGGCCCGGGCCTGCAGCGAACCGAAGGTGATGATCTGCGCCACCTGGGCGCGACCGTACTTGCGCTGAACGTAGCGGATGACCTCTTCGCGCCGGTCCTGGCAGAAGTCGATGTCGAAGTCCGGCATCGACACGCGCTCGGGGTTGAGGAAGCGCTCGAACAGCAGCGCGAAGCGCAAGGGGTCGAGGTCGGTGATGGTGAGCGAAAAGGCCACCAGCGAGCCGGCGCCCGAACCGCGCCCCGGCCCGACCGGGATGCCCTGCGATTTCGCCCACTTGATGAAGTCCGACACGATCAGGAAGTAGCCGGGGAACTTCATCTTCTTGATGATGCCGAGTTCGAACTCCAGCCGCTTGTTGTAGTCCTCCTCGGTGAGGCCGGGTGCCACGCCGTGGCTGACGAGACGCTTGGCAAGGCCGTCCCAGGCCTGCCGCTCCAGCTCGTCCGCCTCCGCCTTCTCGGCCAGATCGACGTCCTCGACGTCGGCGCCGGCGAAGCGCGGCAGCAGCGGCTTGCGTTTGCGCGGTCGGTAGGCGCAGCGGCGGGCGATCTCGATGGTGTTCTCCAGCGCCTCCGGCAGGTCGGCGAAGGCGGCGACCATCTCGGCGCGCGTCTTGAAATAGTGCTCTTCGGTGAGCCGGCGGCGATCGTCCTCGGCCACCACGCGCCCCTCGGAAATGGCGATCAGCGCGTCGTGCGCCTCGTAGTCCTCGCGGTGGGGAAAGAAGCACTCGTTGGTGGCCACCAGCGGCAGCTCGGCGGCATAGGCGAGTTCCAACAGCGCCGGCTCGACGGCGCGCTCCCACGGCGCGCCGTGGCGCTGCACCTCGACGTAGAGCCGATCGCCGAACAGCGCCCGCAGCCGTTCGAGCCGCTCCGACGCCAGGGCGGCGTGCCCGCTGGCCAGCGCCCGGTCGATGGGCCCGCCCGGACCGCCGGTGAGCGCGATGATGCCCTCCGACAGGCCCTCCAGCTTGTCGAGCGTCAGGTGCGAACGTTCGCCCGTCGCCGTTTCGAGATAGGACTTGGAGACCAGCACCGTCAGGTTGGCAAAACCCTGCTCGGTCGCCGCCAGCAGCACCACCGACGGCAGTTCGTGGGCAAAACCGAGATGCACCGGCACGCGCCGCTTGTCGGCCGGCTCATCGGAAAAATCGAGCGCCATCTCGCAGCCCATGATCGGCTGCAAGCCTTTCTCGACCGACTTTTCGGAAAATTCGAGCGCGTTGAACAGGTGACCGGTGTCGGTGATGGCCAGCGCCGGCTGGTCGTCGGCAACCGCCATCTTCAGCACCTTGGCCAGCGGCAGCGCCCCTTCCAGCAGCGAATAGGCGCTGTGCACCCGCAAGTGAATGAAGCCGACCTCTTCGATCATCGCTCTCAGCCCGAACCGTTGTCGCCCGAACTCTAGACTGCCGGCCGGTCACCCAACAAAGGAATTCACCACCGGCCGTGCACCGCATGTGGATAAGACCAAGGCCCTGCCCGTCGTCACACCAGCATGTCGGCCGACGACAGCACCACGGCCAGCATGGTGCCGAACAGGATGAGCGCGCCGAAGGCGGCAACATCGCGCACGATGGCCGCCGATGCCACGGCGTCGGCCAGCCGCCGCGACGGCGACACCGTGAAGTCGCGCACCGTCGGCAGTTCGGAGATAGCCGCCGTCGCCGCGTCGTGTCCGGACAGACGCCACGACCGCCGCCCCGCCTCGGCAATGGCCAGACGCGGACTGGCGAAGCGGTCGCGCCAGCGCGCGGCAACCGCCAGTTCGAACTCCCCAACGATCAGACTGGCGCGGACCTCCGACATATTCGCCTCCTGTGTTCCCTGTATGTGTGTTGTATGTTCCTTTTTTGTTCGATTGTCAAGCCGCGATTTAACACAGATCAAATTGCCAAAGTTCTTATATTGTTCCAAGATGGCATGGCCAGAATATTGCCAATGAGATGTACATCGTAAATCGGCGCCACTTAGACTTTGAGATATAGCTTGTTGAAGTCAAGTTGATTCAAGTCATGGACAACGTGCAGAACAAGGTTCTGAACCTCCTGCCCGCTGGTCGCCTCGCCCCGTGCCGATAGCAAAGAAAAGGGCACCGCGACGATGGCCGCGATGCCCTGGCTGAGTTTAGCGATGACGGCTATGGGCGATCAGTTGTCGCCCTCAGTCTCCTCCTCGCCGATGTCGGAGATGTGCTCGACCGAGACCACCTTCTCACCTTCGGCGGTGTTGAAGATGCGCACACCCTTGGACGCCCGCGATACCAGACGGATCTGGGCCACCGGCACACGGATCAGCTGACCACCGTCGGAGACCAGCATGATCTGGTCGGCCTCTTCCACCGGGAAGGCGGCGATCAGCTTGCCGATCTCGTCGAGCTTGCTCTGGTCGGTGGCCTTGATGCCCTTGCCGCCTCGGCCGGAGATGCGGAAGTCGTAGCTCGACGACCGCTTGCCGTAACCCTGCTCGTTGACCGTCAGCACGAACTGCTGCGCCAGCAACATCTCGGCGTAGCGCTCCGGCGACAGCGCCTCGATGCCGCCGGTCTCGCCCTCTTCAGCCTCCTCGGCCACGACGTCCTCGACCTCGGCCTCATCGATGCCGGCCGCCTTCTGCTCGGCCACCCACTGCTTCTGGAAGGCGGCGCGGTCAGCGGGAGATGCCTCGAAGTGGCGGATAATGGTCATCGAAATGAGCTGATCGCCATCGGCGAGCGAAATGCCGCGCACGCCGGTCGAATCGCGGCCCTTGAAGACGCGCACGTCGGTGACCGGGAAGCGGATGCACTGGCCGAGCGCCGACACCAGCAGGAAGTCGTCGCCCTCCGTGCAGGTTTCGACGCCGACAATGCCGTCGCTCTCGTCGTCGAACTTCATGGCGATCTTGCCGTTGCGGTTCACCTGGGTGAAGTCGCTGAGCTTGTTGCGCCGCACCGTGCCGAGCCGGGTGGCGAACACCACGTCGAGCTCGGCCCAGCGCTCCTCGTCCTCCGGCAGCGCCAGGATCGAGGTGATGCGCTCGCCGTCCTGCAGCGGCAGGATGTTCTTGATGAACTTGCCGCGCGACTGCGGCGTGGCCAGCGGCAGCCGCCAGACCTTGAGCTTGTAGGCAATGCCGCGCGAAGAGAAGAACAGCACCGGCGTATGGGTGTTGGCAACGAACAGGCGGGTGACGAAGTCCTCCTCCTTGGTCGCCATGCCCGAGCGCCCCTTGCCGCCGCGGTTCTGCGCCCGATAGAGCGACAGCGGTACGCGCTTGATGTAGCCCTCGTGGCTGACGGTGACCACCATGTCCTCGCGGGCGATGAGATCCTCGTCTTCCATGTCAGCATCGGACTCGACGATCTCCGTCTTGCGCGGCTCGGCGTACGACGCCTTGATCTCGGAGAGTTCGTTGCGGATGATGTCGAGCACGCGCTGGCGCGAGCCCAGAATGTCCAGATACTCGCGGATCTCGTCGGCCAGCTGATTGAGCTCGTCGGCGATCTCGTCGCGACCGAGCGCCGTCAGACGCTGCAGGCGCAGGTCGAGGATGGCGCGCGCCTGCTCTTCCGACAGGAAGTAGGTGCCGTCATCGTTCATCTCGTGGCGCGGGTCGTCGATCAGCCGGATCAGCGCTTCGACGTCGGCCGCCGGCCAGCGCCGTTCCATCAGCTGCTCGCGCGCCGAGGCGGGATCGGCGGCGTTGCGGATGACGGCGATCACCTCGTCGATGTTGGCGACGGCGATGGCGAGACCAACCAGGATGTGGGCGCGGTCGCGGGCCTTGTTCAAGAGGAAGCGCGTGCGCCGCGTCACCACCGTTTCACGGAAGGCGACGAAGGCGCTCAGCACGTCCTTGAGGTTCATGAGCTGCGGCCGGCCGCCGTTGAGTGCCACCATGTTGACGCCGAACGACGTCTGCAGCTGGCTGAAGCGGTAGAGCTGGTTCAGCACCACGTCGGCGACCGCTTCGCGCTTCAGTTCGATGACGACGCGGATGCCGTCGCGCGAGCTCTCGTCGCGCAGGTCCGAAATGCCTTCGATCCGCTTCTCGCGTACCAGCTCGGCGATCTTCTCCACCATGGTCGACTTGTTGACCTGGTAGGGGATCTCGGTGACGATGATCGCTTCGCGGTCCTTGCGCGTCTGCTCGATGGCGACGCGGCTGCGCATGATGATCGAACCGCGGCCGGTCATGTAGGCCTGGCGGATGCCGGAGCGGCCGAGGATCAGGCCGCCGGTCGGGAAGTCCGGCCCCGGCAGCACGTCCATCAGCTCTTCAATGTCGATTTCGGGGGTGTCGATCAGCCGCAGCGTCGCGTCGATCACTTCGCCGAGGTTGTGGGTCGGGATGTTGGTGGCCATACCGACGGCAATGCCGCCAGCGCCGTTGACCAGGAGATTGGGAAACTTGGCCGGCAGCACCGACGGTTCCCGTTCCGAACCGTCGTAGTTGGGCTGGAAGTCGACGGTGTCCTTGTCGAGATCGTCGGTGAGGCTCTGCGTCACCTTCTCGAGGCGCACCTCGGTGTATCGCATGGCGGCGGCGCTGTCGCCGTCGATGGAACCGAAGTTGCCCTGGCCGTCGATCAGCGGCAGGCTCATCGAGAACGGCTGCGCCATGCGGACCAGCGCGTCGTAGATCGACTGGTCGCCGTGCGGATGGTACTTACCGATGACGTCGCCAACCACGCGCGCCGACTTGCGGTAGGGCTTGTTCCAGTCGTAGCCGTTCTCGCTCATCGAGTAGAGAATGCGGCGGTGAACCGGCTTCAGGCCATCGCGAACGTCGGGCAAGGCGCGGGCCACGATCACGCTCATGGCGTAATCGAGGTAACTGCGCTTCATTTCATCGACGATATTGATCGGCTTGATGTCGGAGGGTGGCTCGCCACCACCCTGCACTTTGGTTTCGTCGGACAAGAACGGTTTCTTTCCTGGTTAACACCTTGACTGTTCTAGCCGATTCTGACGCCGGAAGCCATGGCGCGCCGCCGCCATCAACAGGCAATGTCGAGCGTCAAATCAATATTATATTTCAATCAGTTATAAAGAATTTTTCACAGAGCATGTCAGCCCTGTCCGATTGTGCCGGCCAGCGGCGGCGGCCGCGCGGAAAATCCGGCCCCGAAGAGGCCGGAAAATCGCCGCGCGACCGCCCGATTTTCAGGAAATTCAGCGGATTTCGGTGACGAACTCAGCGCGCGACTTGCGCAGCTTCGGCAGGTTGACCAGCCAGTCCTTGTCGGCCTCGCGATAGCCCAGCGGCAGCACGGTCACCGACTTGAGGCCGCGTTTGTCGAGGCCGAGCAACGCATCGAGCGCGGCGGCGTCGAAGCCTTCCATCGGCGTGGCATCGACACCCTCAAAGGCGGCGGCGACCAGCGCGAAGCCGAAGGCGATGTAGGCCTGGCGGGCGGCATGCTCGAAGTTGGCGCGCGCTTCGCGCGGCACGTAGCCCGACAGCAGGCGCTGGCGGTAGGCGTTCCACGCCTCGAGCGCTCCACCTTCGAGGTGGCGCTCCTTGATGCCGGCATCGAACACGGCGTTGATGCGCTCAGCGGTGTAGGTATCCCAGGCGGCGAACACCAGGATGTGGGAGGCGTCGACCACCTGCTGCTGGCCGCTGGCCACCGGCAGGATCTTGGCCTTGAGGTCCTTGTTGGTGATCAGCAGCACTTCGAACGGCTGCAGGCCGCTCGAGGTCGGCGCCAGACGCGCCGCCTCGATGATGCGCTCGATCTTGTCTTCGGAAACGACCTTGGCGGGATCGAACTTCTTGGTGGCGTAGCGCCAGTTGAGCTTTTCAAACAGCATGAAATGACCTCGTGAGGTGGAACGTCACATCGGCGATTCAAGCGCCGGCCGCCGGGTGCGGACACCGGTGGCTTCGACGCGCCGACTGTCGTTCAGGAATAGACAAATCCCGCCACCGGCCATAGAGGGTCACCGAAATTTGAACATTGGACCCAACTATGACCATCCCCACGCGATCCCTGCCGGTTCACTCCTTCTTGTCGAACGGATTGTCGCCCGTCGAACGCATCTGCAGGCGGATCGGAATACCCGGCATGTCGAAGGTTTCGCGCAGTCCGTTGGCCATATAGCGGATGTAGCTCTCCGGCATGGCCTCGGGGCGCGAACTGAAGATCACGAACATCGGCGGCCGCGTCTTGGCCTGCGTCATGTAGCGGATCTTGAGTCGACGGCCGGCAACCGCCGGAGGCGGATGATGCTCGAGCAGACCGGTCAGCCAGCGGTTGAGCCGGCCGGTGGAGATGCGGGTGTTCCAGACGCCATAGGCACTGACGGCCGCTTCCATCAGTCGGTCGATGCCCTGACCGTTGAGGCCGGACAGCGGCACCAGCGGCACGCCGCGCACCTGCGGCAGCAGCCGCTCGCATTCCTCGCGCAGCTCCTTGAACTTGGCGGTGCGGTCCTCGACCAGGTCCCACTTGTTGAGACCGATGACCAGCGCCCGGCCCTCGCGGACGATCAGGTCGACGATGTGCAGGTCCTGCTTCTCGAACGGGATGGTGGCATCGAGCAGCACCACCACGATTTCGGCGAAGCGGATGGCGCGCAGCGCGTCGGCCACCGACAGCTTCTCGAGCTTTTCCTGCACGCGCGCCTTCTTGCGCAGGCCAGCGGTGTCGAACAGCTTGACCTCCCGGCCCTTCCACTGCCACTCGACCGAGATGCTGTCGCGGGTGATGCCGGCTTCCGGTCCGGTCAGCAGCCGATCTTCGCCGATCATGCGGTTGATCAGCGTCGACTTGCCAGCGTTGGGGCGACCGACCACGGCAACGCGCAGCGGCCGCTGGACGTCCGGCTGCACCAGATTGCCGTCCTCATCGACATCAACGTTGACGATGGCTTCCTCGACCTCGGGTTCGGCAAAGCCCAGCTTGTCCTCGACCGCCGCGCGCACGGCGTCATAGAGATCGGCCATGCCTTCGCCGTGCTCGGCCGACAGCGGGATCGGCTGCCCCAGCCCAAGCTCGAAGGCCTCGAGGATGCCCGGTTCGCCCGCCCGGCCTTCGGCCTTGTTGGCCACCAGGATTACCTCGCGTCCCATGCGACGGATCACCTCGGAGAAGTGCTTGTCGATGGGCGTCAGGCCGACGCGGGCGTCGATGACGAACAGGATGGCGTCGGCATCGCGGATGGCCATTTCGGTCTGGGCGCGCATGCGCCCTTCGAGGCTATCGGGATTGGCCTCCTCGAGACCGGCGGTGTCGATGACCTGAAAGCGGAGATCGCCGAGGCGGGCGTCACCGACGCGACGATCGCGCGTCACGCCCGGCGTGTCGTCGACGAGCGCCAGCTTCTTGCCGACGAGGCGATTGAACAGTGTCGACTTGCCGACGTTCGGCCGTCCGACAATGGCGACGGTCGGTTGGGCTGCCATGGATGGGCACTTCCTTCAACGAACGATGCGGCGACGGGCCGAACGCCCGCCGCCGCACTGAATTTTCAACTGGAGCCGCACGGCATGACCGGCGCGGCCCACGAACTCACTTGACGGCGATCAGCATGCCGTCGCCACTCAGGACCATCAGCTTGCCGGCGGCGTAGATCGGCGCGATGGCGCCATTGAAGCCGATGGTGGTCACGGCGCCGATGGCGCCGCTGACCGCGTCGACCGCCGCGATGCGACCGTCGTTCGAGGTCGACCACAACGTGCCGCCCACCATCACCGGGCCGGCCCAGGTGGCGCGCGCCTTGGTCGAACCGGCGAGCGGCGGCATGGCCGTCGTCCACAGCACCTTGCCCTTATTGCGATCGACGGCGATCATCCGGCCCTGCAGATCCAGCAGGAAGATGCTGTCGCCGGAGACCACCGGCGTGTCGGCGCTGCCGATCTTGAGCTGCCAGGTCGTCTCGCCCGTCTTGGCGGAAATGGCCATCAGCGAACCACCGATGCCGGTGGCGTAAACGGCGTCGCCATGCATCACCGGGCTGGCGGACGCATCGCGCAGGCCGGCGGCCGCCGAGATCGACGTGCCGCCAACAATGGTCGCCTGCCACTTCTGGGCACCACTTGCCACGTCGAAGGCGAGAATCTCGCCTGTGGCACCGGGAACGACGACGAGCCCCCCGGCAACGGCGACGCTCGACGAACCGAGCAGCGAGGCCGTGGAGCTCTCCGTGGTGGCCTTCCACGCCGAGGCGCCGGTGGCGATGTCGAAGGCCATGACCGTGCCGGCCTGGGTGACGACCACGACCTTGCCGTTGCCGACCGCCGGCGCCGACCGGGCCGGCGCATCGAGACGGGCCCGCCAGGCGATGGAGCTCGAAGCCGTATCGATGGCCAGGAGATCGCCGAGACCGGTGGCAACCATCACTTTGCCGCCGCTGACGGCGAGACCGCCGCCGACGATGCGCTGCTTCTCGCTGGCCGTATAGGCGTTGACGTGCCAGGTGGCGCCGCCATTGGCGATCTTGTAGCCGGAAACGACGCCGGCCGTATCGAGCAGGTAGACGACACCGTCGGCCGCCACCAGACGCGAGGAGATGCGCTGGCCCTTGCTCGACGACAGGCCCATCATCTCGCGACCGTAATCGGAGGCGCCGGCCTTCAATGACCAGTAGTGCTGACCGGCGAGGCTGCCGGCCATGTTGCCGGCATCATTGGACGAGGGACCACCGGCCTGCGGCCAATCGTTCGACGGCACGACGCCACCGATGCGCGCCGGCGCGTTGACGACGCCGCCGGTCGGATCGGCCGCTTGCAACACCGACTGGGCGTTGGCCGGAATCAGCGGTGCTTTGTCCTTGAAGGGGTTCATCGAGGAGATGGCGTCCATCGGTCCGTCGCTGCTGCAGGCGGCCAGAAACGGCAGCAGAGCGGCTGCGAGCAGAACCCCACGCGACTTCACCATCATGACCCGGCTCCGTTATCCACCGCTCCGGTCTCGGAGGCCGCCAGCGACTGGAGCATCTGCGCCCGCGCCCGCACGTCCGCCGGCGTTGCCGGATCGTCGACCAGCTTCTTCGCGACCCCCGCAACCTCGCCCCAGTTCTCGGCCTTGGCGGCGGCGAGGGCAATGGCTTCGCGGGCGGCGAAACGCCACGGTGAAATGTCATTGGAATATGGCGAAACGCGGGTCTTGATTGCCTCGAGGCTCTCGCTGTCGAGGGCAATCATGGCCGCCCGCAAGGCGGCTAGATCGCGGAAGTCCTGCGCCGCGCCGCTGTCCTTGGACAGAGCCTCGAACGCCGCCAGGGCGTTGTCGGACTCACCGGCCGCCGCGTGCTCGGAGGCGGCGCGGAAGCGGGCCAGCAGGGCGTACTGCGACGGCGCACTCGCCTGATAGGCGGCAAGCGAAGTGGCGAGATCGATGTGGTCGTTGGCCTTGGCCGAAGCGAGCACGGCGGTATAGGCGTCGCCGGCGCTGTTGGCGCGGCTGGTCGACCATGCCTCATAGCCTTCGTAGATCCCCGTCCCGACAACGATCAGGGCCGCCGCGCCATAGACGAGGCCGCTGTAACGCTGCCACATTCGCTTCAGTTGGTCGCGCCTGAGGTCTTCGCCAACTTCATCGAAGATATCGGTCATCTCTCATCCACTCGTCATTGCCAACCGATCGCGCGACGCAGCGCGAGATCCTTGCTTCGTCGCCGTTTACAGCCTTTTTCGCTGCCGCGCCATCGCAATTCGCGCCCCCGTTCACCCAAGGAGCGGAATATCGATCAGGCGGCCGTGCAGATCGAACAGGAAGGCGGCGTAGATGGCCAGACCGATGATCAGGGCCAGCACGTCGTTGCGACCGCGCACCGGTGCGGCCGGGCGCGGCTCGGTCATCGGCCGGGCAAGCAGCGTCAGCCGCGCCGCCAGCGCCCAGACGAAGAACGAACCGAACAACAGCATGTCGCCGAGCGTACCGTTGGCGAGCAGATGCGCCACGGCCCAGACCTTGACGGCCATCAGCATCGGATGCTTGAGCGCGGCGCTGATGCGCCCCGGCAGGAAGGCCGACAACAGGATGGGAAAGGCGACGGCCATCACCGTCATCGACAGGTGCGCCGTCCAGAACGGCGGCTCCCATACCGACACCGGTTCGAGGCGGGCCGCGCCAATGCCGAAGCCGACGAGGACGAGACCGGCGAGCGAGACGAGGGAATAGAGGCCGCGCCAGCCGTTGTAGCCGATGCGGCCAACAGCCGCCGCCCTCACCCCCGGCGCCAGGATGTAGATCGAATGGGTGCCGATGAACAGCACCAACCCCAGAACCAGCAATGCCATGCCCGAACTCCCACCGACGAGGGAAACGCCAGGACGACACTATCGTCGGTTTGCCGGAGCGGCGCAATCGGCGAGCCCGGTTTTCCGCCGCCGGCGACAGCCGATGAAATTTGCGGTCGCAACCGTTGCGTCGAATTTGAATTAACTTCTTGCGCGCATCATCCCCCTGTTTTCCGGGGGTTTGTCATGTACCGTTTCCTCGCCCTCCTCAGTACCGCCATGTTCGCCACCGCGCTGCCGGCCCTTGCCGCCACCCCCGAGGATGCGGCCATCACCGATGGCCTGCAGATGCGGCCGACCATCAGCGATCACGCCACCTCCAGCGATCCCAGCGATGACCAGAACGACGAGCTGGCCATGACGCTGGCGCCGCTGTCGTCGGCCGCCGCCCTGGTTTCTCCCCTTACCCGCCACGCCGTCGGGCCGAAGCTGCAGGTGCGCGTCGACCTGTCCGACCAGCGCATGACGGTGCTGGTCGCCGGCAAGCTGCGCTACACTTGGCCGGTGTCGACCGCCCGCCCCGGCTACAAGACACCAACCGGCTTCTGGTCGCCCTACCGCATGCACGTCATGTGGCACTCGCGCAAATACGACAACGCGCCGATGCCGCACGCCATCTTCTTCCACGAGGGCTTCGCCATCCACGCCACGCCCTACGTCAAGCGCCTCGGCACGCCCGCCTCTCACGGCTGCGTTCGTCTGCGCGGCGACAACGCCGCCCTGCTCTACGACCTCGTCAAGCAATACGGCTGGCAGACAACGCGCATCTCCATCGTCCAGTGACGCGCGACCGATAAAGCCCCTCCCCGCACAAACACAACGCGCCGGCCCTTGCGGACCGGCGCGCTGTCGTTTCAATCCCTTGGGCATCAGCCTCAGATCGAAGCATCCTCGATCGGCGCTTCCTTCTTGCCGAACAGCTTCTCGCTGATGCGCATGACCACATAGAACAAGAGCGGCACGAAATAGAGGCCGACGGTGGTCGAGGCGATCATGCCGCCCATGACGCCGGTGCCGACCGAGCGTTGGGCCGCCGATCCGGCACCGGTGGCGATGGCCAGCGGCAGCACGCCGAGAATGAAGGCCAGAGAGGTCATAATGATCGGCCGGAGACGAATGCGGGCCGCGTGCAGCGCCGCCTGGATCAGCCCCTCGCCCTGCCGCTGCAGATCACGAGCGAACTCGACGATCAGAATGGCATTCTTGGCGGCCAGACCGATGGTGGTGAGCAGACCGACCTTGAGATAGACGTCGTTGGACTGGCCGAACAGCTTGGCCGCCAGCAGTGTGCCCAGCACCGAGATCGGCACCGACAGCATCACCGCGAACGGGATGGTCCAGCTTTCATAGAGCGCCGCCAGGCAGAGGAAAACCACCAGGAATGAGATGGCGTAGAGGAAGTTCGCCGACTGACCCGACAGGTGCTCCTGGTAGGACATGTTGGTCCAGCCCACGGAGTAGCCGTTGTCGAGATTGTCGACCATCTTCTCCATCTCGTTCATCGCTTCACCGGAACTGGCGCCGATGCCCGCCGAACCCTGAAGGTTGATCGCCGATACGCCATTGAAGCGCGACAGCTTGGGCGCCCCGTACGACCAGGTCGTGCTGGTGAACGAGGAGAACGGCACCATGTTGCCCGAGCCGTTGCGGGCGTACCAGCGATTGAAATCATCCGGCGTACGGCGGAACGGCGAATCGGCCTGCATGTACACCGGCTTGATCTCGCCGCGGTCGATGAAGTCGTTGACGTAGAGACCGGCCCAGGAGGTGGTGATGATCGAGTTGATGTCAGACAGCGGGACGCCAAGCGCCGCCGCCTTTTCCTGATCGATGTTGACGTGCAGCTGCACCTGATTGGGCTGGGCGTTCTCGCGCACGGCCATCAGCTTCGGGTTCTGGTTTCCCTGCATGATCAGCTGATCACGCGCCGCCTCGAGAGCCGCGCGGCCGTTGCCGGCGCTGTCCTGCAGGTACATGTCGAAACCGCCAGAGGTGCCGAGGCCAGGCATGGCCGGCGGCAACAGCGTGAAGATCATGGCGTCGCGAATTTGGCTAAAGGCCATCATCGCCCGGCCAACGACCGCCTGGGCCGACAGGTTAGGCGACGTGCGGCCCTTGAAGTCCTTGAGGCGGATGAAGGCAAGGCCGGTGTTCTGGCCGGAGCCGGCAAAGCTGAAGCCGGCAACCGCCATGACACCATCAACGGCCTCCGACTCGTTCTTTTTGAAGTAGTCGGTCATGGTGTCGATGGTCTGCTTGGTCCGATCCATGGTGGCACCGGTCGGCAGCTGGATCATCGCCAGCAGCACGCCCTGATCCTCGACGGGAATGAACGAGGTCGGCAGCTTGTCGAACATGAAGGCGGCGCCGCCCACCAAACCGAGGAACACGACCATCAGCCGCAGCGGCCGCCGCAGCATGCCGCCAACGATGCGCTGGAAGATGTTGCTCGACTGGTCGAAGGCGGTGTTGAACAAGCGGAACAGGCCGCGATGCTTGCCGTGCGTCGGCTTCAGCATGGTGGCGCACAGCGCCGGCGTCAGCACCAGAGCGGTGATCACCGACAGCAGCATGGCCGAGACGATGGTGACCGAGAACTGACGGTAGATGATGCCGGTCGAGCCGCTCATGAAGGCCATCGGCACGAACACCGCCGACAGCACCAGCGCGATACCGACCAGGGCGCTGGTAATCTCCCGCATCGACTTCTTGGTCGCCTCCTTGGGCGACAGCTTCTCCTCGGTCATGATGCGTTCGACGTTCTCGACCACGACGATAGCGTCATCGACCAAGAGGCCGATGGCCAGCACCATGGCGAACATGGTCAGCGTGTTGATCGAGAAACCGGCGACGGCCAGCACGCCGAAGGTACCGAGCAGCACCACCGGCACGGCGATGACCGGAATGAGCGTCGCCCGGAAGTTCTGCAGAAACAGATACATGACCAGGAAAACGAGCGCGATGGCCTCGATCAGTGTCTCGACCACCTTCTCGATGGACAACTGAACGAACGGCGTCGTGTCGTAAGCGTAGACGTATTCGACGTTCTGCGGCAGCGATGGCCGCAGATGTTCGAGCGTCGCCCGCACGTTCTTCGAGGTGTCGAGGGCGTTGGCGCCGCTGGCCATGTTGACGCCGAAGCCGGAAGCCGGCTTGCCGTCGTAATAGGCATCGGAGGCATAGCTCTTGGAACCAATCTCCACCCGCGCCACGTCGCCAAGGCGGACAATGGAACCGTCGCTCTGCGTCTTGAGGATGATGTTGCGGAACTGGTCCGGCGTCTGCAGCTGGCTCTGGGCCGTGATGGTGGCGTTGAACTGCACGCCATCCGACGACGGCCGGCTGCCGAGCTGACCGGCCGACACCTGCGTATTCTGAGCCCTGACGGCCCCGGCAACGTCGCTGGGGGTCAACGAGTACTTGTTGAGCTTGTCCGGATCGAGCCAGATGCGCATCGAGTAGCCGCCACCGAACGTCATCAGATCGCCGACGCCGTCGACGCGCCGCAGTTGGTCGGCCAGACGGGTAGACACCAGATCGGAAAGGTCGGTACCGTTGAGCGACCCATCGGTCGACACCAGCGCCACGGCCATCAGGAAGGCGCTCGGTGCCTTGGTGACGGTGATGCCCTGATCGATGACGGCGTCAGGCAACTGCGACTGCACCAGCTGCAGTTTGTTCTGCACCTGCATCTGGGCAATATCGGCGTCGGCCTTGTTGGAGAAGGTCAGCGAGATCGACGACGAACCGTCCGACGTGCTCGACGACTCCATGTAGATGAGGTTGTCGAGGCCGTTCATGTTCTGCTCGATGACCTTAGTCACCGCGTTTTCGACCGTATCGGCGCTGGCGCCGGGGTAAGTGGCGGAAATGCGCACCACCGGCGGGGCGATCTCGGGGTATTGCGAGATCGACAGGGTCGAGATGCCGAGCATGCCGGCCAGCATGATCGTGATAGCAACCACCCAGGCGAACACGGGCCGATTGATGAAGAACTGAGCCATGCCTAACCTCGACGAGATCGGTCCACCCCCGCGGGGCGAACGCCAACGAGGAAAATCAAGAGAAGCCGTCGCTGCCTGCTGTCAGAGAGACGGCACTGTCGCGCGCCGCCGCGCCGCCCCGAACCTCAGGGCGGCCGGCCGGGCGCTTTGGTTACGGAGCCTTGGCCGCGGCCGGCGCGGCACCGGCCGCCGGGGCCGGCTGCGGCTTGACGAGGCCGTTGTCGTCGAGCTCGACGGCCAGCGGCTGCACTGCGGCACCGGGGCGGATGCGCTGCAGGCCATCGACCACCAGCCGGTCACCGTCCTTGACGTTTTTGGTGACGACCCAGAAATTGCCCTCCGAGCGATCGGCGACCAACACGCGGTTTTCGACCTTGTCGTCGGCGCCGATGAAGTAGGCCGTGGCCTGACCGGTGACGTTGCGGCTGACGGCGCGCTGCGGCAGCAGGAACACGCCGTCCTCGACGCCGACCTCGACAGCGGCGCGGACATACATGCCCGGCAGCAACTGACGATCGGGATTGGCAAAGCTCGAGCGGACGGTAACCGTGTCGGTACTCTCGTCGACGTTGGCTTCGGACGAAATGATGCGGCCCTTGGCCGGATAGACCGAATTGTCTTCCAGCGTCAGCGTCACGTTGGGCGCGCTGTCGTCGGCCGACATGGCGCCTTCCACTTTCTTGCGCAGCTTCATCAGGCTGGTGCTCGAGGCCGTCAGGTCGACGTAGATGGGATCGATTTGGCGGATGGTCGCCATGGCCAGCGCCTGGCTGGCAGTGACGAGAGCGCCCTCGGTCACCGACGACCGGCCGATCAGACCGGAAATCGGCGCCTTGACCGTGGTGTAACCGAGATTGATCTCGGCCGAACGCACGGCCGAACGAGCCGACTCGACGGAGGCCTGCGCCTGCAGCAGCGCCGACTTGGCTTCGTCGATGTCCTGCTTGGACACGCCGTTGACGCTCGACAGTTCCTTGTAGCGGTCGAACTTGGCCTGGGCGCTCGGCACGCTGGCCTCGGCCCGGGCGAGATCGGCCTTGGCGGCGTCCAGCACCGCCTGATAGCTGCGGGCGTCGATCTGGTAGAGGATGTCGCCGGCCGAAACCCGCGAGCCTTCATCGAACACGCGCTTCTCAATGATGCCGTTGACCTGCGGTCGGATTTCCGCCACGGCCGAGGCGGTGGTACGGCCGGCCACCAGTTCGGTGATCGGCACGGTCTGCGGCTTCAGCGTTATGAACCCGACCGACGGCGCATGGGCGCCGGCGCCGGGCATCATGCCGGCGGGCATGCCCTGGGGAGCGGCGGCCGGTGCCGCGCTCTTGGCCCCGAGGGCGTCGCCGACCTTGTGGAACAAGGCACCGACCTGTTCACAGCCGGCCATCAGCGGCAGCAGTGCGACCACGAGCACGGCGGCGGCGCGAGGCGAGGACAACTTCATCACTTGGTCTCCCTGGAGACGGACGGCATGGTTTTGCTGGGATCGGTGTTGGCAAGCGCCACCAGATTGTCGGGGCGGTTCCACCAGCCGCCACCCAGCGCCTGGAACAGCACGACGGCATCGAGATAGCGATCGGCCTCGGCCGCCGCCCGGTTCATGCGGGCGCTCTGATAGGTGGTCTGGGCTGCCAGCACTTCGGTGTAGGACGAGGTACCGGCCGTGTAGAGCGACCGGGCGAGGTTGAGGCTGTCGGAAGCCGCCTTTTCGGCCGCGACGTAAGCCACCAGCGCCTCGTTGTCGTGTTTGATCGCCTTCATGGCGTTGGCGACGTCCTTGAAGGCCGACAGCACCACCGAGCGATAGTTGGCCAGCGCCTCTTCGTAGGCGGCATCGGCGGCGCGCTTGCTGTGCAACAGCTTGCCGCCCGCGAAGATCGGCTGCGCCAGCGAGCCGGCCAGCGCCCAGCCGGTGTTGGCGGCGGTGAACAGCGAGCCGATCTCGGCGGCGGTCGACGGCAACGACGCCGAAAGCGTGATCTGCGGCAGCATCGCCGCCTGAGCAACGCCGATGCTGGCGCTCGCCCGGTGCAGCGCCGCTTCAGCGGCCCGGATGTCCGGCCGCTGTTCGACCAGCGCCGACGGCAGGCTCACCGGCAGCTTGTGCGGCAGGGCTAGGCTCGACAGCCGGAACGGCTGCGCCGGATACTGACTGGGGAAGTCGCCGATCAGCGCCGCGATGGCGTTCTGCTGCTGCGCCAGCGCCTTCTGCATGGCCGGCAGGTTGGCCTGCGCCTGGGCCAGCGCCGCCTGCTGCTGCAGCAGGTTGGCCCGCGAGGCCGTACCGACGTTGACCTGGTTGCCGAGCACGCCGAGCAACTGCTTGTAGGAGGCGATGACTTCGTTGAGCGCCTGGATCTGCTCGCGCAGCGAGGCCTCCTGAATGATCGCCTTGGCAAGGTTCGAGGTCACCGTGAGATAGGTCGCCTCGGCGGTGAAGCCCTGCGCCTCGGCCGTCGCCTGCGCCGCTTCGATCGAACGGCGGGTGCCGCCGAACAGGTCGAGGCTGTAGGAGGCGCTCGGCGTCACGCTATAGATGGTGTAGATGCCCGACCCCGCCAGCGACGAGCCGTCCGTGTCTGTCCGGGTGGCCGACGACGACAGCGACACCGATGGCCATAGCCCGCCCTGAGCGCCGAGCGCCGCTTCGTTGGCCTGCTTGAGGGCGGCCCGCGCCGAATCGAGATCGGGGTTCTTGCTGATCGCCTGCTGCATCAGCGTGTCGAGCGGCTTGTTGCGGAACAGCTCCCACCACCGGCCCGGCACGTCGGCGCCATAGGCGAGCGCCTGGACCGGGGCCTTCTTCGGCGCCGCTTCCTGTCCGGCGATGTAGCCGGCGCCCGGATCAAGCGTCGGGCGCTGGAAATCCGGCCCCACCATGCAGCCGGACACGCCGCCAGCCACCAGCAAACAAAATGACAACCCCAGTCGACTCATCGAACGGCACCTCAAGCGGTGTTCCCCGGCGCTTTGCCAGCGCCAGCGTGGCGGACAAACCGCCACCATACCTCCGAAAATCCGCTGGCGTTGCCCGCAACGGCCAACCACCCCGGGACCCGGCGACTCTGGCACCACTATGGGCCAAACAACCGGTACCCGCAAACGATGCGACGCAAAAACCAAATGCACCGGATGACAACAGATCCATGGCCGCAAAGCCTACGACCTCGCGGTGACAAAAGTACCATATTGATCAGACTGTCACTTCACAAGAGGCATGCGCAGCCCACCGATCACGAATTCGACAAGTCGCTCGCAACGCAGCTCCAGCGCATCGAAGTCCATGTGCAGCGAGGCGTTGCGCATTTCCAGCGGACTCATCACCAGGATCAGCGCATCCAGCACCGTTTCCGCAGCCAGCGCGGCGTCGCGGTTGGCGAACTCACCCGACAGGATGCCCTCGCGGATCACCGCTTCGACGCGCTGCTGCAGCCGGTTGCGGAAGGCGACAACCGACTTCGGCGTATCGGTCGCCATTGAGACGATGGTGTCAAGGTGCGGCAGGTCCACGTTGATTCGGGCATTGCAGCGGAAGAAATAGCGGATGATGGACCGAATGCGGTCGGCGGCTGGTCCCGACTGCAACTCGCGATCGCACATGGCATCGATCTGCAGCAGATCGCGCTGCACCAGCGCGTCGACCAGTCCCGCCTTGCTGCCGAAATTCTTGAAAATGTTGGCGGGGGACATGCCGAGCTCGCGGGCCACCGAACCGACGGTGGTCGCCGTCATGCCGTTGGCCCGCAGTTGCCGCTCGGTTTCGTCGAGTATTTCGTTGCGCGTGTCGGCGCTCGGATGCCAGGTACGACGAGCCAACGCCACCTCCCACACTAGTTACGTTTTTTACATTTCGTTACTTTGTATTCCAGAGCGAGGCAATGCGCCAGAGCGCTGGCGCCGCCCTGAGCGGCCTCCCAGTCGGCCTCGCCCATCGATGAGGCGTCGCCGCCAATGCCGGTGCGGCCACGGCGAATGCACACAAGCTGGCGGCTGTTGCGCACCGGCCACAGCGCCATCGCGACGCCCAGCCCCCGGCCAGCCCGCCAAAGCGCCTGCCGCGCGCCTGACCATGGAATCACCACCAACGTCAGCGGTTGCGTTGAACGAATTCGAAGTGCATGCCGGGGCCGATGGCGGCACGCGCCACCCTGCCCGACAAAGCCGTCGATCAGATGGCGGCCTGCCGCTCCGGCGCCTAATCCATGCCGAATGGCCCGCAAACAGCCAAAACGCTTTCACGGCCGTTCCGGACGGGCGAGCGAGCGCATCGGGGCGTCCATGCGCCGTTTTCCCGAGCCCATGCGCTGGATGCGACAGGTGTTGGGCGGCGCCATGGCCGGTCCGACCGCCGGGTTCACCATCCTCCCCCAAAACGTCATGTATGCTGTTCATCGCCTTCAGTCTTGCCACCAGAGTGCTTGGCCGCCCGAATTCCAGGGACTATGATAGAAATGTCAATGATAATAATGCGGGCGATGTAAACAGTAGCAAAAACCAATGGTTGTATTGCTCTAAACAGCCTGTTCCACGTGGCATCATTGTATGGTAGCGCAATCTCAGGCACCCAACGCCGTAGCAATGGGTTGGGGCGAGCCCCCGGGGGCCGGCCACTCAGTATGAAAGACCAAACGGCGAATGGTGGACATGGTGGACGATGACAAGCTGGAACGACGCGTAACCGGCGCCGATGTTGCCAATGCAGCCGGTGTCTCTCCTTCGGCGGTTTCGCGAACGTTCACGCCCGGCGCTTCGGTATCGCCGGCGACGCGTGATCGTGTCCTGCGCGCCGCTGTCGCACTCGGTTACCGCCCACACTTCATCGCCCGCAGCAGCCGCGAGCGGCATGGCAACCTCGTCGGCATCCTGATTTCCGATCTGGGCAATCCCTGGTATGCGATGGCCGTCCAACGCCTCAGCCAGGCGCTGCAGGAGCACGCCTTCCACGCCGTGCTGTTCGACGCCAATACACCGGACATGCTGACGCGCATCGTGCCGCTGATCCTGCAATATCAGCTTGATGGCCTGCTGATCGGTGCCCCCGACATGCCGTTGATCGTTGCCGACGTCTGCGCCGGCACCGCCACGCCCATCGTCATGTTCGGCCGCCTGAGCAAACCCGAACTCGGCCTGTCAAGCGTTGCCTGCGACGATCACCAGAGCGGCCGCGAAGTGGTCGACCTCCTGGTCGAGCGCGGCTACCAGCGGCTCGCTTACCTCGGTGGCGAGGCCGGACCGATTGCCGACACCCGCCGTGGCGAGGGCTTTGCAGAACGCGTGCGCGAGCTGCGCCTGCCCCCCATCACCAACGTCTCCGCCAGCGAGTCGAGCTACGCCGCGGGCGGTCGAGCCGCCGACGCCTTGCTCGGTCACGCTCAGCGCCCCGACGCCGTTTTCTGCCAGAACGATGTGCTGGCCATTGGCTTTCTTGATGTCGCCCGCAACCGCTATGGTCTCAACGTCCCCGACGATCTCGCCGTCGTCGGCTTTGACGACATTCCGGCCGCCAGCCAGTTCCCCTACCAGCTGACGACGGTGCAGCAACCGCTCGACGCCATGATGACCGAGGCCGTAAGCCTGATCTCCCACCAGATCGCCAGCTCCGCGCCAGTACCGGAAACGCGCCTGCTGCCGGGCCGGATCATCGAGCGCCAAACCGTCCGATCACCCGTCTAGCGGCCGGTCCGATCAGCGACAGGTCGGGAGCAACGATCGCCAGCCAGTTCCCCTACCACTTGACGACGGTGCAGCAACCGCTCGATGCCATGATGACTGCGGCCGCGAGCCTGATCTCCTCCCACCAGATCGCCAGCACCGCGCCGGTGATGGAAACGCGCCTGCTGCCGGGCCGGATCATCGAGCGCCAAACCGTCCGGTCACCCGTCTAGCAGCCGGTCCGATCAGCGGCAGGTCGGGAGCAACGGCGGCCAGCCGGCCGCTTGCCGGTCGTACAGAGGAATGGCCGACGGCGACACGAGTTAAGGCTAGTCTCCTGGCGACATAGTTTGCCGGCAATGCCACGGCAACCGCGCCAGCTGTGCCGGTGATAGGGTGGAAGATTGCCTCGCCCGAAACGGCATCCGATCTGGGCGCCGGACGCGCAACCAAAGTAAGCGCTGCCAATGGGATGACGCAGGGCCAGCCGTCAACAGCGCCAGCCTGTCGGCGCTGCGACGAGATGCACCGGCTGACCACCCGGTCAGCCGCCATCGGTTTCGCCGAACCAGACGTCAGCCCGCGCCGCCGCCATCCGGTTGCGCAAACGCATCCATTTCATCTCAGCCAGAACGACGAAGGCGCCAACCGCACACCCCCTCCGCGCGCAGAACGCGCGACAAATGATCACAAGGCTTCTAGTCGCCAGCCCTGTCGTCAACGACGGCGACTTCGACCACAGCGGTCCATGCCCAAAACGCTGACACCAGAGCAGCGTTCACCCCAACGACAATGACGCGGAGGCACCAGCTGCAGCAGCACCGGCTAGAAGGTGGCTCCCCGCCGTCCAGCGACTGCCCCAGTTCTTCAGTAGCGCCGCATCAGGGCCACCAGTCGCCCCTGGATGCGCACGCGGTCGGGGCCGAAAATGCGCGTCTCGTAGGCCGGGTTGGCAGCCTCAAGAGCGATCGAGGCGCCCTTCTTGCGCAGACGCTTCAGCGTCGCCTCTTCCTCATCGACCAGCGCCACGATGATGTCACCGGAATCAGCCGTTTCGCCGCGCCGGATGACCACCGTGTCGCCATCGAGAATGCCGGCCTCGATCATCGAGTCGCCGCGCACCTCCAGGGCGAAGTGCTCGCCACCAGCCACGAGATCGATGGGAACGTGCAGGATGTGAGACTGATTCTGGATGGCGGCGATCGGAACGCCGGCGGCAATACGGCCCATGACGGGGATTGGCACGGTATCGCGGTTGTCCGTCGTCGTGGGCTCGACGTTGGCCGCCGCGGTCGGACGCGGTTTGCCGGCGTCACCCTCGATGACCGAGGGGGCAAAGCCCTTGCGCGGCTTGCCAATGCCGAGCTGCACCGAATCCGGCAGCTTGATCACTTCGAGGGCGCGGGCGCGGTTAGGCAGGCGCCGGATGAAACCGCGTTCCTCCAGCGCCGTGATCAGCCGGTGGATGCCTGACTTCGACTTCAGATCGAGGGCGTCCTTCATCTCGTCGAACGAGGGCGGCACCCCCGATTCCTTGAGCCGCTCATGAATGAACATCAGAAGCTCAAGCTGCTTGCGCGTCAGCATTGTTTCGTCCCCGCTGCTTGTTCGTACCGGGTCAACCCATTTCGTCGAGACGCTCAGGCCCTGTCGAACGCCCATACATGCAACCTTTCACGCCGGCACCGGCCAGCACGAAGGTCTCCTGAGGCCCGACGAACGATTCGGTACAAACCACGAACACACACTAGCTGTTCCGGGTGTGTTCTGCAACTGCACCCACCGAATTAATCCGCTAGTGGATGCGCGAAAATTATCTGTCGCCGAGCAACAGTAATTAATCGTCGTAGTTTGGTACTATGTGTTTGATATGTTTTAAGGATTTGGGGCCGCGATTGGCAAACTCGCAAAAACCGAATTCAGACTACGACACGTATTTATTAAGTCGTTGTTTTTGCATGTGTTATTGGCAAACCTGCGTTAATTACTCGCAAAGCAGTTCCGAGATTGGCCAACCGTTTGGTCAACCTTCAGCATCGTCGCCTTTGGTTTCGTCAGCCATTTGTTTGCGAGATGCTATCCGCTCCCGCTTTTCCTTAATTGTCGGCATCGGTTGATGCGTAATATGTGATTGGGTGAACTTGTCGTATGCCTCGCTCAAGCGAATTGCCAACTCGCTGGCAGCTTCAATCTTCGCTCGATGAACTTCCGGGTTGTTTAGGTCGAATTCTCCCCATTTCGGTTTGGAGAGATCGATATTTAAGAGATTATCCCCGAGTACTTCGCAAATTGCGTCGTATATATCAGCGTGTCTAAGCAGGCTGTCTCTGGTGCGCATGTATCGGATATCCGCTCCGAGATAATCTAGAATTTTTACCATAACTATAGCTGGAATTCGGCTCTCGCCGGAGAAATAATTCTGCATTGAACGATATGGAACGCCAACTTCAATACTCACTGAACGAAGAGACTTTTTCCGATTCTGCAAAAGCAGCTTCAGGTCCTCAATAAGGTCAGTCTCCTCATAGGCCATTGCGTAGTACCTAAATTGGCGTCATATATGGCCGCATGTTGCACCAAATTGAACATCATATCCCGATTACCGTAGCTGCGTCTGAAGCGCTCTACCACGCTATCCGGGCTGCGCTCGTTGCGCGCGGCTCTAGTTTGAATGCTTGGTGTATCGCGAACCAAGTGAATAGGCAAACGGCGGAGAGGGCGCTTCGAGGGACGCGCGCCGGGAGGAGGTCTATCCAGCTTCGCGATCGACTTGTTCTAGAGATCTTGGGGAGCGGTTTCTAGGATGTACCGCTATCTCGATGTTCCAACAGTTTCAAAGCTCGCCGAGGTCTCCCGGCAGGCAATGGAGAAAGCCCTCAAAGCCTGTACGGCTGCCCCCAGCAAAACATGGCGCGGCGCCTCTCTTGTCGTTCGCCAAGTGCGGGGACGCGGTGGCCGTTCTGGAATGCGCTACGAGGTTCGCCTTGACAGCCTGCCGGTCGATCTCCAAGAGGCATGGAAGGCCCTTCAAAGCCCCGTCGAACGCCGTTCGAACCACGGCGACAGCTCCATTCGAGAACGCGAGTTCTGGTATCACCTGATTGCCCCGGTGCTTGGTACCGAGAAACACTCGCGTGAACGAGGCGGTGCCTTGGCAGAGATCGCCAGTCGGCCTCACTTCGGCCCGGACGGCAAGCCGCGCACCGTCGCCGTCAGAACACTTCAGCGCAAGATAGACGCCTACGAAGCCTTTGGTATGGCGGGTCTTTCGCGGGAGAAGCGTATTGACGCCGGCCGTCCCCGGATCATCCTCTCCCGAGCCTGGGACAAGCTCGTCAGCTTCGATGATGGCACGCGGGAACGCCTCGCCCACGAACTTCGCCAGTATGTGCGCGGCCTCATCAAAGCCGGCGAGGTTCCCTCAGTCGTTCAGCTTCTCGCGCAAGATCACTTGGCACAGTTGACCCGGAAGGCCGGCTGGACCGGCTCCGACGACGCCTTGACCAAGGCATGTCGCATCCCGGCCAATCTGATCGAGGCCGAGCGCCCCTTTGCCAACGTCTATCGGTTCAATCGCGACCGCAAGGCTCACGAGGACAACAAGCCTCGCATCCAGCGCACGGCCGCCGGCCTTCGACCGATGGAAATCGTCTTCGGCGACGTGCATCCGCTCGACGTCATTCTGCGCCGCGACGACGGCTCCACCGCTCACGCCCGCGCCATCGCATGGCTTGACTTCGCGACCGACCGTCTGTGGCTCGACGTGGTGCTGTTCGCGCCCGGCAAGGGCGTCACCATCGCTCATGTCATCCAGAGCTTCATCAACATGGTAACAACATGGGGTGCGCCCGAACACCTCTATCTCGACAATGGCACCGAGTACAATTGGGCCGAGTTCATCGACGACGCCCTGAAGCTGGCCCAGCTCGGCAACGCCGGATCGCTGTTCGACATCTCGCGTTGGGATCGACGGGCATCCAACGTGGTGCGCGCCCGAGCCTACAACGCGTCGGCCAAGCCGATCGAGAATAGTTTCAAGCAGTTGGAACGTCTGTTGCGCGTCGTTCCCGGATGGATCGGCGGCGACCGGATGAAGTCCAAGTCGGCGAACGTCGGCCGGCCACCCGAGCCGTTCCCCGGCACCTTCGAAGATTTCAAGGTCGTCATCGGCTCGACGTTGGAACTCTACCATCGGAAGCCTCAGACGCGCCGGGGCATGACCGGAAAGCGCTCGCCCGTACAGGTGCTTGCCGACGCGACGGCCACCGGCTGGCGACCGACCATGATCGACGCCGATGCTCTTCACGTCGCGTTCTCCACGCCCAAAGAACTGACCATCCATCAAGGTAAGGTCCGGTTCAACGCCGACACCTGGACCTGCGATGAACTGATGCGGTTTCAGGGGCGGAAGGTTACCGCCCTCCTGCCAAAATGGGACAACTGGTCGTGCCTGCCGATCCTGGTCGACGGTGAGACGTGGTTCGCGCATCCGGATCGTGACTTCGAAGCTCTCGATCCGGCCGGTGCAAAGGAAGCTTCCCGGCGGTCCAATCTCGCCAAGAATGCGGTGCGGAAACTCGACCGTTCGGCTCCGACCTCGATCCGCTTGCCGAGCGTGCCGCCTTCTTGTCTCGTCAGCCACGCCTTCCCACTGCGCCGATCGCCGGCAACGTCACCTATTCCGAGCGAGCTTCCGAGATCGCGCCGAGACTTCGGGAAACGCCGCAGGAACGGCGCGACCGCGAGTTCGAAGAGCAGCGCCGCCGCAACCGGGAGCAGGAAGAAATCAGCGCTCACGTGCTTGCGGCTTACGGACGTAAATCATGAATATCAAGAAGCCGGAACGCCCCGAAATCTTTGCGCCAACGTCGATTTCAAAGCGCATTCACGAGACGATCGACTTTGCCGCAGGGGCACGCCGAACGGCAGTGATCATTGGGCCGGCAGGCATTGGCAAGTCAGCGGCTATCGCTGACTACTGCACAGCCGACGCAAAGGCGTTTACTTTTGAGGTTGTCCAAACAAAAAATCGCTTAAGCGTTTGGCTGAATTGGTTTGTTCTACCTTCTATATATATATACTTCCCGTGAGTTTACGTCTGACATATTCGATATCTTGATGGATCGTCTATCCGACGAAGTTCGGCTTGGGTACTTTCTGATCATTGACGAAGTACAAAATGCCGGGCTCGACGGTATCCGCATGCTCTTGAGCCTTCACGAACATACGCGGATGCCAATGATCCTGGTCGGCAACCCGGCCGCCATCAGGCGAACCCACGCCAACTCGGCTGTCTTTGATCAGATCGAGGACCGGATAGGACGCTGGGTCATCCTGGAACGGGCATTGCCGGAAGACTTGCTGTCGATCGGTATCGACTACGGTGTTGAGGGCAAGGACGCCTTTGACGCCTTGGTCGCCTATGGCACGAAAGCTTCTTCCAGTGGCGTGCGCCCCACTACCACTATCCGCAAAGCGATTCCTCTTTTGGAGACCGCCCGGCAGCTTGCCGGCGACAAAGGATCTATCCGGTATCACCACCTGTTCGATGCCGCGACATTCATTCACGAGAACAGAAGCGAGGTGACGAAGCTTCTTACCAATCACTAGACGACTATGTAGGATGGAAAATGGATAGTAATAGCAGATTTGGCAGCCTAATCGACGATCTTCATAAGGCGATTACTTGTCTTTCAGCCATGGCCATTCTTGTTGAACATGTTCTTCGGAATGGGGAAGACGTCAGATCTATTTCCGATGGCGTCTGGCTGCTGATTTCTGGTCAGACGGACATCCTCTCAAACGCGATCGACGCTTTGAGCCGAGAAATCAACAGCGTCAACACCGACAAGCTAGAACTCCCAGACCTTGATCAAGTTGCCGCCATGCACGGTGTCAAGCGCGACCTCGTGAACCGCATCATCTCATCAGCAGTTGGGTTTCCGATTGCCGCTGGTTCAGCAGAAGCGGGGAAGAACCGAGCGGACAGCCTGGATCCGGCAACTGCTGGTGCGCTTGAACGGGCGTTGATGAAAGGCGCGCGAGATGCAAATCATGCCGGAGCCTGACGCTCCCGTCCGCCGCATCGGCCGCAAGCAACTCGCCGTCGTCCACATGGCGGTGGCAGAGTTGAAGCTCGACGACGCGACCTATCGCGACGTGCTCGCCCGCTTTGCGGGCGTCACCAGCGCCAAGGATTTGGACAACCAAGGCTTCACTGCCGTCATGACCTATTTCACGGCGTTGGGCTTCCGGTCAAACTGGACACAGCGCACCTATGGTCGCCGGCCGGGCATGGCGAGCCCCAGACAGATCGACCTCATCCGCAGGCTTTGGCGCGAGTGGTCCGGCGCCAACGACGAAGCTGCGCTCGGTCGCTGGCTCGACCACAGCTTCCATGTGTCGGCGCTTCGCTTTCTCGACAGCGCCGGTGCCGACAAGGCCGTCAACGGCCTTCGTGCCATGCTGCGCCGCAAGACGGAAGGGCGATGACTTATGCCTTTTTCACGGCCGGCCGCGCTCGAAACATGGCACGGCCGGCCTTTGCATGCTGGCGCGGCTTTTCAAACGAGTTTCGAACGGGGAAATTTGGCCGCCGAGCGGCCTTTGGGGTGATTTGGCTAGGTGGCCACCCATGGGCGGAAAGCGCTCCTGAGACCAAATTTAACGCCCTCTTGAGCTTCCGCCTCGAATAGCCGATGATCAGGCTAGATTTCCATGGCAATTGGGAAATCGCAGGTCCGGTTCTATGAACTCGCCATAATATTGGCGACACTCTTGCGGGGATGGTGGCTTACTCCGTTGCAGGTGCCTTGCCAGTCCGCGTGCCCTATTCGGATACAATCCTCGCAATATCCCATGTTGCATATGCATCAATGTTTCAGTTGCAGCACGTAATCTAGGGGCTGTGGGGATTTAGGATTCCCATTTTGTCTGAGATGTGATTCACACT
>CALMMQ010000105.1 GCA_937868725.1 uncultured Pleomorphomonas sp.
GCCGATGCGACCGAATCCGTTGATGGCGACCTTAACTGCCATGATGTCTTCTCCTGTTACGAGAGGCTTGGCGCCACCTCTCGGTTGGCTTGGCCCGATCGGCACGTCCGCCGATCGATAGGACCTTCTACATGTCAAGGGGCCGGAGCGCCACTAGGGGCTGCCCCGACCCCGTTGGCGATCACTTCAGCTTGGCGGTGACCTGCTCGACGATCTTGGCCGGCGTGATGCCGAACTTCTCGTAGAGCACTTCGATCGGCGCCGAGGCGCCGAAGCCGGTCATGCCGACGAAGATGCCATCGGAACCGATGATCTCGTCCCAGCCCAGGCGCAGGGCGGCTTCGACGCCGACCTTGACCTTGGCTGTGCCGATGACCTCGGCCTTGTAGGCGTCGGACTGGGCGCGGAAGTTCTCGAAGCTCGGCACCGAGACCACGCGGGTCGGGTGGCCGGCCGCGTCGAGCAGCTTCTTGGCATCGAGGGCGATGGCGACCTCGGAGCCGGTGGCGAAGATCGACACCTCGGCCGTGCCGGTGGCGGCAATGGCCTCATAGGCGCCCTTGGCCACCTTGTTCTCGGCCGAAACCTCGAAGCGGATAGCCGGCAGGTTCTGGCGCGACAGCGCCAGCGTCGTCGGGCCCGTCTTGTGGCCGAGCGCGAACTCCCAGGCTTCCGCCGTCTCGTAGGCGTCGGCCGGACGGATGACCGTCATGTTCGGGATGGCGCGCAGCGAGGGGATGTGCTCGACCGGCTGGTGCGTCGGGCCGTCTTCGCCAAGACCGATGGAATCATGGGTCATGACGTAAACGACGCGCTGGTTCATCAGCGCCGACAGGCGCATGGCCGGGCGGACGTAGTCGGAGAACACCAGGAAGGTGCCGCCGTACGGGATGAAGCCGCCATGCAGGGCAATGCCGTTCATGGCCGCGCCCATGCCGAACTCGCGGATGCCGTAGTGGATGTAGGTGCCCTTGTAGCTGGGCGCCTGCACGCTGACCTGGCCCTTGGTCTTGGTCAGGTTGGAACCGGTGAGATCGGCCGAACCGCCGGCCATTTCCGGCACCGAGGCGTTGATCACCTCGAGCGCCATCTCCGAGGCCTTGCGCGAGGCGACCTTCGGCTTGTCGGCGACGAGCTTGGCCTTATAGGCGGCCATGGCGTCGAAGAAGGCCGTCGGCAGATCGCCGTTGATGCGACGGTCGAACTCGGCGCGGGTCGCCGCGTCGAGGGCGTTGTAGCGGGCGAGCCAGGCGGCGCGGTCCTTGGCGGCGCGCTGACCGGCGGCACGCCAATCGGCCAGGATGTCGGCGGGAATCTCGAACGGCGCGTAGGGCCAGCCGAGCTTCTGGCGGGCACCGGCGATTTCCTCGGCACCGAGCGGGGCACCGTGGACAGCGTGGCTGCCGGCCTTGGTCGGAGCGCCGAAACCGATGGTCGTCTTGGCGGCGATCATCACCGGCTTGTCGGACGACTTGGCCGTCTCGAGCACGGCCAGAATGGCGGCCGGGTCATGGCCGTCGACGGCGTAGGTGTTCCAGCCGGCGGCGCGGAAGCGGGCCGGGATGTCGCCGGTCTCGGAGACCGACACCGGACCGTCGATGGAGATGCCGTTGTCGTCCCAGATGAAGACCAGCTTGTTGAGCTTGAGATGGCCGGCCAGCGAGATGGCCTCGTGGCTGATGCCTTCCATGACGCAGCCGTCACCGCCGATGACGTAGGTGCGATGGTCGACGAGATCATCGCCGAACTGGGCATTCAGCATGCGCTCGGCCAGCGCGAAGCCGACCGACATGGCCAGACCCTGGCCGAGCGGGCCGGTGGTCGTCTCGATACCGGCGGCGTGGCCGTACTCCGGATGACCGGCGCACTTGGAGCCCCACTGGCGGAAACTCTTGAGGTCGTCGATGGTCATGTCCTCGACGCCGGTCAGATAGAGCAGCGAATAGAGGAGCATCGAGCCGTGGCCGGCCGAAAGGATGAAGCGGTCGCGGTCGGGCCACTTCGGCGCCGAAGCGTCGAACTTCAGCACGTCGCTGAACAGCGCCGTGGCGATATCGGCGCAACCCATCGGCATGCCGGGGTGACCGGATTTGGCTTTCTCGACACCATCCATGGCAAGGGCACGGATGGCGTTGGCCATATTCTTGTACCGGGCAGAGTCTGTCATGTTGCTTTCCTGACAGGTTTTTTGCCGGATCATCTGGGCAGAGAAAAAGACGGATCTTGGCGTGAGTTCCGGCGGACTCCGCAAGCTGTTGCGTCTTTGGTCGAAGCGGCCGATCAATAGCAGGGCGGTATAACGTGTCAATGACTTAAGACATGGACGAAGCTGTCGAGTCACCCCAAAAAAGGAAAACTGGTATTTTCACAGACTCCCGCCAATCTCACGGTTGTCACATGTTGCCGAATGTGGCAACCAGACCTCAATAGCGGTCCCAGGGCGAACCGATGGCCATCGGCCGTCCGCGCGGGCTGTCCCGGAGGTGGTAATGGCCGGCACGGCGTCATTGGACGCGGCACTGCAGCGACTGGATCAGGCGCTCGACAAGCTGGAACTGTCAGTCGAGCGCCGACTGGCGGGCGAACGCACCATATCCGGGCTCGAGGAAGAGCTGTACCGGATCGGCGAGGACCGGGCGCGGCTGGCGGGCGACCTCGACGACGCCATGGCGCGGGCCGGTCGGCTGGAGGATGTCAACCGCGAGGTGTCGCGGCGCCTCGTCTCCGCCATGGAATCGATCCGCTCCGTGCTCGACACGCACGGAGGATGAGGGAGCAAATGGCGCAGGTCACCGTCACCATTGCCGGCAAAACCTACCGCATGGCTTGCGACGACGGCCAGGAGGAACACCTGTTCGGCCTTGCCCGCCGGCTCGACACCATCCTGGCCGACATCCGCAACGTCTTCGGCGAGATCGGCGACCAGCGTCTGACCGTCATGAGCGCCATCACCGTGCTCGACCAACTGTCGGAAAACGAGCGCCGCCTCAAGGGCCTCGAGGCCGAGGTGCTGTCGCTGCGCGAAATGCGCGACAGCCTCGTCGACCGCCAGGACGAGGCGGCCAACCGGGTGGCCGAAGCGGTCGAAGCCGCCGCCCGCCGCATCTCCGAAATCGCCGACAAGTTGGGCTGAACCACCTCGGGATCGCTACCAACCGGAATCACAGGTAGGGGCGGACCGCCTTTGCCGTCGTCGGCGCGTCGCCGCCGCCGCTCACAGCGCCACCTACGACCAATTGCCATTGGCGAAAATAAGCAAGCGATTACCGCAGGTTAACTTCATTTCCAGTCTCCGCCACCGCCCTCGGTCCAAAAGTCTAGGCGAGATAAGCGGGGCTGCTAGCCGTATATCTACCGAGTTTCATAGGCTTAGCCCCAACCGGCATGCGTTTCTTGCATGCCAGATGCAGCTTTATGCCTATTGCCGGCGCTATGGTGTTATACGTATAGAGGGAGGACATCTTTCGAGGAGGCAACTATGAGCGACATCGTCCAGGGTTCCATCGACCATCTGATCGGCTCCGACAGCCATCACGAGGCCGCCGGCGATAACGCCACCGCTGTTCTGCTGGTCATGCTGACGGCCATTGTCCTCCTCGTTTGTGCGGTTGTCGTCTTCGGCTACGCCGCCATCATCGTTTACGCCTTGTCTGCCACCGCCGCCGCCATCGTGACGCTGGTGATCCTGACAGCAGGGCGTTGAAAGTCTGCGATCCGCGCAGCGACTTGGGCGGCTGGGTCTTCCAGCCGCCTTTCTTTTTACCGCCACCGTCGCCAATCCAGCCTTCTCCACGGCAAAGACGGCCATCACCCCTTTCGCTTCTCCGGATTGTTCCCTATATTGGCGCTGTGGCGTAGCTGCGCTTCTCGTTAGGAACACAAATATCCCCGGGGCCTTAATGATCCTGAAGGGAGCTGTCCCCGCCCGAACCCGTGGGTTCGAGCACACGGCGCCCACCTACGTTGTAGGTTTCCCGGGATCGTTTTTCCGACGGTCGTTCGCGGGCGCCACACTCCTTTTTTCCCTGCCCGAAGCCGCCTCCAGGTCGCCGCTTCCCTCGTGCCGCCCTCGGAGGCTGCCATACCCATCGAGGATCATCCCCGCCGGCGCTGCGACGCCAAGGCCGCCTTGCGCGTCGAAGCGCTCGGACGCCGCGCCGGTCTCGACGAACCGGCGCGCTCCGACGCCAGCCGGGCCATCGTCGCCGCCCTCCTCGCCCTGCCCTGGCGGTCCGGCCTGACATTCGCCGCCTATCTGCCCATACGCGATGAAGTCGACCTCACTGCCGCCATCGCCGCGCTCGACAGCCGTGGCCACGCCGTCGTCCTGCCGGCCGTCATCGGCCCGGGCCTCGCATTCCGCCGCTACCGCCCCGGCGACGCCCTGGTTGTCGGCGCCTTCGGCACCCGCTTTCCCGCCGCCGACGCCGCCGAACTGCCGCCCGACGTCGTGCTGCTGCCGCTCGCCGCCTTCGACCGTGCCGGCGGCCGCATCGGTTACGGTGGCGGCTTCTACGATCGCGCCGTCGCCCGATTGCGCGCCGACGGGGTTCGTCCCTGCTTGATCGGCGCCGCCTTTTCGGTGCAGGAGGTGAACTCGATTCCGCTTGAGCCGCACGATGTGCCGCTCGATCTCGTCGCAACCGAGCGGGGCCTCGTCCGTTCCGCCTCATGGGATACCATTCGTCCATGCGTCTGCTGTTCGTAGGCGATGTCGTCGGCCGCGCCGGACGGCAGGCCATTGCCGACCACCTGCCGCGTCTCATCGCCGACTACCGGCTCGATTTCGTCGTCGTCAACGGCGAGAACGCCGCCGGCGGCTTCGGCATCACCGAGGACATCTGCCAGAGCTTCCTCGATGCCGGCGCCGACGTGGTGACCACCGGCAACCACGCCTGGGACCAGCGCGAGGCGCTGGTGTTCATCGAACGCCAGCCGCGCCTGCTCAGGCCGGCCAACTACCCGGCCGGCACGCCCGGTCGCGGCGCCACGGTGGCCGTGGCCCGCAACGGCGCCCACGTGCTGGTGACCAACGTCATGGGCCGCGTCTACATGGACCCGCTCGACGATCCGTTCGCCGCCGCCGACCGCGAGCTCACCGCCTGTCCGCTCGGCGAACTGGCCGACGCCGTCGTCGTCGACATGCACGCCGAGGCGACCAGCGAGAAGCAGGCCATGGGCCACTACCTCGACGGCCGCGCCAGCCTGGTCGTCGGCACCCACACCCACGTGCCGACCGCCGACCACCAGATTCTCACCGGCGGTACCGCCTATCTGTCCGACGCCGGCATGACCGGCGACTACGACAGCGTGCTCGGCATGGACAAGGAAGAGCCGATCTCGCGCTTCCTGCGCAAAATCCCCTCGAGCCGCTTCCAACCTTCCGGCGGCGAGCCGACACTGTGCGGCCTCGCCGTCGAGGTGAGCGACCGTACCGGCCTAGCCGAACAGCTGGCGCCGCTGCGCGTCGGCGGCCGCCTCAGCCAGGCGCTGCCGCCGTTCTGGTGAGCCGTGGGTGGCTTGGTCGACTAATCTTGCCCCGCCGGCTCGTTGCCGTTCCGAGGACGCTGGATTTATGCCCGGCAAACGCCTATAAGGCGGCCCATTCGTGGAATTGGGCCGCCTCGCCGGCCGTGGGAGGCGCGGGCGCGCCCCGCGGCCCGATCCGGCCACCTCAGGAGGCAACATGGCCGGTCATTCACAGTTCAAGAATATCATGCACCGCAAGGGTGCCCAGGACGCCAAGCGCTCGAAGGTGTTCGCCAAGCTGGCCCGCGAAATCACCGTCGCCGCCAAGATCGGCGGTTCGGATCCGGCCATGAACGCCCGTCTGCGTCTGGCCATCCTCAATGCCCGCGCTGAAAACCTGCCCAAGGACAACGTCGACCGCGCCATCAAGAAGGCCGCCGGCAACGACGGCGAGAACTACGATGAGGTCCGTTACGAGGGCTACGGTCCCGGTGGCACCGCCGTCATCGTCGAGGCCCTGACCGACAACCGCAACCGCACCGCCTCCGTCGTCCGCTCGGTGTTCACCAAGGCCGGCGGCGCCATGGGCGAAACCGGTTCGGTCGGCTTCATGTTCGATCGCCTCGGCGAGGTCACTTATCCCCTCGCCGCCGGCTCGGCCGACGCCGTGCTCGAAGCGGCCATCGAGGCCGGCGCCGACGACTGCGAGACCGACGAGGAAAGCCACGTCATCTACTGCGCCTTCGAATCGGTCGGCGAAGTGACCAAGGCGCTGGAGGCCTCGCTGGGCGCCGCTGCCTCGGTGAAGTTCACCTGGCGGCCCAAGACCACCTCGCCGCTCGACTTCGACAAGGCCCAGAGCCTGATGAAGATGATCGACCTGCTCGAGGACGACGACGACGTCCAGCACGTCTACACCAACATGGAAATCTCCGACGAAGTGGCCGCCAAGCTCGAGGGCTGACCGGCACCGATCGACCTGATGTTCCCTGGGGGGCGGCAGCCGGCGCGGTTGCCGCCCTTCGTCGTTTCGGCCCGTTTCGCCGCCGCCAGCCGGCGCTTTTCCCCTGAAACGCTCCGAAAGTCGCCTAATTCGCGGCGCAGACGGCTTTCAATGACCGGTACCGGTCGTTATAGTCGGTCAAGCCCCGATGCTTGACGGCATCGGGGTTTTCCGTGCGTCGGCTACGCCGCGATCATCGCGCGCCATGGCCGGGGACGGGCGGAAAGGTCACGCACAGCGAGATACAGGACCTTCAGGCAATGGCGAACGTAGTTGTGGTCGGCTCCCAGTGGGGCGACGAGGGCAAAGGCAAGATCGTCGACTGGCTTTCCGAACGGGCCGACGTGGTCGTACGGTTCCAGGGCGGACACAACGCCGGCCATACGCTGGTGATTGACGGCGTTTCCTACAAGCTGTCGCTGCTACCCTCGGGCGTCGCCCGCCCGGGCAAGCTGTCGGTGATCGGCAACGGCGTCGTCGTCGATCCGCACGCCTTCGTCAAGGAAGTCACCCGCATCCGCGAGCAGGGCGTGGCCATCAGCCCGGACAATCTCCGCATCGCCGAGAATGCCTCGCTCATCCTGTCGCTGCATCAGGAGCTTGACGAGCTGCGCGAGAACAACGCCTCGGCGGCCACCCGCATCGGCACCACCAAGCGCGGCATCGGCCCGGCCTATGAAGACAAGGTCGGCCGGCGCGCCATCCGCCTCAACGACCTCGCCCATCCGGAAACGCTGATGAACCGGATCGAGCGGCTGCTGTCGCACCATAATCCGCTGCGCCGGGGTCTCGGCCAGCCGGAGATCGCGCCGCAGGCCATCTACGACGAGCTGATGGCCGTCGCCGACTTCATCCTGCCTTACAAGGACGTCACCTGGCGCCTGCTCGACGAGAAGCGCCGCGCCGGCGCCCGCATCCTGTTCGAAGGCGCCCAGGGCGCCTTGCTCGACAACGATCACGGCACCTACCCCTACGTCACCGGCTCCAACACCATGGCCGGTCAGGCCGCCGCCGGTTCCGGCATGGGCCCGGGTGCCCTCAACTTCGTGCTCGGCATCACCAAGGCCTACACGACGCGCGTCGGCCAGGGCCCGTTCCCGACCGAACTGTTCGACGAGGTTGGCGACTTCCTCGGCCAGAAGGGCGCCGAGTTCGGCACCGTCACCGGCCGCAAGCGCCGCTGCGGCTGGTTCGACGCCGTGCTGGTGCGCCAGACGGTGGCCTGCTCGGGCATCACCGGCATTGCCCTGACCAAGCTCGACGTGCTCGACGGTCTCGACGAGATCAAGATCTGCATCGGCTACGACCTCGACGGCAAGACCATCGACTACCTGCCGGCCAACCAGGAGGAGCAGGCCCGCGTCAAGCCGATCTACGAGACGGTCGAAGGCTGGAAGGAGTCCACCCACGGCGCCCGCACCTGGGCCGAACTGCCGGCGCAGGCCGTCAAGTACGTCCGCCACATCGAGGAACTGATCGGCGCGCCGGTGGCCATGCTGTCGACCAGCCCCGACCGCCTGGATACGATTCTTGTGCGGGATCCGTTTCAGGATTAAGAGCTAAACGCATGGTCCGGGGCGGATTTGCCCGCAAATCCGCCTCGGCGCCTGATTCGGCCCCAGCTGGCCGAAAGTGATTCGCTGACTGTACCCAGGTCTGCCGCGCCGGGCGGCACGACCGCCCCAGCAAGAGAAGCGGTTTCATGGCCGACTACTACCCCGTATTGAAGCGCGCCATTTCCTCGCTGCCCGCCGGCTCCGGCGAAGCGCGACGCGCCGTCTACGAGAGAGCCAGAGCCGCCCTGCTGAGGCAGCTCAACACCTACGACCCGCCGCTGTCGCCGACCGAAATCACCGATCAGCGGTTGGCGCTCGAGGAATGCATCCGCCGCGTCGAAAGCGAAGTCGCCGTTGCCGCCCCGCCGGTGGAAGCGCCGGCCGTCAAGGTGCCGCCCGCCGTCGAAACGCCGGTCGCGAGAGTTTCGCCGCCAGTGCAGACGACGCCCCGCGCCCCGGTCGCCGAAGCGCCGAGCGTGCCGCCGCCGGTCACCGCCCGCCTGCAGACGCCGCCCCAGCCCCGGGCCGAGCCCGAGCGGCCGCCGGTACCGGCCCCGAGCGAAGACCGCGGCCAGCCGCGTATCGGCGCCGGCGTCAGCGCCCTGGCGCGTACCCTGCGCCAGGCCAATTCGCTCGGTCAGGCCTCCTCCACCGCCGCCCGCGCCGCCCGCAAGGCCTATGACGAGGACAACGAAGAGCCGCCCGTCGCCGAGCGTGGCGAGCCCGCGCTCGCCGAGGGGTCGCGTCCGGCCAAGCTGGCGCCGCCGGCCGACGAGCGGGCCATCGAACCGCCCCTCGCTACCCCGATCGCCGAGCCCTCCGTCGATGCCCTTCGCGAGCGCGACGTGGCGCCGACGCTGCAATGGCCGACCGAGCCCAGCGCCTCGCACCGGCGCGGCCGCCTGATCCTGCTGGCCGGTGGCGCCGTGCTGCTGGCCGCCGTCGCTCTCGCCGCCGTCATGCTGCACGACCAGATCGCCGCCCTGGTCACCGGTCCCGGTCCGGCCGCCGTGGTCTCCGAAGGCTCCGACGACGGCGCCAGCGCCGACAATCTTGCGCCCAAGGTCGTCGACCGTCTGCCGACCGAGGGGGACCAGCCCCCCGTCGCCCCCGACGCCCACGAGGTGAAGACCGAGAACGTGCCGGTGCCGAACGTCGATCCCGACCTGCCGCCGCCACCGGCCGGTGGGGCCGCCCCGACCGCCGCCGCCACCCCGGCCGCGCCGGCGCCGATCACCCCCGCACCGGTGACGCCCGTCGTCACCGCCGACGCCGGAGCCGCCCTGACGCCGCCGGCCGCCGCGGCTTCGACGCCCGCCACCACCGACCAGACGCAGGCCGGCGTGCTGGTGGCGCAGCGGGCCATCCTCTACGAGGAACCCATTCCCGGTTCGCCCGGAACCAAGCTCGAAGGCCGTGTGCTCTGGAGCTTCGTCACCGAGCCGCCGCTGCCGGGCGAAAAGCCCATTCCGCAGATCCGCGGCGTCATCGAAGTGCCCGACAACAAGATGTCGCTGAAGCTGTCGATCCACCGCAACACCGATCAGGCGCTGCCGGCCAGCCACATCGTCGAGCTCAACTTCACGCTGCCGGCCTCCTTCCCCGGCCGCAGCATCGACATGACACCGGGTCTGATCGCCAAGCAGACCGAGGAAGCGCGCGGCGACCCGATCGTCGGCGCCGTCGCCAAGGTGTCCGACAACATCTACTGGCTGGCCTTGTCCGGCCTCAGCCAGGACGTCGACCGCAACGTGTCGCTGCTGAAGACGCGCGAATGGATCGACATCCCGATCCGCTACGGCAACCGCCGTCGCGCCATCCTCACCTTCGAGAAGGGCGTGCAAGGCGACAAGGTGTTCGATCAGGCTTTCTCGACCTGGAGCCAGTAAGCGCCCGGCCGGGCCTGGACCAGGATGACGGCCGCGCCGCCGATCGGCGACGCGCCCGCCCTCACTTGGTGATCAGCACCGACCGCGCCACCAGTTCGCCGCTGCGCATGTCGTGCACCTCGACGATGCGGCCATCCGGTCCTTCGATCAGGAAGGCGACACGGTCGCCGTCGAGCGAGGTGGAGACGATCGTCCCCTTGCTGGCGATCTCGATCACCGACTGGTAGGGCGCGCCGCTGCTGCCGCGGTCGAGATGCGACACGCGGAAGGCGATGGCGAACAGCACCGCCAGAAGGCCGATGCCGAGCGTCGCCCCGGCGATGAGCATCATGGCGCGCAGGCGCTGCTGTACGCGCGCGACGGCCGGATCGAGCGGCTTTTCTTCGACATCGTCATCGTTGGGCCTGGTCATGGCGCTTCCCTCGGCAAGCGATTTGCGATAGGCGGCATAGCCAATCGGGCGCGGTTTGTCGACGCCTCCAGGAGCTCCATGGCCATGGCCGACGAAGAAGACCTCGAATCCGATGCCGCAGCGGCCGAAACACGTCTGGCCGTGACGGCGCCGGAGGCCGGCAAGGTCCGGCTCGACAAGGCGCTGGCCGAGGCCTTTGCCGACCTCAGCCGCTCGCGCCTCAAGGGACTGGTCGAGGCCGGCGCCGTCACCGTCGACGGTGTCGTCGTCGCCGATGCCAGCCAGAAGGTGGCCGGCGGGGCCAGCCTCATGGTGCGCGTGCCGCCGGCCGAGCCGGCTGAACCGTTCGGCGAAGACATTCCGCTGGACGTCGTCTACGAGGACGACGACCTCATCGTCATCGACAAGCCGGCCGGCCTCGTCGTCCACCCCGCCGCCGGCAACTGGACCGGCACGCTGGTCAACGCCCTCATCCATCATTGCGGCGACAGCCTGTCGGGCATCGGCGGCGTCAAGCGGCCGGGCATCGTCCACCGCCTCGACAAGGACACCACCGGCCTGATGGTGGTGGCCAAGACCGACCGAGCCCACGCCGGCCTTGCCGCCCAGTTCGCCGACCATGGCCGCACCGGGCCGCTCGAACGCGGCTACCTGGCGCTGGTCTGGGGCGTGCCCGAGCCGTTTCGCGGTACCATCGCCGCCGCGCTCGGCCGGTCATCGGCCGACCGCACCAAGATGGCGGTCATCCGGGGTGGCGGCGGCAAGGAGGCCATCACCCATTACGAGGTGGTCGAGCGCTTCCCCGCCCAGTCCGGGCGCGCCGCCGTCGCCTCGCTGATCGAGTGCCACCTCGAAACCGGGCGCACCCATCAGATCCGCGTGCACATGACCACCATCGGTCACCCGCTGATCGGCGATCAGACCTATGGCACGCACTTTCTCACCAAGGCCAACCGCCTGCCCGACGCTGTCGGCCTGACGGTGCGCCAGTTCCCCCGCCAGGCGCTTCACGCCTTCTTGATAGCCTTCGAGCACCCTGTGACCGGCGAGGCATTGCGTTTCGAAAGCCCGCTACCGCAAGATATGGATGCGCTCGTGGCGGCATTTGCCGATCTCTGACAGATCGCCCCGACGCGGCGCCGGCATCGGCGTCCCGACCGTTCGGGTCCGGGGCTACGGCGCCGGTGGCCAATGTCGGAATCGCACCGCTGGCCTCGCGAAAATGCCACGGTCGTGCTTATATAGACCATTCGGTGCGCTCGTCGTCGAGGCACCGACCGCGCCCGTGTCCGGAGGAGCGGGCTTGAACAAGGGGGTGCTGCATGGCCCGTTCGTCTCTGCCGATCATCGCTGCCGGCGATGGTGGCCTCACACGTTATCTCGAAGAAATCCGCCGTTTTCGCATGCTTGAGCCGCAGGAAGAATACATGCTGGCCAAGCGCTACGTCGAATATGGCGACCGCGACGCGGCCCAGCAGCTCGTCACCTCGCATCTGCGCCTGGTGGCCAAGATCGCCATGGGCTACCGCGGCTATGGCCTGCCGATCGGCGAAGTGATTTCCGAGGGCAACGTCGGCCTGATGCAGGCCGTCAAGCGTTTCGAGCCCGACAAGGGCTTCCGTCTCGCCACCTACGCCATGTGGTGGATCAAGGCGGCCATCCAGGAATACATCCTGCGCTCCTGGTCGCTGGTCAAGATGGGCACCACCGCCAACCAGAAGCGACTGTTCTTCAACCTGCGCAAGGCCAAGAGCCAGCTGCAGGCCCTCGGCGACGGCGATCTCAAGCCCGATCAGGTCGAGGCCATCGCCACCAAGCTCGGCGTCACCCAGGACGACGTCGTCTCCATGAACCGGCGCCTGTCGGGCGACGCGTCGCTCAACTCGCCGCTGCGCGCCGACAGCGAAAGCGGCGAATGGCAGGACTGGCTGGTCGACGAGCGCGACGACCAGGAAACGGTGATGGCCGAATCCGAAGAGCTCGACCATCGCCGCGCCATGCTGAAGCAGGCGCTGGCCGTGCTCAACGAGCGCGAAAAGCGCATCTTCGAAGCCCGCCGCCTCGCCGAGGATCCGGTGACACTGGAAGACCTGTCGGCAGAGTTCGGCGTCAGCCGCGAGCGCGTGCGCCAGATCGAGGTCCGCGCGTTCGAGAAGGTCCAGTCGGCGGTGCAGACGTTATCGCGCGGCGGCACGCTGCCCCGCGTCATCGACGCCGGCTGACCGGCGAGGCGCCTTGGCGCGCTTTCCGGCCGACCTGGCGGCGACAAGCGCCCTAACCGGCGTCGTCGCTCCCTTGCCGCGTCCTGAAGGCCAGATAGGCCATGGCGCCTCCCACCGACACCAGCTCGACGCCCAGCAGGAAGCCGATCAGCCAGGTGGCGGTGACCGGCATCGACGCCATCAGCACCGCCGCCAGCACCAGCCCGACGATGCCGCTGCCGAGTACCCATGCCCAGTTGGGGAACGGCCGGATGGTCAGGGCGAAGACGATCTTCGACATGCCCTCGATCACGAAGAAGACGATCAGCAGCAGCGTCAGCGTCAGCAGCCCCTGAGCGGGATCGCGCAGGAACAGGATGCCGATCAGCACCGCCAGCAGCACCGAGGCCAGCTGCAGCCAGAACTGGGGCAGATGCCGGGCCTTGAACACGCTCACCGCCTGCGCCAGCCCCGACACGATCAGCAGCCAGCCGAGCAGGACGACCACCGCCACCGACGAGAAGAACGGGTAGATGATCGACACCATGCCGGCCAGGACCAGCAGCAGTCCCTCCGCCTGATACCAGAAGGCATGGCGGCGCACCGCCTGCCGCATCGCTTCGCGAAATAGTTCGGCTGCCGCTTCCAGTGACAGGCTCATCGTCGTCTCCCGATCAGTATGAGCCGCCGGTCACAGCGTGCGGCCGGCAGCCTCTGCACGTCAATGTGGCTTCGCGCCACGGGCCGTTCAACTGGCCGGAGGTCGGAATGGCGGCGAGCCCGGAAAAAGACCGGCGGCGGCGACTTGTTCCGGCGCCGGCTTTGCGATATAGAGGCGCCGACCTAGCCATAGTCACCGGAAGCCGCCCGGCATTGCCGCAGGCGGCTTCGTCCGTCAAGGATCAAGGGACCGGCCGACAGTTAAGGACACGGGGCAGCGGTGCCACATCGCATCGGCGCCTTGATGCGCTTGCGAGAGCGCCCAACGACAACGAAGGAACGACGCGATGAAGGAAGGCATTCATCCCAAGTACCACACCATCAAGGTGGTGATGACCGACGGTACCCAGTTCACGACCCGTTCGTGCTACGGCAGCGAGGGCGCCACGCTCAACCTCGACATCGATCCGAAGTCGCATCCGGCCTGGACCGGCGGTCAGCAGCAGCTGCTCGACCGCGGTGGCCGTCTGTCGCGCTTCAACTCGAAGTTCGGCGGCCTGTTCGGCACCAAGTAATTCGTCCCGCCCACGTGGGATGGCAGCGACCCCGGCGCCCCGCGCCGGGGTTTTTGTTTGCGTGGCGGTTCGCCTGCCGCCCCAAACGGCAACGCCGACCTGATCGGGCGATCAGATCGGCGTTCCGGAAGAACGATTGGCGGGCGCTGTCAGGCGTCGTAGCGGCGCGCGCCGAAGGCGTCGGCCAGCCGGTCGAGGTTGCGGGCGATGACGTTGGCCGGGTTGGCACTGACCGTCTCGGCGCAATAGACGGCACGGTCCATGTGGCGGACGCGTTCGTTGAGACGGGCCGTGCGCTCGATCAGCGCCTTGAGCGCCGCCGGCAGTTCGTCCCACATTGGGCCGGTGGTGTTGGCGGCCGGGCTGTCGAGCCGCACCTTGTTCTTCTCGGTGTTGGCCTGGGCCAGCGACAGTTCCCCCTCGCTCACCGCCCGCTGCAGCAGCAGCCAGGAGGCGATCTGCATCAGCCGGGTGGTCAGGCGCATCGATTCGGTCGAATAGGCGAGCGAAGCGGCGCGCGTCAGCTGGCGGCTGTCGCTGCGGCCGGCACCGTCGAGGTAATTGGCGGTCTCTTCGACGAGGCCCATGCCCTCGCGGAACAGCTCGCGGAACAGCTCCGAGTTGACGGCCCGCTGCCCGAAGGCGATCGGCTCGTCCGACGACGGCGGATTGAACTGATATTCGCTCATGACGTTCTTCCCTGCACGCACCCTGTCCGAACGATGACACGCGTCGTCCCGTCCGGATCGTTACCCGCAATCCCCTGGCTACCGGTCGAACAGCGTCTTCCGTCAACCCTGCTCTTAGCGCCGGCCGGGCCAAGCGTTGAGGAGAAAGCGCACTGCAAGCGGCGTTATCCCCGCAACCCTCAAGCCATGCCCCGCCGACCCGCATCGGCACACCGGGGAGGTTTCGCCACAAAGGTCGCAAGCCCCATGCCACGGGCTGGCGCCGGGCTTGCCGGACCTCGGCAATCCTTTAAGAAAGGTTAACAAAAAATCGCGGCGGAGTCTTGGCCGACTTGCGCGCCGGCACAGGTCAGCGGCAAAAAGAAGAGCCGCGAAAAGCGGCTCTTTGATAGTTAAACAGGGAGGCGTCAAAAAGAGTGACAGGAGCCACTCGAAGATCCACCGCAGCGGATCATCGCCTTGATACCGCGCCTTGGTTAACCGGGGTTTAAAAACCGCCCTTCGGCCCATGACGAGATCAAAAGATCGCTTTTCATCGGCCATCACAACTTGAAAAACGAGTCGGCGGCAGACTTCACCGAATTTCTGGCAACAACCGCAGCCTCAAGCCGGCCGATCTCTTCGCGAAAAGCGATAATACGCTCTTCCAGTTCTCGCACCGACAGTTTTGCAAGGTCATCGCCAACCGCCGGCTTCGGTCCACCGATCTTCTCTTCGTCTTCGCCGATCATGGCACACCTCGTCGGCCGGCCTTAACCGGCAGCTCCCGTCGACGGCGGTTCCGACCGACGGTTTGGCCAAGCAAACTGCCACTGCCCGCCTTCTGTCAAGGGCGCACCCTTGCGCCCGGGCGGCGATTGCCGCACCCTTGCCATCCACGCCACGGAGAACGCCATGACCGTCCCAATCGCCACCATGCAGGCCATCGAGATCCCCGCCCCCGGCGGCCCGCACGTGCTGCGCCTCGTCAGCCGGCCACAGCCGCGTCCGGCTGCCGGCGAGGTGCTGATCCAGGTGGAAGCGGCCGGCGTCAACCGGCCCGACGCGCTGCAGCGTCAGGGCGGCTACCCGCCACCGCCCGGCGCCTCCGACATCCCCGGCCTCGAAGTGGCGGGCACGGTGGTCGAAGTCGGCAGCGAAGTGGCCATCCCGCGCCTTGGCGACCGCGTCACGGCGCTTGTCGCCGGTGGCGGCTACGCCGAATACTGCCTCGCCCCGGCCGGCAGCTGCCTGCCCTTCCCCGACGGTTACGACGCCATCCGCGCCGCCGCCCTGCCCGAGACATTCTTCACCGCCTGGTCGAACGTGTTCGATCGCGGGGCACTTCGATCTGGCGAGACGTTTCTGGTTCACGGCGGCACGTCCGGAATTGGCACAGCGGCCATCCAGCTCGCCAAGGCGCGCGGCGCCACCGTCTACGCCACCGCCGGCAGCGACGACAAATGCGCGGTCTGCCGTCGTCTCGGCGCCGACATCGCCATCAATTATCGCGAAGCCGATTTCGTCGAGGTGCTGAAAGAGGCGACCGATCGCCGAGGCGTCGACGTCATCCTCGACATGGTCGGCGGCGACTACATCGAGCGCAATTACGAGGTTGCCGCCATCGAAGGCCGCATCGTCCAGATCGCCTTCCTGCGCGGGCCGAAGACGACGGTCAACTTCAACAAGCTGATGCTGAAGCGCCTCACCCACACCGGCGCCACGCTGCGCGTCCGCGAGCCAGCCTTCAAGGCTAGCCTCGCCCGCGCCCTATACACCGAGGTCTGGCCGCTGCTATCGGCCGGCACCATCGCGCCGGTGATCGATTCCGTCTTCCCCCTGGCCGCCGCCGCCGAGGCCCACGCCCGCCTCGAGGCCGATCACGTCGGCAAGATCATGCTCAAGGTCGGCGGCTAATCACCGGAACGGACCAAAGACCCGCGCATTTGCCCGCCCATACGAATTGCGAAAGCCGCTTTTGCCCTGTATAGAGGGATTATTCCCTGTCATCGTCAATATGAGACGACGGGCCGCCGGCGAAAGCCGGTGGACCAACAAAGAGGATTTGCCCATGTCGAACGCTCCTTTGATGCCCAAGGCCACGGCCGTCTGGCTCGTCGAGAACACGGCGCTGTCGTTCGATCAGATCGCCGCCTTCTGCAAGCTGCACACCCTCGAGGTCAAGGCCATTGCCGATGGCGAGGCGGCGCAGGGGATCAAGGGCCTCGACCCGATCCTCACCGGTCAGCTGACACGCGATGACATCAGCCGCGCCGAGCGCGACATCTCGATCCGCCTCAAGCTGCAGGATCCCAAGGTGCGCGTGCCGGAAGCCAAGCGCCGCGGGCCGCGCTACACGCCGGTCTCCCGCCGTCAGGACCGCCCCAACGCCATCCTCTGGCTGGTCCGCAACCATCCCGAGCTCAAGGACGCGCAGATCATGCGCCTCGTCGGTACCACCAAGACGACGATCGCCCAGATCCGCGACCGCACCCACTGGAATTCGGCCAACCTGGCGCCGGCCGATCCGGTGACGCTCGGTCTGTGCTCGCAGATCGAACTGGACATGGAAGTCGAGAAGGCCGGCAAGGCTTCGCCGGAAAAGGTGCTGGAGCAGACGCTGCTGCCGGTCGAGGAGACCACCTCGGCCGACGCTCTGGCCGGCTTCCACTCCGGTTCGCGCAAGGACGAGGACGACGAGCTCGATGCCGACGCGGTGTTCGCCAAGCTCAACGCCATGAACGCCCCCAAGCCGGAAGACGACGACGACATGTGATCGCCGCCGACAGCCGCTGTCATCAGCGCCCCCGGACGAACTGTCGTCCGGGGGTTTTGTTTTGCGGGCCGGCCGGCAACGGTAACCGTGGCGGCGCGCGCCGGATACTTGCAAACGCCTCGCATTTACATGGAGAACACACCGCCTCTACCCCATAATGCTTTTGAGGAGCGGTGTTATCCGGATTCTCGACAAGGCTCGGCGCTCCTATGTTCATCGCCATCGGGACGGATTGTCCGTCCGGAACAGGCGGTCCCCCCTCAGCGCCCGCGGCGGTTCCCGTGCCACCGATGAACGCGTTTTGCCTGACCGCGCATAGACAAAGGAACTTGGGTCATGAGCACTCTCGACAACCTCAAGGAAGCCTTCGCGGGCGAAAGCCAGGCCAACCGCAAGTATCTCGCCTTCGGCGAACGTGCCGAGAATGACGGCTTCCCCGGCATTGCCAAGCTGTTCCGCGCCGTAGCCGCGGCCGAGACGATTCATGCCCACGCCCACCTGCGCGCCATGGGCGGCATCAAGGACACGGTCGAGAACCTCAAGGCGGCCATGGCCGGCGAGAAGGAAGAGTTCACCGACATGTACCCGCCGATGGTCGCCCAGGCCAAGGCGGAAGGCCACAAGAAGGCCGAGCGCTCGATGCACGACGCCCTTGAAGTCGAGAAGGTACACTTCGAGCTGTTCACCAAGGCGCTGGCGGCCATCGAAGGCGGTGCCGATCTCGGCGAGATCGTCGTGCGCATCTGCCCGAACTGCGGCCACACGGTGATCGGCGAGGCGCCGGACAAGTGCCCGGTCTGCGCCCTCAAGGGTGAAAACTACGAGATCATCAGCTGATCGCCGGCAGAACCTCACCAGCAGAACGCCCCGCCGAAGGCTCGACGGGGCGTTTTTTCATGGGACAACGACGGGTGCGATGATCAGAGCCTGGCGAGCGCCGCCGCCACATCCGCTTCGAGCGGAATGGCCGGCTGGGCACCGGCCTTGAGGCAGGCGAGCGCACCGGCCACGGCAGCGCGGGTCAGCGAGGCGCTGAAGTCAAGGCCGGCGTCGAGGCCGGCGGCGAAGTAGCCGCAGAACGTGTCGCCCGCCCCCACCGTGTCGACCGGCGTGATCCTGAGGCTCTTGGCGCGATGAACGACGCCGCCGGCGATGGCGATGACGCCGTCGCCGCCGAGCGTCACCACGATCGACTGGCCGGTCTCGCCGTGCAGCTTGACCATCGCCGCCTCGCGCTCGGCCAGACTGTCGAGCTTGCGCCCGGCCAAGAGTTCGAATTCGGTTTCGTTGGCGACAACGATGTCGGCCAGCCGGCCCAGCCGGGCAGCGTCCTTGACAAGCGGCGCCAGGTTGAGCACCGAGCGCACGCCGCGCGCCCGCGCCAGCTCCAGCGCCCGCTCGACGCTCTCGGCCGGAACCTCGAACTGCAGCATCAGGATATCGCCGGCCGACAGCTGCGACACCGCCGCCTCGGCGTCGGCTGGACTGACGGAGCCGTTGGCGCCGGGCACCACGGTGATCATGTTCTCGCCGTCACCGCCGACGACGATCAGCGCCGTGCCGGTCGGCCCGTCGACGGTCTTCACTTGGCTGAGATCGGTACCGGCCTGCCTGAGCAACTCGACCGCCGGCGCGGCGAACGTGTCATTGCCGACGGCGCCGGCCATGCGCACCGGTCGGCCGGCCCGCGTTGCCGCCAGAGCCTGGTTGGCGCCCTTGCCGCCAGCGGCGGTGGCAAAACCGGTGCCGGGCACCGTCTCCCCCGGCCGCGGCAGACGCTGAGCGGTGGCGACGAGATCCATGTTGATTGAGCCGAATACGGTGATCATGGGCGAGTCCTGCGTTTCCTCGGGTTTGTTTTGCCGCGACTATAGCATTGGATCAGGCACTTGCGGACCACTCCGATCAGAGAAAGCGTCGTCTCTCCACCGGCGGACGCCGCTGCCGCCGGCCAACCGGACAGCCACATCCGACCGCGTCAGAAGCTTTCTGCAAATCGCTCGCATGTGCATTGACAAAAGTGTAGCCTAGGCTATATTTCGCAGCAGAGGACACGGAGCCCCGCCATGACATCGATCGCCCAGTCCAACGCTACCCTCACCCTCCGCACCACGTCGGCCATGGCCGCCGTGCTCGAAGGCCGGCGTCGCGGTCCGGCGGCGGCGCTGCTGTTCGCGGGCCCGGCGATCATCGCCTCGATCGCCTACATGGACCCCGGCAACTACGCCACCAACATCGCCGCCGGCGCCGGCTACGGCTACACGCTGATCTGGGTGGTGGTGTTCGCCAACCTGGTGGCCATGCTGTTCCAGGCCCTGTCGGCCAAGCTCGGCATCGTCACCGGTCGCAACCTCGCCGAACTCAGCCGCGACCACCTGCCGCTGCCGCTGGTCATCGCCATGTGGATCGTCAGCGAACTCGCCGCCATGGCCACCGACCTTGCCGAGTTCCTCGGCGGCGCCATCGGCCTGTCGCTGCTGTTCGGCACTTCGCTGATGACCGGCATGGTCATCACCGCCATCGTCACCTACGCCCTGCTGGCCCTCGATCGCGGCGGCTTCCGGCCGATGGAGCTGTTCATCGGCGGCCTCGTCGCCGTCATCGGTCTGTGCTACCTCGCCGAACTGCTGATCGCCCCCGTCGACTGGGGCCTTGCCCTCACCCACGCCGTCACGCCGTCGCTGCCCGACAGCGGCGCCCTGACCATCGCCGTCGGCATCGTCGGCGCCACCGTCATGCCGCACGCCCTCTACCTGCACTCCGGCCTGACCAAGAACCGGGCGCCGGTACGCAACGAGGCCGAACGCCGCCGCGTGTTGAGTTTCTCCAACCGGGAAGTGGTGATCGCCCTTGCCGTCGCCGGTCTCGTCAACATCGCCATGGTGATCATGGCCGCCTCGGCTTTTCACGTCGGTCATTCCGACGTCGCCGAGATCGCCACCGCCTACCACACCCTGACCCCGCTCCTGGGCGGTGCCGCTGCCGCCGTCTTCCTGGTGTCGCTGATCGCCTCCGGCGTTTCGAGCTCGGTGGTCGGCACCATGGCCGGCCAGATGATCATGCAGGGCTTCGTCCGCTTCGAGATGCCGGTTTGGCTGCGCCGCCTGATCACGATGGCGCCCGCCTTCGTCGTCGTCGCCATCGGCACCGACCCCACCCACGCCCTGATCATGAGCCAGGTGGTGCTGTCGATCGCCCTGCCGGTGCCGATGCTGGCGCTGGTCCACTTCACCAGCCGTCGCGACATCATGGGCGATTACGCCTCGACCCGCCTGGTCGGCAGCCTGGCCAAGGCCGGCGTCGCCGTGGTGCTGGTGCTCAACGTCATCCTGCTGGCCGAAGCCGCCGGCATCAGCCTGACCTCGTTCCTCGGCTGATCCGGCCGCCGGCCGATACAATTTGCGACAGATTCGATACAGCGCGACTCATTCCCGACCCGTTTCAGCAAATCGTGATGCCGATCCTTCTTATCCTGTGAACCGTTCTGCGCCAGATTAGTGACACGAGGAGCACTTGCTGCTCCAATCCCGTCGGTATCAAAGTGTCACGGTCAGTCGGTCACAATGTCTGAATTCGCCCGTCTCCAACCCACCAAGCTGGTACCGCCGCTGAAGGTGAAGACCGTCGGCGGCCCCTGCTGGCGTCTGTGCGATCAGAAGCCCAAGCACTTCACGCTGGTGCTGTTCTATCGTGGCCTGCATTGCCGCTTCTGCGAGGCGCAGCTGCGCGAGTTCGAGGCGCGCTACGACGACTTCCACAAGCTCGGCGTCCGGGTGCTGGCCGTATCCACCGACACGCAGGCGCGCGCCGAACAGGCGGTGGAGGAATGGGGCCTCGACCAGCTCACCGTCTGCTGGGGCCTGTCGCTCGATCAGGCCCGCGCCTGGGGCCTCTACATTTCCGACGGTCGCGGCCTCAGCAACCGCGGCCTTCCCGAACCGCGCCACTTCGTCGAGCCGGCGTTGTTCCTCGTTCGGCCCGACGGCACGCTGTTCGGCGGCATCATTCAGACCATGCCCATGGCCAGACCGTCCATCGAGGACCTGCTGGCCGGCATCCGCTACATCATCAATGAAGGCGCGGAGCCGCGCGGCACCTCGAGCGGCACCTGCGCGGCTCCCACCTGCGATCACTTGATCTCGACGGCGTAACTGTCGACGGCCGGCACGGTCTTGATCAGGCCGGCGGCATGCATGAACTCGGCAAAGCGCTGGTAGCGGCCGGCGTCGAGCGCTGCCGGACGCTTGGCGAAGCGCGGCAGCGTGTCGGCCCAGGCGCGGCGGTTGAGCTCGTCGTTGAGGTCGGGATAGGCTTTGACGAACTCGGCCCAGGCTTCGTCCGGGTGATTGGTCAGGAACAGCGTCGCCTCTTCGACGGCGGCCAGGAACGGCTTCAGCCGGGCATCATCGATCAGCTTCTTGTTGGTGACGTACACCAGTTCGTCATAGGCCGGCACGCCGTTCTCCTCGGGGAAGAACGCCCGCCCCTCGTGGCCTTCGATGCGCATCTGATTGAGCTCGAAGTTGCGGTAGCCGCCGATCACCGCGTCGACCTGGCCGGCCAGGATCGACGACGACAGGGCGAAGTTGACGTTGACGAGTTCGACGTCGGCCAGCGTCAGGCCACCGGTCTTGAGGATCTGGCCGAGCATGGCATCCTCGAAACCCGACACCGAATAGCCGATCTTCTTGCCCTTGAGGTCGGCAAGCGTCTTGATCGGCCCGTCCTTCATGACGATCACCGTGTTGAGCGGCGTTTCGATCAGCGTGCCGAAGCGGACAAGCGGCAGACCGGCGTCGACGTCGAGGTCGAGGCTGGGCTGGTAATGCAGGGCAATCTCGGCCTGGCCGGCGGCGACGAGACGCGGCGGCAGCGACGGATCGGCCGGGGCCACCAGCTCGACATCGAGACCATGGCGGGCGAAGGCGCCGCTCTCCTTGGCCACCACCAGCGGCGCGTGGTCGGGGTTGACGAACCAGTCGAGCAGCACGGTCAGCTTGTCGGCGGCGTTGGCCGGGCTCGCCAGGGCGAGAAGGGCGGCGGCGAGGAACGGTTTCACGAGAGCTTTCATGACAGGCCTTTCGAGCGGGAGGTCAGGGCGCTTCGACCCAGGGGATGAGACGGGCGGTCAGCCGGTCGACGACGATCTTGAGGGCGAGTGTGGCGAGCGCCAGCACCATCAGCGCCGCGAACAGCAGCGCCGACTGCATGCGGGCGTTGGCCTGCACCATCAGCAGGCCGAGGCCGTGCGAGGCGCCGACCCATTCGCCGATGATGGCACCGATCGGCGCGTAGACGGCGGCGACGCGGATGCCGGTGACCAGCGACGGCAGCGCCGCGGGAATGCGGATGAGGCGCAGCGTCGCCAGCGGCCCGGCCTTGGCGAGGCGGGCGAGATCGATCAGTCCCGGTTCGGTGCGGGCGAGGCCGTCGGCGAAGGCCGAGGCGACGGGGAAATAGATGACCAGCGTCGTCATCGCCACCTTGGAGGCGAGGCCGAAGCCGAACCACAGCACCAGGAGCGGCGCCAGCGCGAACACCGGCAGCGACTGCGAGGCGACGAGCAGCGGCGAGATCACCCGGCCGGCCAGCGGCGACACCGATACGGCCAGACCGGTGGCGAGGCCGAAGCCGACACCGGCGAGGAGGCCGAGTGCCGTCTCGACGAGCGTCACGCCGGTTTCGGCCAGGATGCGACCGCCGTAGGTGACGAAGGCGCTGGCGACGTCGACCGGCGCCGGCAGCATGAAGGCCGGCGGCGCCAGCAGCACCACGCCCGCCTGCCAGCACAGGCCGAGCACGGCGATGGACAGGACGAGCTGGGCCAGCATGGCGCCTGCCGCCGGTCGAGGTGCTGTGAGGCCGAGCGAACTCATGGACCATCCCTTGCCTGCGGCCGTGGCCGCCAAAGGGGCGATGACAGGTTCGGGAGGAAGGGCGGCGCGCCGGCAGCCCTTGGGTTCCGTCCCTTCGCCGGCATCACCCGGATCAGGTTCGAAGGGTTCGGCCCAGATCGGCGGACCATCTCAGTCTTGCTTGCAAGACACCCCTCGGAACGGCGAAAGTTATGCGCTGAACGGCGGCGCGACGCAAGACGGGAAAAGCAAAGCTGGTTTTGCGAAAAGCCCCTTGCGCTTCCGGATGGGGTTCGCTATATCCCGCCCACGCCACGGCGCTAAGCCGCGTGCTCCCATCGTCTAGCGGTCTAGGACGTCGCCCTCTCACGGCGAAAACACCGGTTCGAGTCCGGTTGGGAGTGCCAAACTTTCCAAATAACATTGAAATCATTGAGATTTACTCGATTTTCCCCGCACCGGGGAAAAGGTGCGGGGCTAATTGGCTTTTGGTTGTGGACGGTTCTTGTACAACTAAATGCTAGAGGTTGCTCTCGACTTGACGAAGGTCATGTCGTCCGAGCCGGCTTTGGTCTGCTTTGTCGAGTTAGGCCCCCGACCGAGTATCAAACGGAGCGACGGGCTCGGATCAAAACGGACATAACTCAGTTGAGTTGTAGCCTATTGCATAGCGTGCTCTTTTTGGTCGCTAGCGTTCGACGTCAGGTCTCCCAAAGCAGCCATCCACCTTGGCTCGCAGCATTGTCCCTCGCTACCCGTTTTACGGATTTGCGTTTCTCCCCAAAACGGTCTTAGTTGTAGGGCCGGTTCCAGTGTGGGTTGTAACCCCAGGCGTAATCGGACAGATTAATTTGCAGTGTTCTGCAATCTTGGAAACCAGAGATAATGTCTAGTGAATCGGCTGAAATCGAAGGCCTGCAAGATGATGATGAACCGCTTGACGTAGGCAAGATGGCCATCCCTGCCGGCGCTTCAGAAAAAGAGATTGAGAAGCACTTCGAAGTCGGGCGCCTTAGGGTCGTACAAGAGAAGAATGACATTTTCCTGTCACATGTTCTCGACTTCATTCAAGGTTCTAGTGAGAGCCGCGTATGGAGCAATTTGAGACCAGAGTACCAGCGCCGGCTTCGTTGGGACAATAAGAAAAAAAGTAAGCTCATCGAGAGCTTTATCATGAACATCCCAGTTCCTCCGATTTTCCTATACGAGAAGACCCTAGGAAGATTCGAAGTCATGGATGGCCAGCAGCGTCTGAATGCCATTTCTGAATTCTGGGCTGGGAACTTTACGCTGGAGGGGCTCAAGATTTGGGCTGCCCTGAACGGCCGCACTTACGCACAACTCCCGCCGCTCGTGCGCCGGGGGCTGGAGCGTGCCAAGATCTCTGCGATCACCTTGATGTCCGACACGTCTGGAGGAGAGGACAACGGTATTGAGCTAAGGGCTCAGGTATTCGAGAGGTTAAACACTGGTGGAGAACATCTGAACGCACAGGAGTTACGAAACTCGTTATACTCTGGTCCGTTTAATGACATGATTATATCTCTATCTAAGGAGAAAGCATTCACTGATGCGTGGGGGATACCGGACCATGAAGAAAATACGCTTGCTGATGGAAGTGTTTCTGAAGAGCTAAAGGATAATGTTCTGTACAAGAGGATGACGGATGTTGAGATTGTCCTGAGATTTTTCACATTTCAAGACGACAAGAAAATATCTGGTTCTGTCCGCTCAATGTTGGACGCAATTATGAAGTCCAATCGCCATATGAAACCTGATGAAATTGAAATAGCAAGGCGTCAGTTTCGTGATACGCTAAATCTTGCTCGACTTGTTTTTGGGAAAGATGCTTTCCGTTTGCCTGGTACTGGTGATGGCAATGGGAAGCTGTCAAAACCACTTTATGACGCGCAGATCATAGCACTCTTTAGGCTTCAGAGCCGCGCAAGTGACATTCTCGCATCTGCTCCTGCCATTAAGAATGCGGTCATGAATCTGGCGCGACCGAACAGCGACACATACGAGTTGATGGTTGGCCGTGGGAACACGGCAGGAACTATTAGAGATCGTATCGCCAGGGTACAGAATGCAATCGAAGGTGCTATTATAAATGGTTCGACTTGATAGCGCCAAAGATCGGGCTTTGTCGTATTTCGCCGAACTGAGGGAAACCGCGGCAATTAGGCAATTCTTCGCCGAGATCATCATTGGACGGAACGGTGAACTGGTGCAGTCACTCGGATATGATCCTGCGGCGAAGGCGCGCCTCAGAGAAGCGGTGAAGCTCAAAGCCACCCCGCCCACCGCTCTCTATCGTGGCCTTTATGTCCAGGCTAGTTCGATATTCGAGGCTTATGTTCGTGACCTCTCTTCTATAGCAGCAGAGAGCAAAACGTCAAAGTTTTCAAAGTACTCAGAGCTTCCTGAGCCTTTTCGGCATCATCATATTTACTTATCCGGCCAGATACTTCAGCAGATGAAGACAGGGACACTGCATGGTCAGAAATTCAACTTCGAACAACTGATCCGATCGTTGGGGCAGTGCTTCTCTGACGCTGATGATTTCTCAATTATGTCAGAAATATTCACATCTATGATGGGCAATGCAACTCCCGATAGGCTGGAAAAGTTGTTCGTTAAGATCGGCCTTCCGCATCCATTCGATCCGGGTGTCGGTCAAAACAGCGCTGTAAAGAGAGTTTTCGGAGAAACAAGACAGGCGTCGGCGGCAAAGTTGGCGAGAGAAAAGCTTGATGAGATTGTTGGTATAAGAAATACATTGGTCCATGGGGACTTAAGCATCACGGTTCAACAGTCAGATCTAGATTTGGCAATGGACTATTTCGAGGCTATGATCGAGGCGCTAGATAGTATCGTAAAGTCTGTTTTGTCTTGAGCTGGAATATATGGGTTCGCCGGTATCAGTGATTGAGACTGATAGGCGGTTGAACGTTCTATTTTGGAGTAATCACCGTTGGTGTAGTTTCGTTGGATTTGTTGCAACGACCCTGAGTGCGGGAAACAGTCAGTTTGGGTGAATGCTGAGTTTCGCGGCCGAATGTCAAAGCCAGCCATTCCTTTTCCTGTGCCATTCCGGAGTCGCGTTGTAGAGATTGCGAATGGCCGTTATTGATACGTAGCAGCTCTCTCATCCTGTCGGTAAGTGCTAAGTGTCAGCGGCTTGGAGCTTTTCGCTTCCCTTGAGCCCCAACTGTTTCCTCTCCGCGGCCCTCGTGTACCTTTCCGCCTCCTGGAGCGCGGTCCACCCAAACATGGCCATCAGCTCGCTTGCGGTTGCGCCGTTCTCGGCGCACCTGGTCGCGGCGGCCTTTCTGAGCCCGTGAGCTGAGCCGGGCACGCCGGCGTCGTCGCAGCGGTCGCGGAACCAGTTGCTGAAGTCCTTCACTGCGAAGGACCGGTACCAACCGGAGATAAGCAGCGTCTTCTCGCCGGTCTCTGTCTTGGCGATGGCCTCGGCTAGGCGGAGGCGGAATTGGCACTGTGACCATGACGCAGCTTCAAGGGGGAACTCCAGCCGGCCGGACGCGGCTCTGGCAAAGCGGCCGCCCGCGCCGGTCCCTGCCCCTCACGCCGTCTCGACCAGCGCCGTGATCCGCTCGGCGGGCATTGGCCGGCCGAGCAGGTAGCCCTGCAGTTCGTCGCAGCCGAGGGCGCAGAGGGCGTCGCGCTGTTCGGCCGTCTCGACGCCTTCGGCCGTCGTCACCAATCCCTTGGCGTGGGCGAGCGCGATCATCGCCCGCACGATCTCGGCATCGCCCTTGGATTCTCGGATGCTGCGCACGAAGCTCTGGTCGATCTTGATGCGGTCGAACTCGATTTCCTTGAGCCGCTCGAAGGTCGACGAGCCGGTGCCGAAGTCGTCGATGGCGATGGCGATGCCGAGCGCCGACAGGGCCTTGATGTTGGCCGCCACCGCCGTGCCCGGGCCGGCCAGCGCCGTCTCGGTGATCTCCAGTTCCAGCCGCGCGGCCGGAAAGCCGGTCCGCGCCAGCACCGCGCTCACGGCGGCGGCGAACGCCGGGTCCTTGAGCTGGCGCGGCGAGACGTTGACCGCCACGTGGCTGATCGGCCAGGGCCGCGCGTCCGTGCAGGCCCGCTCCAGCACCCACAGGCCGAGCTCGGCGATCAGCCCGGCGGTCTCGGCGATCGGCACGAACACCGCCGGCGAGATGCTGCCGTTCTCGGGATGCTCCCAGCGGACCAGCGCCTCGACGCCGTGGATGGCCCGGTTGCCGCAGGCGAATGTCGGCTGGTAGTAGACCGCCAGCTGGCGCTTGTCGGTCAGCGCCTCGCGCAGCGCGTCTTCCAGCGCCGCCCGGCTCTGGATGCTGTCGTCCATCTGGCTGCCGAACACCGAGTGGCAGCCGCGCCCGGCCGCCTTGGCGTGGTAGAGCGCCACGTCCGCCTTGCGGTTGAGCTCGTGCCAGTCGGTGCCGTGGCGGGGCGCCAGCGACACGCCGATCGACACGCCGATGTGCGCCTTGCGGTCGCCAAGGGCGATCGGCTCGGCCAGACAGTCGATCAGCCGGCGGCACAGCACCTCGAGATCGTCGGCGGCGCAGCGCGGCGCCAGCACCGTGAACTCGTCTCCGCCTACCCGGAAGAGGTGCGAACCGGGCGGAATCACCTGCTCGGCCCGCCGGGCGAACTCGGTCAGCACAACATCGCCGGCATGATGGCCGAAGATGTCGTTGACCTGCTTGAAGCGATCGAGATCCATGAACAGGAAGGCCGTCTGCATCTCGGTCGGCCGCTCTTCCAGCCCGTCGATCAGCCGCCCGGCCTCGGCCTCGTAGGCGGCGCGGTTGTGCAGGCCGGTCAGGCCGTCGTGCGTGGCGAGGTAGCGGATGCGCGCCTCGGTCTCGATCTGGTCGACCTTGCGCCGGTAGGACACCGACGACAGCAGCAGCGTGCCCGCCATCAGCAGCAGCGCCACCAGCGCCAGGATGGGCGAGATGGACAGGGCCAGCCGCTCGCCCGGCATGAACGGCACCCAGACGAAGGCCACCGACGGTGCCCCATAGTGGCCTTCGATCGTGATGCCGACCGTGCCGGCCGGCTGCTGCTCGGCCGGCACCACTGCCAGCTTCTCGAGCACGTAGGACCGGGCCAGCTTGGTCATGAACGGGCCATCGAGATATTGGATGGCGACGTGGACGAACGTCGTCTCCGGCGTCTGAACGAGGGTGCCGGAATCCGACAAGATCGGCTTGACCGACGCGATGGCCGGCCGACCGTCGATGTAGAGGAAGGAGGCGACGTCGATCGACTGCCGGCCGTTGCCCTCCGGCGGCGCCGTGCCGTCGGCGATGTCGGTCCGCAGTTGCGCCAGGAACGGCCGCAGCACCTCGGCCCGACGGGCGAAGGCCTGCGGTTCCTGCCGCTCGCCGTCGGCGAAGGCGTAGGTGGCAGCATCGGTGGCATCGAGCACGTAGAGCTCGTCCATGCCGTAGAAGGTGTGCATCCATGTGCCGAGGTTCTCGTCGAGCCAGTCGGCGCTGTCGGCGCGCTTGGCCTGCACCACCGCTTCATCCCAATAGGTCGAGCTTTCCTGATTGTGCGAGATGTCGAACTGGATTTCCGAGATGGCGAGTTCGGCGATCTCGCGCTGCCGCTCGACGGCATCGACGTCGACCCGGTCGGTGATCCAGAAGATAAAGGCGCCCAGCGCCAACAGCGACAGACCCATAGCCATGAGCGAGGCCACGACGCGGGACAGGAACAAGGCGGTGGTTTGCTTCATTCCGGCAACGCCTTATCGAGCAAATCGCTGTTATGGACCTTCCTAGTGCCGCGCCTCTGAACAACAAGATAACGAAGCCGTGAAAAGACGCGCGCCGGCCGTGAATTCCGCTTGGCCGGCCGCCGGCATGGCCGATCAGCGGCCCGGCGGCGCCAGCCGCTGTTTCCATGCCGTGGCCAAATGCACTAAGGTGGCGGCATCCGTCATCGCGCCCCGCCCCGCCGGGCGAGCGCTTCTGGTTGGGATTGCCAAGCCATGACCGAGGACAAACGTCCCGCCGCGACGATTGCCGGGGCCGAAGCCTCCGACGCCGACCGCTTCACCCACACCCGTTCGGCCCGCGCCTCGGCCCTGCTTGAGGACTACACCGAACTCATCGCTGATCTGATGGCCGAGCGCGGTGAAGCACGCATCACCGACATCGCCGCTCGCCTCGGCGTCACCCACCCCACGGCCAACAAGGCCGTGGCCCGATTGAAGCGGGAGGGACTCGCCATCTCCCGTCCCTATCGTGGCGTCTTCCTGACCGAGGCCGGTCACGCCATGGCCCTCGAGGTCAAGGCCCGGCATCGCCTGGTGGTGCGCCTGCTCAAGGCCGTCGGCGTGCCCGATCAAGCGGCCGAACTCGACGCCGAGGGCATCGAACACTACGTTTCCGAAGCGACGCTCAAGGCCTTCGAGGCCTTCCTGGACGGTCAATCGCCGCTCTGAGCCCGCCCATTGACAAGCGCTGACGCGCAGCCCAGAAGAGGCACGGTAACCGAGCCAACCGCCCGCACGGCTGACGCCCGGTGAATTCGGTCATTTTCCGCCCCCCCTGGAGGTGGCGACCCGTCAGGCATGGCAACGCGGGCCCCATGCCGGCAAAGAGCTATTTGCGAGGCCCCCGATGTCCGACCTCTCCAAGGGCGGCAATCCCTACCTGTCCGGCTCCATTGCCGGCGTCTTCCTCCGCACCGCCGCGCCGATCGTGCTGTTCATGACGGTGAGCGGCCTGTTCACCGTCGTCGATGCCGTCTTTCTCGGCAAGTTCGCCGGCACCAAGGCGCTCACCGCCGTGACGCTGGTCTTCCCCATCATGATGCTGATCGTGGCGCTGCAGTCGATGGTGTCGTCCGGCATGGCCTCGATCATGGCTCGCCAGATCGGTGCCGGCGACATCGCCGCCGCCGAGGGCACGATGTTCGCCGCCAACACGCTGGCCATCGTCGTCTGCGCCGGGCTGATGGCGGCGCTGGCCTTCGCCGGCGCGCCGCTGACGCGGGCACTGTCGGGCAGCGATCCGGAGATCGCCCACATGGCGCTGGTGTTCACCGCCATCCTGGTCATCTCCTCGCCGTTCAGCTTCTTCCTGTCCATTCAGGGCGACGCACTGCGCTCGGAAGGCATGGCCGGCACCATGGCCATGGTCGCCATCGCCGTGACGCTGCTCAACATCCTGTTCAACTACATCCTGATTGGCCTCTGCGGCTTTGGCGTCGCCGGCTCGGCCTTCGGCACCGTGGCGGCGCAGGCCGTGTCGATCGTCGTTTGCCTCTACCTGCGCCTCAGCGGCCGCACGCCGTTGCCGCTGTTCGCCCGCGGCACGGGGGCGGTCCGTCAAGACTGGCGCGACATTCTCGCCCTCGGCGGGCCGCCGTCGCTGGGCTTTCTCGGCATCAGCCTGTCGTCGGCGCTGATCATCACCCAGATCCAGATCTGGACGATGGCCGGTACCGCCGACACGGTGGCCGCCTTCGGCGTCATCAACCGCGTCATGACCTTCGCCTTCCTGCCGTTGCTCGGCGCCTCCATGGCCAGTCAGTCGATCGCCGGCAACAACTACGGCGCCGGCCTGTTCACCCGCGTGCGCGCCACGCTGCAGATCGGCTTCGGGGCGGCCGTGGTCTACGCGGCGCTGTTCCAGCTCGCCTTCTTGACCTTGCCCGGCGCCATGGCCAGCCTGTTCGTCGACGACGCCGCCGTCATCGCCGAAGTCGAGCGCATCCTGCCCGTCACCTCCATCACCTACGTGCTGTCGGCGCCGCTGATGATCGTCGGCGGCTACTATCAGGCCCTCGGCATGGTCGGCAGCGCCGCCATCCTCAACCTCGTGCGCACCTACGTCATCGGCCTGCCGCTCCTGGCCGGCCTGCCGCTGTTGGCCGGCGAGTTCGGCATCTGGATCGCCTACCCCATCGGCGATGTCGTCATGCTGGCCGTCACCGTCGCCCTGCTCGCCTGGAACGCCCGCCGCCATCACCTCGGCTGGGGTCTGTTCCGCCAGCCGACGCCGGCGGCCTGACCGGCGCCCAACAAAAAGGGGGCCGCACCGATCGGCGCGACCCCCGTCTTCCCTCCTCGCCGGGAACGGCGACGGCTATTCCATGGCCTTGACGATGTTTTCGACCATCTTCTTGGCGTCGGCGAACAGCATCATGGTGTTGTCGCGGAAGAACAGTTCGTTTTCGACGCCGGCATAACCCGAGCCCATGCCGCGCTTGACGAACAGCACCGTGCCGGCCTTCTCGACGTCCAGCACCGGCATGCCGAAGATCGGCGACGACTTGTCGGTCTTGGCGGCCGGATTGGTGACGTCGTTGGCGCCGATGACGAAGGCGACGTCGGTCTGGGCGAACTCGGAGTTGATGTCCTCGAGCTCGAACACCTCGTCATAAGGCACCGACGCCTCGGCCAGCAGCACGTTCATGTGGCCCGGCATGCGGCCGGCCACCGGATGGATGGCATACTTGACCTCGACGCCTTCGGCCTTGAGCTTGTCGGCCATCTCGCGCAGGGCGTGCTGGGCCTGGGCCACCGCCATGCCGTAACCCGGCACGATGATGACCTTGGAGGCGTTCTTCATGATGAAGGCCGCGTCCTCGGCCGAACCCTGCTTGACCGGCCGCTGTTCGACGGCCCCGCCGGCCGCCCCGGCCGTCTCGCCGCCGAAGCCGCCGAGAATGACCGAGAAGAACGAGCGGTTCATGCCCTTGCACATGATGTAGCTCAGGATGGCACCCGACGAGCCGACCAGCGCGCCGGTGACGATCAGCGCCGTGTTGCCCAGCGTGAAGCCGATGCCGGCCGCCGCCCAGCCCGAGTAGCTGTTGAGCATGGAGATGACCACCGGCATGTCAGCGCCGCCGATCGGGACGATCAGCAGGCCGCCGAGACCCAGCGACACCAGCACGATCAGCCAGAACACGAAGTGGCTCTCGCTGGCCACCAGCAGCACGATCAGCGCCACCAGCACCACGGCCAGCGCGATGTTGATGGTGTGGCGCATCGGCAGCAGGATCGGCTTGCCGCTCATGTTGCCGTTCAGTTTGGCGAAAGCGATCACCGAACCGGTGAAGGTGATGGCACCGATGGCGACGCCGATGCTCATCTCGATCAGCGCCTGACCGTGGATCGAGCCGGGCTCGCCGATACCGAAGGCGGTTGGTGCATAAAGCGCGCCGGCGGCCACCAGCACGGCGGCGAGGCCGACGAGGCTGTGGAAGGCGGCGACCAGCTGCGGCATGGCCGTCATGGCGATGCGGCGGGCGATGTAGGCGCCGATGCCACCGCCGATGGCGATGCCGATGACGATCAGCGCGTAGGCGCCGAACGACGGCTTGATGGAACCGAGCGTGGTGAGCACGGCAATCGCCATGCCCGTCATGCCCATGATGTTGCCGCGCCGCGAGGTGACGGGGCTCGACAGACCGCGCAGGGCGAGGATGAACAGAACGCCCGAGACGAGGTAGAGAACGGCTGAAAGATTGGCGGACATGTCTGGGCCTCAGCTCTTCTTCTTGTACATCGCGAGCATGCGGCTCGTGACCAGGAACCCGCCGAAGATGTTCACCGAGGCGAGGATGACGGCAAGGAAGCCGAAACCGCGGGCCAGCCCGGTGCCGGGGGCCAGGAACTCGACGCCCACCGACAGCAGGGCGCCGACGACGATCACCGACGAGATGGCGTTGGTGACGCTCATCAGCGGCGTATGAAGAGCCGGTGTCACCGACCAGACGACGAAGTAGCCGACGAAGATCGCCAGCACGAAAATCGACAGACGGAACACGAACGGATCGATGACGCCGCCCGACAGCGCGTGGGCGGCGGCGCCGGCGGCATCGGCGGCGGCTTCGGCGTGGCCGGAGGCCAGGGCATCCTGGGCCGCCTGCACGGCGGCGCCGGCATCATGGGCCGCCTTGAGGGCGGCTTCGGCGGATTGGCGGGCCTGCTCGATCGCGAGGTCGGCCGGAGTGGTAACGGGCATCGAATAGCCTCCGCGTCAGTTCAGGAAAGCCGGATGGACGACGCCACCATCGCGCGTCAGCACGGTGGCCTTGACGAGTTCGTCATCCCAGTTGATGGCGAGCGCCTTCTCCTTCTTGTCGACCAGCGTCTCCAGGAAGGCGAAGAGGTTCTTGGCGTAGAGCTGCGAGGCCGTGGCGGCGATGCGGCCGGCGACGTTCCTGTGGCCGACGATCTTGACGCCGGTGTCCGTCACCACGATTTCGCCGACCCTGGCGCCCTCGACGTTGCCGCCGCGCTCGACGGCGAGATCGATGAGCACCGAACCCGGCTTCATCGACTGCACCATCGCCGCCGTCACCAGTCGCGGCGCGGCCCGGCCGGGGATCAGCGCCGTGGTGATGACGATGTCCTGCTTCTTGATGTGCTCGGCCACCAGCGCCGCCTGCTTGGCCTGGTATTCGGCCGACATCGGCTTGGCGTAGCCGGCGGCGGTCTCGGCCTGCTTGAACTCGTCGTCCTCGACGGCGATGAACTTGGCGCCGAGGCTTTCCACCTGCTCCTTGGCGGCCGGACGCACGTCGGTGGCCGTGATGATGGCGCCGAGGCGGCGGGCCGTGGCGATCGCCTGCAGACCGGCGACACCGGCGCCCATGACGAACACCTTGGCGGCGGGCACGGTGCCGGCCGCCGTCATCATCATCGGCAGGGCACGGCCGTACTCCGACGCCGCGTCGATCACCGCCTGATAGCCGGCGAGGTTGGCCTGGCTCGACAGCACGTCCATCACCTGGGCACGGGTGATGCGCGGCATGAACTCCATGGCGAAAGCGACGATGCCGGCCTCGGCCATCGCCTTCACCGCGTCGCCATGGCCGTAGGGATCCATGGTGGCGATGACGATGGCGCCCTTCTTGAACAGCGGCAGCTGCGTCGCGTCGGGGCGGCGCACCAGCAGCACGACATCGGCGTCGAGCGCCGTCTCGGCCGCGGTGGCAAGCACGGACGCACCAGCCTTGACGTACTCGTCGTCGACGATCAACGAGCGAAAGCCGGCTCCGGCTTCGACGGCGACGCTGGCCCCGAGGCCAACGAGACGCTTTACCGTGTCGGGCGATGCGGCCACTCGTCCCTCGTCGGGATCAAGCTCTCGCAGAACTGCAACTTTCATCAATTCCCTCCAGACGACCTCGCTCACCGACCTCCGCAGGCCTGGAGCGAGACTCCCCAACGACGACATCGGCATGCCGCGCCGTCAGACGGACCAAGCACGGGCGGCCGGCGATCCGACGCCGACGCCCGCCAGCAAGCGGTTTGAAATGATCCGGCTTCCCCACCAGCGCAAACGGCGAGCACCACCTAGCGGCCGATCCGGCCTTTTCGCTTGTTTGCGTTGAACGATAGCCGGATCCCCGGCACGCGGGAAAACACGTTGACCTCCACCCGCCTCCCGACAAGCGGACTATAGCGTTTCCCCGACGTAATCAAACGTATTTCAGCACCGCCATCGATCTCTGATCCCCCACTTAATCGATCACATGCGCGAGCTAATCGTTTAGCGGAATCGGTCAGACGGAACAATCTCCAGATGAGTCGCAGATAACCTCTTAGTATAAACGCTTAATTTTGCGTCAGCCAACTTTTCGTAAACGATCAGAAACGAACAGCCCGTTCAGAGCCAGGTCGCGACAACGAACAACCAGGCCGGCGGCTTTCCGCCAGTTCGGCCCGAACTGCGACACACTCCCAACTGACAAAATGATTAACACCGAACATTTTCGTCCAGCGCTTCGATCGTCGAGGCCAGCGTGTTCGTCACGATCGCCACGCCACGTTCAACGTTTCGTGAGCCGCCAAAAATGACGAGACCGCCGCCGCCACCCTCGCATGGGGATGGCAGGACGGCGGCCCGGTCGGTGACGGTCGCCGAGCGCGGCGATCAGTCGTCCATGGCTTCGAGTTCGCCGATCATCCGCTCGACGACGCCGAGGCCCATCTGCCAGAACGCCGGGTCGGTGGCGTCGAGCCCGAACGGCGCCAGCAGCTCGTGGTGGCGCTTGGTGCCGCCGGCTTCCAGCATGGCGAAGTACTTGTCCTGGAACCCCGGCTCGGCCTTCTCGAACACGGCGTAGAGCGAGTTCACCAGACAATCGCCGAAAGCGTAGGCATAGACGTAGAACGGCGAGTGGATGAAGTGGGGGATGTAGGACCAGAAGGTTTCGTAGCCCGGTCCGAACGAGATGGCCGGCCCGAGGCTCTCGCCCTGCACGTCCATCCAGAAGCCGTTGATCTGCTCGGCCGTCAGCTCGCCTTCGCGGCGGGCGGCGTGCACCTTGCGCTCGAAGGAGTAGAAGGCGATCTGCCGCACCACGGTGTTGATCATGTCCTCGACCTTGGAGGCAAGCAGCGTCCGCTTCTCGGCCGGCGTCTCGGCCTTGGCCAGCAGCGCCTTGAAGGTCAGCATCTCCCCGAACACCGACGCCGTTTCGGCCAGCGTCAGCGGCGTCGGCGCCATCAGCGCCCCCTGCCGGCCGGCCAGCACCTGATGCACGCCGTGACCGAGTTCGTGGGCCAGCGTCATGACGTCCCGCGTCCGGCCGAGGAAGTTGACCAGCACGAACGGATGGGCCGACGGCACCGTCGGATGGGCAAAGGCGCCCGGCGACTTGCCCGGCCGCACCGGCGCATCGATCCAGTTTTCCTCGAAGAAGCGGCTGGCGATGTCGGCCATGCGCGGCGAAAAGCGGCCATAGGCCGACAGCACCGTCTCGCGCGCCTCGTCCCAGCCGATGCGGCGGTTGACGGCGCCCGGCAGCGGCGCGTTGCGGTCCCAATAGGGCATGACCTCGGTGCCCATCCAGCGGGCCTTGAGGCGATAGTAGCGATGCGACAGGCGCGGATAGGCTTCGCGCACCGCCGCCACCAGTGCGTCGACGACGCCGCGTTCGACGCGGTTGGCGAGATGACGGGCGTCGGCGATATCCTCGAAGCCGCGCCAGCGGTCGGAGATCTCCTTGTCCTTGGCCAGCGTGTTGGTGATGCGCGAGAACACCGTGATGTTGGCCGACAGCGTCTTGCCGATGGCCTCGGCCGCTGCCCGCCGCTTGGCGCCGTCCGGCTCCTGCATCAGGTGCAGCGTCGGCTCGATGGTCAGTTCCTCGCCGTCGACGTCGAAGCGCAGTCCGGCAATGGTCTCGTCGAACAGCCGGTTCCATGCCGCGTAGCTGGTGATCGACTTCTCATGGAACAGCTCCTCGACCCGGTCCTCGAGCTGGTAGGGCTTTTCGAGGCGGATGTCGGCCAGCCACGGCCGGTAACGGGCCAGCGCCGCATCGGCGAGCGCCGTTTCGAGGGCGTCGCTGTCGAGGCGGTTGAGTTCGAGCTCGAAGAACAGCAGGCCCGACGAGATGTTGGTGATCTTTTCCTGCACGTCGCCAAAGAACTTGGCGCGCACCGGGTCGGTGGTGTTGCCCGAATAGAGCAGCCCGGCATAGCTCATCAGGCGGCCCATCAGGTCCTGCAGCGCCTCGTAGTCGGCGATGATGGCGGCGAGCTGCCGGCCACCTTCGGGCGCCGCGACGATGGCGGCGAGCCGGCCCTTGGCACGATCGGAGAAGGCGTCGGCCAGATCGATCGCCCGATCGAGATCGGCGGTCACCGCCGGATCGTCCGGCGCGGCATAGAGCGCCGTCAGGTCCCACTCGGGCAGCGCGGCCTCGCCGCCCGGCGCGCTCGGTTCGGCGGCGGAAAGAACGGGCATCGACGTCGGCACGCGCTTCATCTCTATGGCTCCCTGTCCGGATCGGTCGCCGGGCGGCGGCCGATGCCTTGTTCGCGAATGGTCGCCGCGCAGGGCGGCGGGAACCCATCCATATCGGTTTGCCGCGCCGGCCTTCAACCGCCAAGAGGTCAAAAAACCGATCGACTAACCTCCTCTTAACCCATTGGCGGCCACACTGACCCGAATTGATACAGAATCGCCTGCGCGGATGGAGCGATGGCAGCCCGCATACTGATCGTCGATGACGACCCCATTCAGCGTCGGCTTCTCGAGGAAGCCATCAAGCGCTTCGGCTACGACGCCGTGACCGCCGAGGGCGGCGAGGAAGCGCTTGCCCTCCTCGGCGCCGCCCGCGGCAGCTTCGATCTCATGGTGCTCGACCTGGTCATGCCCGATCTCGACGGCATGGGCGTGCTCGAACGCCTCGATCGCTCCGGTGTCAGCCTGCCGGTCATCGTCCAGACCTCGCGCGGCGGCATCGACACCGTGGTCGGCGCCATGCGCGCCGGCGCCTTCGACTTCATCGTCAAACCGGTGAGCCACGAGCGCCTGGCGGTGTCGATCCAGAACGCCCTCAAAGTCACCGCCCTCGAAGGCGAAATCCGCCGCTCGCGCCGCGGCCCGACCGGCGCGCTCACCTTCCGCGACATCATCACGCGCAGCCCCGAGATGGCGCGTGTGCTGCGCCTTGGCGAACGGGCGGCCAACTCGAACATTCCCATCCTGATCGAGGGTGAAAGCGGCGTCGGCAAGGAGCTGGTGGCCCGGGCCATCCAGGGAACGTCCGACCGACGCGGCAAGCCGTTCGTCACCGTCAACTGCGGCGCCATCCCGGCCAATCTGGTGCAGTCGACGCTGTTCGGCCACGAAAAGGGGGCTTTCACCGGCGCCGTCGACCGCCACGTCGGCAAGTTCCAGGAAGCGCATACCGGCACGCTGTTCCTCGACGAGATCGGCGAACTGCCGCTCGAAATGCAGGTGCAGCTGCTGCGCGTGCTGCAGGAAGGCGAGATCGAGCCGGTCGGCGCCCGCCGCAGCCAGAAGGTCGACTTCCGCCTGATCTCGGCCACCAACCGCCGCCTCCTCGACATGGTCAAGGAAGGCGTCTTCCGCGAAGACCTCTACTATCGGCTCAACGTCTATCCCATCTTTGTGCCGCCGCTGCGTGATCGGCGCGAAGACATCCCGGTCCTGACCGAGCACTTCATTGCCCGCATCGCCGCCGAGGAAGGCAAGCGCCGCGTCACCGGCATCCGGCCGGACGCGCTGGCCATGCTGTCGGCCTTCAACTGGCCGGGCAACATCCGCCAGCTCGAAAACACCGTCTTCCGCGCCATGATCCTGTCGGACGGACCGGAGCTGACGGTCGACGACTTTCCCCAGATCGCCGCCCTGGTTGGCCACGTTTCGGCCATCCGCCGGGTTGAGGATGGCGACGGCGCGCTGCCCGGCACCCCGCCAGCGCCGGTCTCCGTCACCACGACGGCGACCGAAGCCACGGCCGAACCCGTCGGGCGCGGCGATATCGCGTCGAGCGATCTCATTGGGGTGGCCGTCAAGGAGCCCTCGCGCAGCGAGCCGGCGCCGTTCGGCTTCATGCGCTCGCTATCCGACGACGGCCATGTCCGCACGCTGACCGCCGTCGAAGAGGAAATGATCCGCCTCGCCATCGACCACTACGGCGGCCGCATGGCCGAGGTGGCCCGCCGCCTCGGCATCGGCCGTTCGACGCTGTACCGCAAGCTCAAGGAATACGGGCTGGCCGACAGCGATGATGAGCCGGGTGTGGCCGCCGAGTGACAAGGCGCCGCTAAACGGGCCTGTTCGGGCGTTGGCGCTTGCAACGTCGCCTCCGATGGCCCCAAACACATAATTCGCAAATCAGTCCGGACGGGGATGGCCTCGTGCTGTCCTGGACAGATGGTGGAAGCCATGACCTCGCTGACCTTCAGAACCTTCGCTTCGACCTTCGCCCTGGCGCTTGCCGTCGGCCTGGCCTCGCCGGCCGCCGCCCAGACCGCCGAGCCGATGCCCGACGCCGCCGGCAATGATGTCGTCACGCCCGATGTCGTCACGCCCGATCAGGTCACGGTGCCCGAGGTCGGCGCCGCCATCGAGGCCGCGCCCGCCGTCGATGCGCCAGTGATTGATGCGCCCACCGTCCAGCCGCACACCCAGTCGCTGCCAAGCGCCATCGCCGCCCTGGTCGCCTCCGAGGCGGTCGGCAAGACCGGCGATCTCAAGCGCCGCGCCGATGCCGTTGCCAAGTTCTACGGCGCCCGCGCCGACGCGCCGGTCTGGCTCGACCATGGCGTATTCACCGCCAACGCCCGCGCCGTCATCGCCCGCCTCGGCGCCGCCGCCGACGACGGTCTCGACCCGGCCGATTTCGCCCTGCCCGACGCCGACTTCAACGCCGAGGCGGCCGATGCCGCGGCGGCCGCGGCCCAGGAAGTGGGATTGTCGCTGGCCATCGCCACCTTCGCCGAGCAGGCCTCCGGCGGCCGGCTGGTGCCAACGTCGATCTACAAGGACATCACCCGCACGCCCGAGCGCATCGCCGGCTTCAAGGCCCTCGGCCTCGTCGCCGCCGCCACCGACCCGGTGGCCGCGCTCGACGGCTTCAATCCGCCCGAACCGGCGTTTGCCCACCTCAAGGCCAAGCTCAAGGAGCTGCGCGCCACCGCCGCCGGTCCGGCCGAGGCCCCGGTGGTGCTGAGCCGGACCATCAAGCCCGGCATGAGTGATCCCGGCATTCCGGCCCTGCGCCAGCGCCTCGGCGTGCCCGAGGCCGATGACCCGCAGGCCGAGCTCGTCTACGACGAGACGCTGGCCGCCGCCGTCGAGATGTTCCAGACCGAGAACGGTCTCGCCGCCGACGGCGTCGTCGGTGGCCGCACGCTGTCGGTACTCAACAAGAATTCCGGCGATCTCGCCGGCGACATCGTCGCCAACATGGAAATGTGGCGCTGGATGCCGCGCGACCTCGGCCGCGACTACGTCTTCGTCAACGTGCCCGAGTTCATGGTGCGCGTCTATCGCGGCGGCCAGGAAGTGCACGAGGCCCGTTCGGTGGTCGGCAAGACCACCAACCAGACGCCGATCTTCTCCGGCGAAATGCAGTATCTGGTGGTCAATCCCTACTGGAACGTGCCGGAATCCATCAAGATCAAGGAGATGCTGCCCGAGATCAAAGCTGATCCGGTCGGCTACTTCTCCCGTCACGGTTACGAGGCCACCTGGAACGGCCAGGTGATCGACCCCGCACGCATCATCTGGGACGAGAACGCCGTCAAGGCGGTCGGCATCCGCCAGGTGCCGGGCGAGGCCAACGCCCTCGGCCACATCAAGTTCATGTTCCCCAACCAGCACGCCGTCTATCTGCACGACACGCCGATGCGCAAGCTGTTCGGCCGCGACGTCCGCGCCTTCAGCCACGGCTGCGTGCGCGTCGACGATCCCATGTCGTTCGCCGCCGCCGTGCTCGATGGCGACCCCAACTGGAACGTCCCCAAGTTGCAGGCCCTGTTCGGCGGCCCCGAGCAGCGCATCGACATCTCCACCCACCTCAAGGTGCACATCGCCTATTTCACCGTGAATGTCGCCGACAATGGCGCCGTCCAGGTTTTCGATGACATCTACGGCCACGTACAAAGGATAAAAGCAGCCTTCCGGCGCTCGCAAATCTGACCGCAAAGGCGGCACGGTCTCAAATCAGCCAGCCAGATCAATATCTTGCAACTCCGTTGGCCATAGCGGCCGCCGGGGTTGTTGGCGTTTGGCATTGCCGTAAACTACGCACTTGGCGTTTGACCGCGACGCAGCTATTGTGAGCCGCCCTTTTCCTAGGGGTTAGCAAAGCGTTGGAACGCGGGAGCGGACGTTATCGAATTGTCAGGCACGGTAAACCGTCGATTAACGGATCTGGTCAATGATCGCTCAGGGCTGGTCATGAACACGGATACCGGGCAGAGGCCATTGACTGAAAATTTCGCATCCACGGGGAGAGGTAACACGGACATGAACGACATGCCGCCCCGAGTCTCCAGGACGGGAACCGCCGTCGGGAACCTCGCTCGCCACCGGCATCTCGCCGCTGTCCTCGCCGGCTCCCTCGCCATCGGCGCTGCCATGGCCGCTGCGACGGCAGCGACGGACACGCGCACGCTCGACCTCTACAACAATCACACCAAGGAACGGCTGACGATCACGTTCAAGAAGAACGGTCGTTACATTCCTTCGGCCCTGGCCGAGCTCAACCGCTTCCTGCGCGACTGGCGGCGCAACGAGTCCATCACCATGGACCCGCGCCTGTTCGACACGGTCTGGGAGCTGCACCAGCGCTCCGGCTCGCGCCAGCCGATCCACGTCGTCTGCGGCTATCGCTCGCTCGCCACCAACAATCTCCTGCGCTCGCGCTCGTCGGCCGTGGCCAAACACAGCCAGCACACGCTCGGCAAGGCGATGGACCTCAACATTCCCGACGTGTCGGTCGACAAGCTGCGCGCCATCGGCGTGCAGATGCAAAACGGCGGCGTCGGCTGGTATCCGTCGGCCAACAGCCCGTTCGTCCACATCGACGTCGGCAATGTGCGCGCCTGGCCGCGCCTCAGCCGTACTCAGCTGGTCAGCCTGTTCCCCGACGGCAAGACCGCCCACATCCCCGCCGATGGCAAGCCGTTGCCCGGCTACAAGGAAGCCCTGGCCGAGATCCAGCGCGAACGCGGCATTCCCGTCACCGCCGGCATCGAGACCGCCGACCGCGGCTCGTCGAACCGCGGCGGCGGCATCCTGGCCATGCTGTTCGGCGGCGGCGAGGAAGATTCCCGCGAAGAGCTGCAGGCCGCCAGCGACGACGACGACGCCCCGGCCGCTCCGGCCAAGACGGCGCCTGTCGCGGCCCGCGCCCCGGCCGCTCCCGCCCCCACCGTCACGCCGACGGCCATCGCGCCGTTCGCCGTCGCCAAGGCCGAGCCGGCACCGGTCGTCGCCACGCCGCGCCTCGATCCGAACCCGCCGTTCGCCCTTGCCAGACCCGATCCGACGCCGCCGGTCACGCTCGCCGCGGCCAGCCCCAAGCCGATGCCGGCTCCCGGCCGTCCGGCCATGACCATCACTTCGCTGGTCGATGCCACGCTGCCGGCCCCCGGCGCGCCAATCCCGGAAGTGACCGTCGCCGCGCCGCCGGCCCAGGCCCTGGCCTTCGTGCCGGTGCCGCCGGCCCGTCCGGACAGCCTGTCGGGCGACGAGGCGGACACCACCGTCGCCGCCCTCGACGTGCCGGCCGTGCTGCCGCCGGTCAAGCCGGCCGAGCTCACCGCCGCCGCACCGCTGCCGCCGGTGCAGATGGCCGCCGCCAATCCCAGCGCCCTGGCCGCCCAGGCGGCCCTGGCCGAAGTCGCCCACGACGGCAAGTCCGATCTGTCGGCGACGGCGCTGTCTTACGCCTCGCCGGCCGTGGCCGCGACGCCAGCGCCGCAGCCGCAGCGCGCCGCCATCCAGACCGCTTCGGCCAAGCCGGCACCGACGCCGGCGCTGCTGCGCAACGCCGGCGGCAGCGCCTCGCTCAGCCAGCTGGCCGACGCCAAGGGCGACATGCTCGGCGGCATCGAAGCGCCGCTCACCGTCTCCGAAGACGGCCCGTCACTGCTCGACGGCAGCCAGTCGGTGTACTGGGGCCACTTCACCGGTCTCACCCACCCCGACCAGCGCAACCTGACGCCGCTGTTCGCCGCGCCGGTGATGACCGCCCGCGCCAGCTTCACCGCCAAGCCGTACGGCGGTCTGGTGTCAACGCGCTTCTCGGGCAACGTCATTCCGCCCAACGACGTCATCGAGTTCGTCGGCGACAACCGGCTGGCCATGCGCTGACCGATACGCCGGCCGGCGCTCACGCGAGCCGATCCATAAACGACCAGAGCCGGCGCATCACCTGCGCCGGCTCTTGGCTTTTTAGGCGACAGACTTGGGCTTCGGCGTGCCGTCCGACGTGTGCCGGGGGGATGCCCCTCAGCGAGCGCCCATGCCGGCCAGCACCACCGGCAGCACCCGGTCGACCTCGCCCGGCGACATGCCGTGGCGAACGCGACGATCGTACAGCATCGACACCACCATGCGGTCGAACGGCATGAACTGGTCGTAGGTCGAACTGTCGTTGAACACCGAATACTTGAGCGAGGCGCTGTCGTTCATCGGCCCCAACCCCTGCAGAATCTCCTCGACCATGCAGCGGCGGAACAGACCCTCGCCCTCGTCGGAAACGATCACCGCCGTCGAACGGCGGATGCCCTTGGCGCCCGGCTCGACGCGCACCAGGCATTGGCCGGGGGCCGAACCGGAGTGGGTGCCGAGCACGCTGTTGCGTACCGTCGCCATGTAAGCCGAGCGATTGACGACGTAGACGGTGAAATTGGCCGACGAATCGTCATGCACGAGACGAATGTCCAGCCCCGGAACCGCCCCGCGCAGGCGACCGAGAAAGCCGGCGATGGCACCGGTCCGGTCGACCGTCGCCTGGTTGACAACGCGCAGCCGCACCGGTCCGGTGAATTTCTTGACGATCTGGCCATAGCGGTAGGAGCCGAACTCCAGCCCGAACACCGACTTGTGGAAACCGTCGATCAGTTCCGCCGAGGAAAAGCCGCGCCGTTCGCCGGCCCGAGCCTCCTGATGCAGCATCGACAGGACCGTAAAGGCCGCCGCCAGCAGCGACACGACCAGAAAAACGGAGAGACGCGCCTTCAGCACATGAACAGCAATCGCCATGTTGCCCTCGTCGGGTCGGAGCGCCCCCCGGCATTCCGGCACTTCACAGTCATAGATTTGACTATTTCGTGATCGCGGTCAATGACCGCCTTCACGTATCGGTGATTTCACCTCCCCCGCCGGCGTGCCCGCCGGGCGCACGATGCTTGTGAGTGTACGACGTTTCGTGCAAAACGAAAGGCGAACATCGGTCGGCGCGCCGGCGATTCGCCGCCGCGATCGACGCCGTGGAAGGAACCATGAGCGACAGCCCCCGCCTCATCACCCCGGAAAAGCGCGACGAGGACCTCGACCAGTCGATTCGCCCCTCGGCCCTCAGCGATTTCGTCGGCCAGGCCAGCGCCCGTGCCAACCTGCAAGTGTTCATCGAGGCGGCGAGAACCCGCAAGGAGGCCCTCGACCACGTGCTGTTCGTCGGTCCGCCCGGCCTCGGCAAGACGACGCTGGCCCAGATCGTCGCCCGCGAACTCGGCGTCAATTTCCGCGCCACCTCCGGTCCGGTCATCGCCAAGGCCGGCGATCTCGCCGCCCTCCTCACCAACCTCGAGGAGCGCGACGTCCTGTTCATCGACGAAATCCATCGCATGAGCCCGGCCGTCGAGGAAATCCTCTATCCAGCCATGGAGGACTACCAGCTCGACCTGATCATCGGCGAAGGGCCGGCCGCCCGTTCGGTGCGCATTGATCTGGCCAAATTCACCCTCGTCGGCGCCACCACCCGCCTCGGCCTCTTGACCACGCCGCTGCGCGACCGCTTCGGCATCCCCATCCGTCTTGAGTTCTACACCACCGAGGAGCTGGAGCTGATCGTGCGGCGCGGCGCTCGCATCTTCGGCATCGGCATCACCGACGACGGCGCCAACGAGATCGCCAAACGGTCGCGCGGCACGCCGCGTATCGCCGGCCGGCTGCTGCGCCGCGTCCGCGACTTCGCCATCGTCGCCGGTGACGAGCGCATCACCGCCGCCACCGCCGACCGGGCCCTGACCCGCCTCGACGTCGACGGCATCGGCCTCGACGCCCTCGACCTGCGTTATCTCAACACCATCGCCCTGTCGTTCGGCGGCGGCCCCGTCGGCATCGAGACCATCGCCGCCGCCGTCGCCGAGCCGCGCGACGCCATCGAGGACATCGTTGAGCCCTACCTGATCCAGAAGGGTTTCGTGCAGCGTACCCCGCGCGGCCGGCTGCTGACGCCGCACGCCTTCCGCCATCTCGGCCTCGCCGTGCCGCAGGCCGCCGAGGAGGCGCAGTTCACGCTGTTTTCCGGTGGAGACGAAGGATGACGACCGCCCTGCTGATCATCGACGTGCAGGCCAACCTGTTCGACGCGCCCAAGGCCTACCGTATCGACGCGGTAGCGGCGCTACTCGACCGCCTGGCCATCCGTGCCCGCGCCGCCGGCTGGCCGGTGATCTTCGTCCAGCACGAGGAAGACGGCTGCGAGTGGCAACGCGGCACGCCGGGTTGGGCATTCCATCCGGCGCTGTCGCCCCGCGACGGTGACATCGTCGTCGCCAAGCGCCATTGCGACGCCTTCTGGGACACCCCGCTGGCCGAGACGCTGTCCCGCCTCGGCGTTGACCGGCTTGTCATCGGCGGCTACGCGTCCGATTATTGCGTCGACACCACGTTGCGCGCCGCCGCCTCGCGCGGTCTGGCAGTTACCGTGGTTGCCGACGGTCACACCACCTCCGACCGCGCCCATCTCGACGCCGCCGCCATCGTCCGCCACCACGCCGCCATCTGGTCGACGTTCGAGGCGTCGGTGCGCGTGGTGAACAGCGAAGGCATCGACATTCAATGACACCGAACACGTTCCGCTTTCCCGTCCGCGTCTATTGGGAGGACACCGACGCCGGCGGCATCGTCTACCACGCCAGCCATATCCGCTTCTTCGAGCGCGGCCGCACCGAATTTCTGCGCGCCCTCGGCTTCAGCCAGTCGTTGACCGCCGACCGCGCCGCCGCCGACGCGCTGCTGTTCACCGTCCGCCGCCTGACCGTCGACTACCTTCGTCCGGCGCTGCTCGACGATCTCCTGACGGTGGAAACCGAACTCGTCACCGCCCACGGCCCGCGTCTCGAACTGCGCCAGCGCCTGCTGCGCGGCGAGGAAGCGATCGCCACCGCCGAGGTGCTGGTGGCGGCGGTGGGCGGCAATGGCCGGCCGCGCCGCATCCCGGCCGAACTCATCGCCCGCATGACCTGAGAAGCCCCCTGGGGAGTGCGGGCCGCTTGCCCGGCCGGGATTGCATTCCAGCCCCACCGTCACAGGCGGATCTGATCCGTTTTTTCTAACCCTTCCTTAACCATACCATACGATGAGTGGGGTTGAGCGTCACGCTTGGCGCCGGAACGGGCCCAGACCGACCGTGTTCAGCGGATTCCAGCCGTTTTGCAGCGTCAAGTCCCGCTTTCGCCAAATTTGAGCCGCAAGGGATGGGGCAACAGTCCGCTGGCAGACCATCCACGGTTCAGCCGCCCGCCCCGCCCTCATGCGGCGCGTCATCTTGAGGATAAACGGAACCATCCCATGAACCCGGCCGAACTGACACAGAACGTCCTTGCCGCCCCTGCCGTCGAAGTCTCCGTCTGGGCTCTGTTCTGGCAAGCCAGTTTCGTCGTCAAGCTGGTCATGCTCGGCCTGCTCGGCGCTTCCATCTGGTCATGGGCCATCATCGTCGACAAGATCGTCGCCTTCAACCGCACCCGCCGCTCCATGGACCGCTTCGAGAAGGTGTTCTGGTCCGGCCAGTCGCTGGAAGACCTCTACCGTTCGCTCAACAGCCACGCCAACGAGGGCCTCGCCGCCGTCTTTGTTGCCGCCATGCGGGAATGGAAGCGCAGCCACGAAGCCGGGCGCGTGTCGTTCCAGGGCATTACCGACCGTATCGGCAAGGTCATCGACGTCACCATCAGCCGCGAGCTGGAGCGCCTCGAGGCGCGCCTGATCTTTCTCGCCACCGTCGGCTCGGCCGGCCCGTTCATCGGCCTGTTCGGCACCGTCTGGGGCATCATGAGTTCGTTCCAGGCCATCGCCGCCTCCAAGAACACCAGCCTCGTCGTCGTGGCGCCGGCCATCTCCGAAGCCCTGATGGCCACCGCCATGGGTCTGGCCGCCGCCATTCCGGCGGTGCTCGCCTACAACAAGCTTTCGACCGACGCCGCCAAGCTCGGCTCGCGCATGGATGGCTTCGCCGACGAGTTCGCGGCCATCCTGTCCCGCCAGATCGACGACAGGAGCTGAACCATGGGCATGGGGGTCGCAGGCCCTTCGGGCGGCAGCCGGCGTCGCAACCGGCGCCACGCTCGGGGCGTCATGAGCGAGATCAACGTCACGCCGATGGTCGACGTGATGCTGGTGCTGCTCATCATCTTCATGGTGGCCGCGCCGCTGCTCACCGTCGGCGTCCCCATCGATCTGCCCGAGACGGCGGCCAAGCCGATGGAAGGGCAGACCGATCCGATCAACATCTCGGTCGACGCCGCCGGCAAGGTGTTCATCCAGGATTCCGAGATCACCTATGAAGAGCTGGTTCCCAAGCTGATGGCCGTGGCCAAGAACGGCGTCGAGGACCGCATCTACGTGCGCGGCGACAAGACCGCCGACTACGGCACGGTGATGCGTGTCATGGCTCGCATCTCGGCGGCCGGGTTCAAGAAGATCGGCCTCATCACTCAAGAGGAACCGGGCCCTGGCGGCAAGCCCTCCGGTTGATACATGCGCATAGGACTTACGACTTCGGCGATCGGCCATGCATTGTTGCTGGCCTGGGGGCTCTGGCAGCTTCCGGGTGCGCAGCCGTTCGACGTCGAAACCATTGATGCGCTGCCGGTGGATCTGGTGCCGATCGGCGACGTCACCAAGATCGCCGAGGGCACCAAGACGGCGCCCAAGAACGACAACGCCTCGCAGGGCAAGGTGCACAATCCGGTGCCTCGCCCCGATTCGCAGCGCGTTGGCGCCACCGAGGCCGATCAGGACGCGCCGATCACCGAGAAGGCCGGCAAGACCGCCGCCGCCAAGGAGGCCGAGCCACCGCCGCCGCCGCCCAAGGCGCCGGAGAAGCCGCCCGAGCCCAAGCCGGCCGAAAAGCCGCCGGCCCCCGACGCCGCGCCGCCGGAAAAGGCCCCGGAGAAGCCGCCCGAAGCGGCGCCCCCCAAGGCCGACACCGGCGAGATCGCCGCCAAGCCGCCGGAAAAACCGGTCGAGAAGCCGCCGGAGGAGCAGCCCAAGCCGGTGCCGCCCGCCCCGGCCAAGCCGCTGACCAAGCCCAAGCCGCCGGCCCCGACCGAGACGGCCGAAGCCAAGCCGGATACGCCGGCCAAGAAGGACTCCAAGACGACGGCGCCTTCCAAGGCCGACGCGCCCAAGGATTCCAAGTCGGAGAAGTTCGACCCCAACCAGCTGGCCGCCCTGCTCAACAAGGTCGACCCGTCCGGTGGCGGCGGCAAGTCGTCCGACAAGGCCGCCTCCCTCGGTTCGGAGAAGGCGACGGGGCCGGTGGCCAACATGACGCAGAGCGAACTCGACGCGCTGACGGCCGCCGTCACCCAGTGCTTCAACCCGCCGGTGGGCGCGGCCAGCATCGACCAGATCGTCGTGCCGCTGCGCGTCGAGTTCACCATCGACGGCGATCTGGCCCGACCGCCGGTGGTCAAGTCGGTGCCGGCCGGCCCGGCCGGTCAGGCGGTGGCCGATGCGGCGGTGCGCGCCGTGCAGCGTTGCGCGCCCTACCCGTTCCTGCCCAAGGACAAGTTCGACACCTGGCAGGTGGTCAACATGAACTTCACCCCGCCGTCCTCGTACTGACGCGCGGCGGGAAAAGCGTGAGACGAAAGGCGCCGATCGGCCGGGCAAGCCCCGTGATCGGCCGCCAGACTGGATTTGCTGGGCCCGTCGGGGCCGTTGGATAGACAGCTTTTTGGGAGCAAGCAGTAATGCGAGCCACATTCAGGACGATAGCGCTGGCCGCTTTGGCGGCGTTGGCCGCCGCGGCGACCAGCGTCACCGCCTCGCGGGCGGAGATCACCATCAACATCAACGGCGGCAGCGTGCAGCCGCTGCCGATCGCCATTCCGAACTTCGTCGGCGCCGGAGATGCCGGTGCCATTGGCCAGCAGATCGCTGGCGTCATCGCCAACGACCTGCAGCACACCGGTCTGTTCCAGGTGCTCAACCAGGCGAGCTTCGTCGATCACATCACCGATCCCAACGCGCTGCCCAACTTCCAGAACTGGCGGGCCATCAACGCCCAGGCGCTGGTGACGGGCGGCATGGGCCGCGCCGCCGACGGCCGCCTGCAGGCCGACTTCCGCCTGTGGGACGTGTTCGGCTCGACGCAGCTGACCGGCAAGCAGTATTTCACGACGCCGGAGAACTGGCGCCGCATCGCCCACATCATCGCCGACGACATCTACGAGCGTCTGACCGGCGAGAAGGGCTACTTCGACACCCGCGTCGCCTTCGTCGACGAGAGCGGTCCCAAGGGTAACCGCGTCAAGCGCCTCGCCCTGATGGACCAGGACGGCGCCAACGTCCGCTACCTCACCAACGGCAAGGATCTGGTGCTGACGCCGCGCTTCTCGCCCACCAGCCAGATGCTGACCTACATGTCGTTCGGCGTCGGCGATCCGCGCGTCTACCTGCTCGACATCGGCACCGGCCAGCGCCAGCTCGTCGGCAACTTCCCCAACATGACGTTCAGCCCGCGCTTCTCGCCCGATGGCGGCCGCGTCGTCATGAGCCTTGAAGACAACGGCAACGCCAACATCTACGCCATGGGCCTCGGCGGCGGCGGCATCACCCGCCTCACCACCACCAACGCCATCGACACCTCGCCGAGCTATTCGCCGGACGGTTCGCGCATCGTTTTCGAAAGCGACCGCGGCGGCAACCAGCAGCTCTACGTCATGGGCGCCGGTGGCGGCGGAGCCACCCGCATTTCCTTCGGCTCCGGTCGCTATTCGACGCCGGTGTGGAGCCCGCGCGGCGACCTCATCGCCTTTACCAAGCAGGGCAGCGGCGGCTTCGCCATCGGCGTCATGAAGCCGGACGGCTCGGGCGAACGCATCCTGACCGAAGGCTTCCACAACGAAGGCCCGACGTGGGCGCCCAACGGCCGCGTCATCATGTTCTTCCGCGACGCCGGCGGCCCCTCCGGTGGTCCGCAGCTCTGGTCGGTCGATCTGACCGGCCGCAACGAACAGCGCATTCCGACGCCGAACTTCGCATCCGATCCGGCCTGGTCGCCGCTGCTCGACTGACCGCGTCCGGCGCCGGAGCCACCGGCGCCGTCGCTTCGCTGCGGCCGATCACCGCTCCGCCGGCAACTGCCAGCACCACGATCGGCCGAAAACCCCAGGAATTTGATTGTTTACCGGAAATTAACCAGGATTCTGAACGCGGGCTTAACCAAATGCGTTTACCAAGAATCCCGAAACGTCCGGTCAGCAAGTATTCGAGGAAAACCGGGATCATGACGACAATCGCTTTGTTCAGCCGCCGCGGAGCCATGGCTCTCGCTTTTGCCCTTCTCGCCGCCGCCTGTGCCAAGAGCCCGAGCGAACTCGACGGCCAGCTGGCCGGTGGTGCCGGCGGGGCCGGCGCTGCCAAGCCGGGCAGCACCCAGGATTTCGTGGTCAACGTCGGCGACCGCGTCTTCTTCGACACCGACTCGACCTCGCTCAACGCCGAGGCGCAGAACGTTCTCGGTCGTCAGGCCCAGTGGCTGAGCCTCTACCCGCGCTACACCGTCACCGTGGAAGGCCACGCCGACGAGCGCGGCACGCGTGAATACAACCTCGCCCTCGGCGCCCGCCGCGCCAAGGCCGCGCAGGACTTCCTGGTGGCCCGTGGCGTCTCCTCCACCCGCATCAAGACCATCTCCTACGGCAAGGAACGCCCGGTCGCCCTCTGCGATCAGGACAGCTGCTGGTCTCAGAACCGCCGCGCCGTCACGGTGCTCAACGGCTCCAACTGACGCCAACGTCGGTGCCGTGTCCTTCCGGACCTCGACACGGTACCGCCGCCACAGCCCCACCCCAGGCACGACAACCCGGTGTTCGCCCGCGAACGCCGGGTTTTCGTTTTCGGCGCCACAGCCGGGTGAAAAACCGCGTCCGCGCCCCGGCGACACCGGCCACAGGCCGCAAATTGGCCGAAGTCGGGGTGCTTGCTGCCAGCATCGCCCCCTGACCGGCGTCCTTGTCGCCGGCGGTCGGGCGCGCCAGTGGTTCGGCTCCGACCCTTGCATCCGCCCGATACCAGCCGCGGAGCAAATGTCGAAGTCCAGGGAACCACTAGAAGGTTCTTGATCTAGTGGAGCTTTTGCATTTGACATTTGCGTCTGGGCTCGGTGTCAGTCGAGACTCAAATGCCAAATTCGCTCCACGAGTGGAACGATTTCGTCATGGCCCTGCGCGTGCTACCGTGTGCTCGACGGCGGCAAGCGCCGGGCTCCGGCAGGTCGGTCCGATCGCCGCGTAACTGGAGTCCACCATCCTCGCAAGGCACAGAGGCCCCATGAATTCCTACCCAAAGCCCATTTCGGAGCCCAACCGAGGCCGACCGCGGTTCGGAGGCCGTCTGCTGATGGCCGCCGTGTTCTGCGCCGTCGCTTTCGTCGAACCGGCCACCGCCGGCTTCTTCTCGTCGAGCCCCAGTCCGATACCGCCGGCCAGCGTGCCCGGCGCCGCGCCGGTGCCAGCCCAATACGCCGATCCGGCCCAGCAGATGATCCGCATCGACAATCTGGAGAACTCGGTTCGCCAGCTCAACGGCCGCATCGACGAGCTGACCCACCAGATCCAGGTGCTGCAGAACCTGCTGCAGCGGGCCCAGGAAGACAACGAATTCCGCTTCAAGCAGCTCGAAGGCGGCAAGCCGCAGAAGCGGTCCGACGCCGGCCCCGCCGCGGCCCCGCCGGCCATGACCGCCCCGCCGGCGGCGACAGCCGATGCCACCCCGACCTATGATCAGGTGGCCGACGCCGCGCCGGCCGCCGACGGCGCCATGGCGCCGCCGCTGCCGCAGAACGGCTTCGCCATCGATGCCAACGCCGGTCCGATCAACGATGGCGGCGACAACCTTATCGGCGCGCCGCCCAAGCCGCTCGGTCAGCTCCCGGTCGATGCCGCCGGCGGCCCGCTCGACCTGTCGGCCATCGCCCGTGGCGACAGCGCCCCAGCCGCGCCCCTGGATGGCGCCTCGGCCACCGGCGTCTACAGCGACGCCGTTGCCACCGCCAGTGCGCCGGTCCCCGCCGGCGCCACGGCCACGGCGACCTTGCCCGGACAGCTGCCACCACCGCCGACGCTGGCTGCGCCGCCGGGCAGCCGCACTGCGCCGTCGACCCAGGTCGCAGCGCTGACGCCGGCCACGGCCGCCGCCGACCCGCGCGTCTCCTACGAGGCGGCCTACGCCAAGGTGGTGGCCGGCGACTACGCCGGGGCCGAATCGGGCTTCAAGAAGTTTCTCGCCGACTACCCCAAGGACCAGCTGGCCGGCGGCGCCCACTACTGGCTCGGCGAGACCTACTATTCGCGCGGCCAGTACCGCGACGCCGCCACCTCTTTCCTTGCCACCTACAAGGACTATCCCAAGAACCCCAAGGCGCCCGACAGCCTGCTCAAGCTCGGCATGTCGCTCGAGGCGCTGGGCGAAACCTCCGCCGCCTGCGCCACCTACGGCGAGCTGACCAAGAAGTTCCCCAAGGCGGCGCCAACGCTGATGACACGCGTCGCCAATCAGCGCACCAAGCTCGGCTGCCAGTGATGGCAGCGACGCCGCCCGTCGAAGCCGCGTTCGCGGCGGAGGAACTCGGCCGGCTGTTCGCGCCCTTGTCGCCGTTGGCCCGCGTCGGCATTGCCGTTTCCGGCGGCCCTGATTCGACGGCGCTGATGCTGCTCGCCCACGCCTGGGCTGAGCGCCAGCCCGCACCGCCCCACCTTTCCATTCTGACCGTCGATCACGCTCTGCGTCCCGCTTCGGCCGCCGAGGCCGACGCCGTGCTCGCTCAGGCCGAGCGCCTCGGCCTGGCCGCCACCAAGCTCATCTGGCAGCACGACAGCCTGCCGCGGAGCGACATTCAAGCCCAGGCCCGCGACGCCCGCTACCGCCTCATGGCCGCCGCCGCCCGCGATCAGGGGCTCGATGCCGTGCTGCTCGCCCATACCCGCGACGATCAGGCCGAAACCGTGCTGATGCGGCTGCAACGAGGCTCCGGCGTCCGCGGCCTCGCCGGCATGCCGGAACGCCGCGTCATCGCCGGCGTCTCGTTCCTGCGGCCGCTGCTCGATGTCCCCAAGGCGCGCTTGACGGCCTATCTCGAGGCGCTTGGCGTGCCATATGTCCGCGATCCCTCCAACCAGTCCGACCGCTTCCTGCGCGCCCGCGTCCGCCAGTTGATGCCGGCACTGGCCGCGCTTGGCCTCGACGCCAGCCGCCTCGCCGACACTGCCCGCCGCATGGCCCGTGCCGATCAAGCGCTCGCCGCCGCCACCGCCGAGCTCGGGCAACGCGCCGCCCGTGATTTCGGCGGCGTCGTCTGCCTCGACGAGGCGGAGTTGGCCGCCGCGCCCGACGAGATCGTGCTGCGCCTCATCACCAGCCGGCTGCGCGCCATCCGCCCGCGTCCTGTCTATCCGCCGCGCGCCGAAGCGCCGGAGCGTTGGCTCGCCGCCTGGCGGCGGGGCGAGGCGCCGCGCCGGGCCACCATGGCCGGCGTCGTGCTCGACCGACGGTCGAGCGGTCTCTGGCTCTATGCCGAAGCCGGTCGACAGGGCCTGCCCACCGTGACCATCGCCGGCGATGGCTCCTGTCTCTGGGATGATCGCTGTCACGTTGCAGTGAAGGGCAGCACCGGCCGCCCGGTGCTGATCGGCCCCGCCAGCGGTGACGCGCGCCGCCCCGACCTGCCCAAGGCCGCCGCCGCCAGCCTGCCGGCTTTCGCCATGGCCGACGGCGCGCCGCCGCCCGCCGGCCTTGAGGTCGCCTTCGTCTGGCAGAGCGGCGAGCCGGCCGACGAGGCGCCGTGATGCCGGCCTGCCGCCCGCACGCGACAAACTGTTCACCGCGACCAACAATTGGCTGCCCGCCTTGGCTTGGCAAGCGCCCCCTGACAACCTATTTTAGTCAAACTTGGGTTGGAATGCCGCCGATGGCCGCGATCCACCTTGCTTCCACAGGCGTCGCGAAGCCGGCGCGCTGCAAAGGTCGACGATGAACGCTAATTTTCGCAACTTCGCGCTCTGGATCATCATTCTGTTGCTGCTGGTGGCGCTGTTCCAGCTCTTCCAGGGGTCCGACACCCGTCAGGCCAGCAACGAGATGGCCTTCTCGGAATTCCTCAAGAACGTCGATCAGGGCAATGTGCGCGACGTGACCATCGTCAATCAGACGATCACCGGCCACCTCTCGGCCTCGAGCACGCCGTTCCAGACCTACGCCCCCTACGGTGCCGACTATCTCGGTGCGCTGACCAAGGCCAACGTCACCGTGGTGGCCAAGCCGCCGCAGGAAGGCATCTCGCTGATCGGCACGCTGCTCAACTGGCTGCCGATGCTGATCCTGCTCGGCCTGTGGATCTTCTTCATGCGCCAGATGCAGGGCGGCGCCGGCGGCAAGGCTATGGGCTTCGGCAAGTCCAAGGCCAAGCTGCTGACCGAGGCGCACGGCCGCGTCACCTTCGACGACGTCGCCGGCATCGACGAGGCCAAGGAAGACCTGCAGGAGGTCGTCGAGTTTCTGCGCGATCCCCAGAAGTTCCAGCGCCTCGGCGGCCGCATCCCCCGCGGCGTGCTGCTGGTCGGCCCGCCGGGCACCGGCAAGACGCTGACCGCCCGCGCCGTCGCCGGCGAGGCCAACGTGCCATTCTTCACCATTTCCGGTTCGGACTTCGTCGAGATGTTCGTCGGCGTCGGCGCCAGCCGCGTCCGCGACATGTTCGAGCAGGCCAAGAAGAACGCCCCCTGCATCATCTTCATCGACGAAATCGACGCCGTCGGTCGCCATCGCGGCGCCGGCCTTGGCGGCGGCAACGACGAACGCGAGCAGACGCTGAACCAGTTGCTGGTGGAGATGGACGGTTTCGAGCAGAACGAAGGCGTCATCATCATCGCCGCCACCAACCGGCCCGACGTGCTCGACCCGGCCCTGCTGCGCCCCGGCCGCTTCGACCGTCAGATCACCGTGCCCAACCCGGACGTCAACGGCCGCGAGAAGATCCTCAAGGTGCATGTCCGCAAGGTGCCGATGGCCCCCGATGTCGACCTCAAGGTGCTGGCGCGCGGCACGCCCGGCTTTTCCGGCGCCGACCTGATGAACCTCGTCAACGAGGCGGCGCTGCTGGCCGCCCGGCGCAACAAGCGCATCGTCACCATGGCCGAATTCGAAGACGCCAAGGACAAGGTGATGATGGGGGCCGAGCGCAAGTCGCTGGCCATGACGCCCGACGAGAAGCGTAACACCGCCTATCATGAGGCCGGCCACGCCATCATCGCCCTGATGCTGGCGGGCACCATCGACCCGATCCACAAGGCGACCATCATTCCGCGCGGCCGCGCCCTCGGCATGGTCATGACCCTGCCCGAAAGCGACCGCTACAACTGGACCTACGAAAAGGCCATCTCGCGCCTGACCATGCTCTACGGCGGTCGCGAGGCCGAGATCCTGACCTTCGGGGCCGAAAAGGTGACCACCGGCGCCGCCGGCGACATCCAGATGGCCACCAGCCTGGCCCGGTCGATGGTGATGGAATGGGGCATGAGCGAAAAGCTCGGCCGCGTCCGCTACCGCTCCAACGAGCAGGAAGTGTTCCTCGGCCACTCGGTCAGCCAGTCGACCAACATGGCCGACGAGACGGCCAAGCTGATCGACGAGGAAGTCCGCCGGCTGATCGAGGAGGGCGAGACCTCGGCCCGCCGCCTGATCACCGACAACCACGACAAGTTCATCGCCATCGCCGAAGCGCTGCTCGAGTTCGAGACGCTGACCGGCGACGAACTGCGCGGCATCATGGAAGGCAAGATGCCGACGCGCGACACCTTCGACGACGCGACGCCGCCGCGCGGCTCGGCCGTGCCGGCCACCAAGCCGCCGCGTCCCAAGGCCGACGGCAGCGAGACGCCGGAACCGGCGCCCAACGCCTGACCGCGCTCCTTCGCGTCAACATCACGCCGGGCCCGCCAGCCCGGCGTTTTCTTTTGTGTCGTCCCTCCGCGCGGCCGGCGCGCCAAAGAAAAAGCCGCCGGACCAGCGTCCGACGGCTTCATCGATCTCATCGAGCAGGCCGGCTGGCTCAGGCCAGCGGCTTCTCGTTGCGCAGCGCCGCGTTGGCCGGCCCGTAACCCGGCTTGAGGATCAGCGCCCGGTTGATCGAATCGTGGCCCTTGGCCACATCGCCGCTACGGATCTGGGCGATGCCGAGGTTGGTCCAGAACTCGGCCGAGCTCTTGTTGCGGTTGACCGCCGAGGCGAAGTCCTGCAGCGCGTCCTTGGTCTTGCCGAGCTCCAGCTTCGACAGGCCACGGGCGTTGAACGGCTCGGACGAATTGGAATCGAGGGCGATGGCCGCGTCGAGGTCGGCGACGGCGCGGACATGATCGCCGCGCACCTGATAGATCAGGGCGCGGTTGTAATAGGCCTTGGCGTCGGCATTGTTGGTGGCGATGGCCTGATCGAAATCGGCCATGGCGAAATCGTACTGTTTGGACTGCCGGTACAGCGTGCCGCGACCGAGGAAGGCCGGCGAATAGCTGGGATTGAGCTGGATGGCCTGATTGTAGTCGGACAGCGCCGCCTGCGGCTGATTGAGCTGGCGATAGATCAGTGCCCGGTTGTTGTAGGCCTGATAGAAGCCGGAATTGAGCTGGATCGCCGTGTTGAAGTCGGCGAGCGCTTCCTGGTAACGGCCGGCCTGGCCGAAGGCCGAACCGCGGACGTTGTAGTTGACGGCGTTCTGCGGATCGCGATTGATGGCGTCGGTCAGCGAATTGAGGTTCGCCGACGAACCGACCGAGGAGTCGATGGCCAGCGTCGTCGACATCGACTGATCGTCGCTGGTCGTGCAGCCAGCCAGAGCCGACACGATGCCGACACCGACGATCAGGTTGCGGGACATCGGAAGCACTGAAGAAAGCCGCATGCAATCAATCCTTTCAATCGGCCGTGGCGCGCCTTTGTCAGGATGATGAGATCCGGCGAAGCGCAGCACGATCCAGCAATCCGCGGCACCCGTCGACCAGATTGCGCCTGCCTGATCGATGACGGCTGCCCAAGCCCTTGAAGCGGGACTCTCCCGACGCCAACCGGTTGGCCTGATCCGATCGGCCGCTGCCCGGTCCGGCGGGGCTCGCCATCTCCTCCGACAGGACCCCTGTCGAGTCGGCACCGGAGGCGAACATAACAAAAAAGACGGTCAACGCCAGCGCGACCGCCCTTTTTATTTCATGCCGGACTGACGGGCGAAACGCCGCGTGTCAGTGGGTACGGCCCTTGACCGCCACCAAGCCCTCGCGCTGGGCGCGCTTGCGAGCCAGCTTGCGCGAACGACGCACGGCTTCGGCCTTCTCGCGAGCCTTCTTCTCCGACGGCTTCTCATAGTGGCCACGGAGCTTCATCTCGCGGAAAATGCCTTCCCGCTGCATCTTCTTCTTGAGCGCCTTGAGAGCCTGATCGACGTTGTTGTCGCGAACGAGTACCTGCACGCCTGTATTCCCGTGGTCGGTCGCCGGGTCGATACGCAACGCGGGCGGAACACCGCCCCAGTCCGCCTCTTCCCATCGGCGAGATTCTGACAATGCTTGCGGAAATGCTACAAATCCGCCACGGCGCCAAGGCACCGCGAAAGTGGAGGGTATCTAGCAAATCACAGCCGGCCTGTCCACCACCGATCGACGGAAAAAAGCGGTTTTCGGCCACTGGACGATTTGGTGGCACCCTGGCTCATCTTGAGGCAATGCCGTCGACTGCTGGCCGCCACGATGGCATCGGTACTTTCCCGGCGCGACCGTACCGACACAGCCAATCACCTAATTTGTCGGTTAACCCTTCGGCAATCGCATTTTGGCCAAGATAACCGGCACAGGATTTGCGAAACAGCCACAAGCAAATTCGTGTTGGCGATTGGGAACAAAATCATGTGCCGTTGGCTCGCGTATGCCGGTCGACCGATCTTTCTCGAAAATCTCGTTTGCAAGCCTTGCCACTCGCTGGTGCAGCAAAGCCACCACGCCGCCGAATGTCTGGCGCCGACCAACGGCGATGGCTTCGGTCTCGGCTGGTACGGTGCCTGGAGCGAACCCGGCCTGTTCCGCGACGCCATGCCGGCCTGGAACGACGACAATCTCAAGTGCCTGACGCACCAGATCTCCTCGCACATGTTCTTCGCCCACGTCCGGGCCTCCACCGGCACGCCGAGCACGCGCGTCAACTGCCATCCCTTCGCTTCCGGCCGCTGGATGTTCATGCACAATGGGCAGGTCGGCGGCTGGCATCGCATCCGCCGCGCCATCGAGAGCCGGCTGTCCGACAGCCGCTACGCCGAACGGCGGGGCAGCACCGATTCCGAAGCGCTGTTCCTGATGATGGACCCGGACATGCTGGCCGTCGATCCGGTGCGGGCGCTGCGCGACGTGCTGGTCGAAACGCGCCAGATCATGCTCGATGCCGGCATCGGCGAGGCCTTGCGCCTCACAGCCGCCCTCACCGATGGCGAACGCTTCTACGCCTTCCGCTATTCCTCCGACGACCGCGTGCCGACGCTGTACTGGCAGAAGAGCGCCGACGGCATCATCGTCGTCTCCGAGCCGATCGACGCCAACCGCGACAGCTGGACGGCGGTGCCGAGCAGCACGGTGCTGATCGTCGAGCCGGGCGCCGAACCGCGCTTCGAGCCCTTCGACGTCGAGGCGGCGGTGCGTTTCCCGGCGACTCGCGTCGCCGCCGAGTGATCCGCCCGGTCAGCCGGGCGAGCGGCGCAGCCGGTTGACGTGGCCCATCTTGCGGCCCGGTCGGCTCTCGGTCTTGCCGTAAAGATGCAGCCGCGCCTCCGGATCGGCGACGATCGTCGCCCAGGCGTCGGCGTCGGCACCGATGAGATTTTCCATCACCGTCGGCGCCAGCGTGTCGACCGAACCGATTGGCCAGCCGGCAATGGCCCGCACGTGGTTCTCGAACTGCGACGTCACGGCGCCGTCTTCCGTCCAGTGGCCGGAATTGTGCACGCGCGGCGCGATCTCGTTGACGATCAACCGCTCGCCGGCCGTGCCGCGGACGACGAACAGCTCGACACCCAGCACGCCGACGTAGGCCAGCGCCTCGGCCAGTTGCCGGCCGAGGGCGGCGGCGGCGGCGAGCGTCGCCGCGCTCACCCGCGCCGGCACGCGCGTTTCCTTGAGGATGTGATTGACGTGGATGTTTTCGCCCGGGGCGTAGACGCGGACGGTGCCGTCGGCGCCACGCACCACGATCACCGACATTTCCAGCGCGAAATCGACCAGTCCCTCGGCGATCAGGTCGCCGCCGCCAAGGGCGGTGAAGGCAGCAGCCAGCTCGGCCCGATCGGCCACCTTGCGCTGTCCCTTGCCGTCGTAGCCGAAGCGCCGCGTCTTGATGATGGCCGGCAGACCGCACTGAGCCACCGCCGCCTCGAAATCGGCCGGCGTGTCGATGGCCTGGAACGGCGCCACTTCGATGCCGATGCCGGAGATGAAACACTTCTCGGCAATGCGATCCTGCGAGATGGCCAGCGCCCGGGCATCGGGGTAGAGCGGACAGCGCTCGGCGATGATCTCGGCGGCGCGGGCCGGCACGTTCTCGAACTCGTAGCTGACGACGTCGCACGTCGCCGCGAAGGCGGCCAGCGCCGCCTCGTCGTCGTAGTCGGCCACCGTGTGGGCATGTGCCACCTCGAAGGCCGGACTGAGCGGATCGGGGCAATAGACGTGCAGGCGCAGGCCAAGCCGGGCGGCGGCGAGCGCCATCATGCGGCCGAGCTGACCACCGCCAAGCATGCCGATCACCGAACCGGGCGGCAGAGGAAAGCGCGAGCGATCACTGGCCATCGGCGGGCACCTCGGCAACCGACGCCGTCTGACGCGCCCGATAGGCCTCGAGCCGCTCGGCCAGCGCCTCGTCGCTGAGCGCCAGCACCGCCGCCGCCAGCAGCGCCGCGTTGATCGCCCCGGCCTTGCCGATCGCCAGCGTACCGACCGGAATGCCACCGGGCATCTGGACGATGGACAGCAAGCTGTCCTGCCCCTTGAGCGCCCGGCTCTCCACCGGCACGCCGAACACCGGCAGCGGCGTCATCGCCGCCGTCATGCCCGGCAGATGGGCGGCCCCACCGGCACCGGCGATGATCACCTTGAAGCCGGCCGCCCGGGCGCCGTGCGCAAAGGCGACGAGCCGGTCCGGCGTGCGATGGGCCGAGACGATGCGGCAATCATGGGGAATGGCGAGCGCCTCCAGCGTATCGGAGGCATGCTTCATGGTCTCCCAGTCGGACTGGCTTCCCATGATGACCGCGACGGTCGGCGTTTGGGACATCGGCCGGCTTCCCTTTCTGGTCGAAGCGTTGTGTCGACCTTGGCGGTACGGGAAATCCGGCAAATTGGCAAGCCGATCAGGCGATGATATCGGGCACCGTCTGGTCTTCCAGAATCTGGATGCGGTCCTTGAGCGCCAGCTTGCGCTTCTTGAGGCGCTGGATCTGGATGGAATCGCCGGTGCCGAGTTCGGCCATGGCGGCGATCGCCGTATCGAGATCGCGATGCTCCTGACGGAGCCTCGCCAGTTCCAGCCTGACTTCCTCGTTCTCGTGCTCGGTCATACACAGCACCCTTCGCGAACACGCGCCATGGTCACGGCAGGCGGACGTCATCCGTCGCCGCGGTGATCGAAGTATAACAGATCGGAACACGCATTTCACCCGCCTCCAACACGCTTGGCCGGCAAAGCCAACACAATTCCGTCGCCGCTCCCCTTGGTGAGCCGCCACAGTCTGGCAATTGGCAAATAGTCGAGGCGAAAGAGAGACATGCAGGTTTTTCCTGACCATGTTTTGTTGGCCGTTACGCCTTGTGTAGGACCCGTATCGACTTCATATCAGAAGTGTGACACCATGATTTCGTCGTGGTTCAGTCCACACAAAGGAGGCCCTGATGTCTGTTCAGTCGCATATTGAAGAGCTCCAGCGTCGTCATGCCGCGCTCAAACGCGAACTCGAGGAAGCGTTGCAGCATCCGAGCGTCGACGACTCGCTGATAGCGGATCTCAAGCGCAAGAAGCTGCTGCTGAAGGACGAGATTTCCAAGTTGGCCTCAAGCCCTGAGGTACTTCACTAAGGTCCACGCCGATCTCTACTCATTTGGGCGAAAGCCGCCCTCGAACGCCACGAAACCCGGTTTCGTGGCGTTTGCATTTTGACGACCGGCCGCGTTGCCGCTCAGCCGGCCAGTCCGTCCCAGATCAGCTTGAGGCCGGCAAGGAAGGTCAGGATATAGGAGAGGCGGTAGAACAGCGCTTCGTCCATCACCTTCAGCATCCAGGTGCCGATGGCCAGGCCGACGAGCGTCACCGGCGCCAGCGCCAGCGAGATCATCAGGTTGTCGGTGTTGAGCAGGCCGAGCGCACCGAAGAATGGCAGCTTGACGTAGTTGATGACGCCGAAGAAGAACACGCTGACGCTGGTGAACACCACGCGGTCGAGCTTGAGCGGCAGCAGGTAGAACATCAGCGGCGGTCCGCCGGCGTGGGCGATGAAGCTCGTGAAACCCGACAGGCACGACCAGATCAGGCCGGCGAGCCGTCCCGGCTTGCCGGGCGGCGCCAGCCGCCGCACCAGCCCCGACAGCCAGTGCCGCACCGTGAACAGCACCGTCACCAGGCCGATCATCAGGCCGATGGTGCTTTCGCTCATCAGGCGGAAGCTCAGAAAGCCCAGAACGACACCGATCGCCGCCGCCGCCACCAACGGCAGCAGCAACCGCACGTCGAGGTGGCGACGGAACGTCCACATGGCGATGAGGTCGGAGAAGCACAACAGCGGCAATACGATGCCGGAAGCCACCGTCGGCGGTACGACGAAGGCGAGGAGTGGCACGGCCAGACCACCGATCGACGTCAGTCCGCCCTTGGACAGACCGACGCTGAGGATGGCCGGCACGGCGGCCAGCATGAAGGCCGGATCGAAGATCGTCGCCGCCGCGTCGAACATGCGCCTTGCCTTGTCGGGGCTCAGTAGCCCGCCGGAGCCTTCGGGGCGTTGGCGCCGATGATGGCCAGGCTCGCCGAGGCGCCGAGGCGCGTCGCCCCGGCTTCGATCATGGCAAACGCCGTCTCGGTGTTGCGGATGCCGCCCGACGCCTTGACGCCGAGGTCCGGCCCGACGACGCGCCGCATCAGGCCGATGTCTTCGACCGTGGCACCGCCCGTCGAGAAGCCCGTCGACGTCTTGACGAAGTCGGCCCCCTCTTCCTTGGCGATGACGCAGGCGAGTTCCTTCTCGGCGTCGGTCAGCAGGCAGGTCTCGATGATCACCTTGAGCGTCTGACCGGCGCAGGCGGCGCGCACGGCGGCGATGTCGGCGCGCACGCGCGCCACGTCGCCTTCCTTGAGAGCGCCGATGTCGATCACCATGTCGATCTCGTCGGCCCCGAGCGCCACCATGTGGCTGGTCTCGTCGGCCTTGACGGCAGCGCCGCTGGCGCCGAGCGGAAAGCCGACCACGACGCAGGTGCGCACCGGGCTGCCGGCCAGATGGTCGGCAACGAAGGCGACGTGCACGGGATTGACGCAGACGGAGGCAAAGCCGTACTGGCGCGCCTCCTCGCAAAGGCGCGCCACATCGGCACGCGTCGCGTCGGGCTTCAGGATGGTGTGGTCGATGAAGCCGGCCAGGGTGGCCGGATCGCGAAGGGTCGACATTCAGGTTTCTCCTGGTCGCCACCGGCGGTGGACGACCACCCAGAATCGGGAGCCGGGCGCCGCCACATGACGGCGCCGCGGGCGTTTCACATCATGCCCAGGGCATTCTTGTAGAGCTCGAGGATCGCCTCTTCCTCTTCGCGCTGCTGCGGCTCCTTGGCGCGCAGGCGCACGATCGACCGGATGGCCTTGACGTCGAAACCACGCCCCTTGGCCTCGGCGTAGACGTCGCGCACGTCGTCGGCGATCGCCTTCTTCTCTTCCTCGAGACGTTCGATTCGCTCGACGAACTGCTTCAGCTCCTCGGCGGCGACGCCGGTTTCCGCAACATCTGCAACCATGGAAGACCACCTCTTCAATCATGTTCCGGCCGCTGGCGGCCGGTTCGGCCGGTCATCAACTCCGAACAGGGGGGGCGCGTCAACCGCATTTTCGCCGACCCTCCCCGCCCGGCCGTCGCCGCTCAGCCGATCGGCCCGGTGCGCGAGCCGAATTGGCTGACCGCACGCACCTCCGGCCGATCGACAAGATCGGCCAGCGCCGCCCACAGCCGTTCGCCCCAGGCGGCAGCCGCCGCCGGCTCGGCGATCAGGTCCTGCCGCACTTCGATCAGCACGTGGGCGAAGCCGCGCGCCGTGCCGTGGCGGAAGAGCGTGTCATTGGCGAGTGCCCCGTCATAGGGCTCGTTGTCGCCCACCTGCCAGCCGACGGCTCTGAGACGGGCGATGAGCGGCAGCGGCAGGCGCGGATCGTTGTCCCACAGCACGCCCACCTGCCAGGGCCGCGGCGCGCCGCGCCAGACCGGCGTGAACGAGTGCAGCGACACGATGACCGGTGGCCGGCCGGCCGCCAGCAGCCTGTCGAGCGTAGCGGCGATAGCGTCATGGTAGGGGCGGTGATAGAGGGCGATGCGCCGGGCGCGCTCGACGGCGTCGACGCGGGCGTTGCCCGGCACGATGGCGCCGTCCGACAGGCGCATGACCAGCGTCGGATCATCCTCGCCGCGGTTGGCGTCGATGAGCAGGCGCGAGAAGCGGGCGAGCAGCGCCGGCGCGCCCGCATGGCGGGCGAAGGCCCGCGTCATCTCGGCGACGCCGATGTCGTAGCCGATGTGGCGCTCGATCTCGCCGGCGGCCAGCCCGAGCGTGCCGTAGGCAGGCGGCAGGAGGTTCATGGCGTGATCGGCGATGATCAGGAGACCGCTGGCCTCATCGCCGGGAACCAACTCGTAAGGAGCAAAGGCCGTAACAGCATCCATCATAGCCGCCGACCATAAATGCTGATATCGGTTTGTTCCAGTCGCAATCCCCCTGCCCGGCCGCCGTCGGCCGTGCCTTGAGCGCGGCGGCGCCGCCGGTCGCCGCTGCCGTGCCAATGAGGTGTCTTCCGTCGTCATGAGCCTGTCCGAACCGATACCGACCACGCCGCAGCCGCAGGTGATCGTTGCCTTTCTCGCCCTGTGCGCCGGCGCCGTCGCCATGGGCGTTTCACCTGTGTTCGTGCGCCTTGCCGACGTCGGACCGTTCGCCAGTGCCTTCTGGCGCGTTGCCCTGGCCATTCCAGCGCTGGCCGTCTGGGCGCTGCTCGAAAGCGGCCCCGGCGCCATCCGCGCCGCCTTCGCCTGCCGCGCCGTCTGGGCCGCCGGCTTCTTCTTCTCCATCGACCTGTTCTTCTGGCATCTCGCCATCCTGCACACGTCGATTGCCAACGCCACCTTCCTGTCGTCGATGGCACCGATCTGGGTGCTGCTGTTCTCGCGCCTGTTCATCGGCGAGGAGGTAAAGCGTCAGACGGTGATAGGCGTCGTCATCTGCATCGCCGGCGGCGCCGTGCTGCTCGGCGGCTCCTACAGCCTCGACCGCACCAAGTTCATCGGCGACATCTACGGCATCTGCACCTCCTTCGGCTTCGGCACCTATTTCCTGGCCGTGCGCGCCGCCCGCCGCACCTTCTCGACCGGCACCGTGACGCTGACCTCCACCACCGTCACCACGCTCTGCCTCGGCATGGTGGCACTGCTGTTCGAACCGAAGCTGCTGCCGTCCTCGCTGCCCGGCCTCGCCACGCTGCTCGGCCTCGCCCTGATCAGCCATAGCGGCGGTCAGGGCCTGCTCGCCTTCTCGCTCGGCTATCTCTCGGCCGCCTTCTCCTCGCTGGTCATCTTCCTCGAAGTGCTGGCGGCGGCGCTGTTCGCCTATTTCTTTTTCGGCGAGTCGATCGGCACATCACAGCTTATAGGCGGGGTGATGATTCTGTTCGGCATCTTCATCGCCCGCCCGAAATCCTGACGAGACGGCCGTGCAAGGCCGCGCGAAAAACTGGGAGGAAGGTCAGATGGTTGCACGCCTGGCATCTGGTCCCGACGGCGGCGGGGGTGGTCCGACTACCTCTCATGCGTACTATCACGTTGACAATTCGTCGTATCTCACGCGATAAGGCGGGCGTTTTGAGATGAAAACCGAAATCGGACCGTTGGCAGACAAGGCTCGCAAACAGAACCCGCCGCCCGCCACCCGGACGCGTTTGTCCGTGCTGAGTTCGCTCGTCGGTCTCACCCTGACCGCGACCACCCTGCCGGCGTGGGCCGACCTGAGACTTTGCAACAAGACCGACAGCACCATTTCGGTGGCCATCGGCTACAAGGCAAATGACGGCTGGCGCTCCGAAGGATGGTGGAACATCGGTGCCGCCAAGTGCGGCACCCTGCTCTCGGGGGCCCTCGCCTCCCGATATTACTACTTCTATGCCGTCGATTCGCAGCATGGCGGCGAATGGGGCGGCAAGGCCTACATGTGTACCCGGCGCAAGATGTTCACCATCGCGGGCGTCGAGAATTGCGTAGCGCGCGGTTACGAGCGCACCGGATTCTTCGAAGTCGACACGGCCGAACAGCGCAGCTGGACGGTACACCTGTACCAGCCGACACAAAAAGGAACCAGTGTCAAATGAGACGCAATCGCAAGGTCAAGATCCTCGCCACGTTGGGGCCGTCCTCGTCCGACCACGACACGGTGGCCCGGCTGCACCGCGCCGGCGCCGACGTGTTCCGCATCAACATGAGCCACACCTCGCACGACAAGCTCAGGACCCTGGTTGCCACCATCCGCGACGTCGAGCATGAGGTCGGCCGCCCCATCGGCATCCTGGCCGACCTGCAGGGCCCCAAGCTGCGCGTCGGCTCGTTCGCCAACGGCCCGGCTTTCCTCGAGATCGGCGCCCATTTCGCCTTCCACCGCGACAAGATCGACGGCTCCGTCGACGGCGTGACGCTGCCGCATCCTGAAATCCTCGACGCCCTCGAACCCGGCCATCGCCTGCTGATCGACGACGGCAAGCTGCGTCTGCGCGTCGTCTCCAACGATCATCAGGTCGCCGTGGCCGTGGTCGAGGTGGGCGGCAAGATCTCCGACCGCAAAGGCGTCAGCCTGCCCGATACCATCCTCAAGACCGGCGCTCTCACCGACAAGGACCGCGCCGACCTGCAGGCCGCCCTCGACGCCGACGTCGACTGGATCGCCCTGTCGTTCGTCCAGCGCCCCGAAGACCTGATGGAAGTGCACGAGGTCGTCGACGGCAAGTGCGGCGTCATGTCCAAGATCGAGAAGCCGCAGGCGGTCGAACGCTTCGAGGAAATCCTCGCCCTCTCCGACGCCATCATGGTGGCGCGCGGCGACCTCGGCGTCGAAATGCCGCTCGAAACCGTGCCGGGCGTGCAGAAGCGCATTATCATGGCCACCCGCAAGGCCGGCAAGCCGGTGGTCGTCGCCACGCAGATGCTCGAATCGATGATCCAGTCGCCGGTGCCGACCCGCGCCGAGGTGTCCGACGTCGCCACCGCCGTCTTCGAAGGCGCCGACGCCGTCATGCTCTCCGCCGAATCGGCGGCCGGTGCCTACCCGGTCGAAGCGGTGTCGACCATGAACCGCGTCGCCGAGGAAGTCGAAAGCTCGGACTACCACAAGACCATCATCGCCTCGCTGCGTTCGGCGCCCGAGACCGCCACCGCCGCCGACGCCATTTCCGCCAGCGCCCGCCAGATGGCCGAGACGCTGGACCTGTCGGCCATCGTCTGCTTCACCTCGTCCGGCTCGACCGCCATGCGCGTGTCGCGCGAACGGCCGTCGACGCCGATCCTGGCGCTGTCGCCCAACCGTTCGATCGCCCGCCGCATGGCATTGGTGTGGGGCATCCACTCGGTGATCACCGACGATGCCCGCTCGCTGTCCGATCTGGTGCAGCGCTCGTGCCGCATCGCCGCCCGCGAGGAGTTCGCCAAGCCCGACGATCGCATCCTGATCATCGCCGGCGTACCGTTCGGTGCCTCGGGCACCACCAACCTGATCCGTATCGCCACCATTGGCGCCGACGGCACCTCCGGCCTCTGACCTAGAGCGCTTTCCGACCTGATGGACTCATCAGGTCGACAAGAAATCGCTCCAGAATCAATAAGTTGAGCATCAGCCATCACAACGGGGCGGGAGAGCGGTTCTCCCGCCCTTTTCTTTTGTCGGGAAGTCAGAGATCGCGACCGTGCGAGCCGGCGACGATGTCCTCGATGGCGGCGCCGAGCCCGTCCATCTCCGGATCGATGGCCTGCAACCGGCGCAGGATTTCCAGCGCCCGGCGATCGTCACCGAGGTCGGCAAGCATGTCGGCCAAGGCCCGCAGAGCCGGAAAATGTCGGGGTTCGATGCGCAGCGCCGTCTGGATGTCGCCGACCGCCAGGCTGATGTCGCCGAGGGCGTAGTGCAGCACGGCGCGGCGGTAATAGGTCTCGGCGACGTCAGGGGCTTCGACCTGCGCTTCGTCGAGGCAGTCGAAAGCGGTGGCGTAGTCTTCGGCGGCGGCGGCCTTGGCGGCGTTGTCGAGCAACAGCCGCACCGTCGGCCCGCCGGCACCGAGCCAGATCTCGCGAATCCGCCGCTCCACCGGGACGGCGGCCAGCGTGGTCTTGGCTGAGGAAAGATCGGAAAACAGGGCCGTCAGTTCGCGGCGATCAGCATCGGCCACGACCGAGCGCAGCACCTGACGACCATCGCCCTTGGGCGACGGCAAGCTCTGCGCCTGTCCGGCAACAGCGCATAGCGACAGGACAACCAGCAGAACCAGTCTCGAAAAAAAACGCATACCCGGAAGATAGCCTTCCGGGTAGCAATCGTCGAGACCGACGTCCAGCAAAGCAGGCGCCTGGGGCTGAATCAGCCCTGGCGCGCCTTGTAGCGCGGGTTCTTCTTGTTGATGATGTAGATGCGGCCCTTGCGGCGGACCATGCGATTGTTGCGGTCACGGCCCATCAGGGCGCGGAGAGAATTCTTGATCTTCATAAGGTCCATCCTTGCCGGCGCGGCGCCCCACCATCGGCCTCGCGAACAGTTGTCGCGCACCGGCGGTCACCCCGACCTGACGTAGCCAAATCTGATCGGCGCGCCCTGCTGCCAAGGCCCGGTCCGAAGTCGGCGGGACCATACGGGCCGGTCTTGCGGATGTCAATTGCAGAGCGTCATCGAAACGTCGAAAGCCCAGTGGATTTTTGCCCCGGCTGGCCTCGGGGCGGCGGGCGAATGCCGCCCGCGGCCGTCTGCGACCTTTCCACGACGCCGTTCACCTGCTATCGCAGCCCCGCGCCGTTCCTCCGTCGACGCCTTCGGTACGCTCTCACGATGAATACCCCGCCGTTCGATTTCCGCAACGCCCTCGTCCGCCTCGGCCGCCGCATCGTCCGCCGCCGCCATCACGTGGCGGCCGACACCGGCCTGGTGGTGCCCGCCTGCGACGGCGAGGGGCGCCTGCGCGTCGCCAGCTACAACGTGCACAAGTGCATCGGCCCCGACGGCACCTTCGATCCCATGCGCACGGCTGCCGTCATCGCCGAGATCGACGCCGACATCATCGCCCTGCAGGAAGCCGACAAGCGCCTCGGATCCCGCGATGGCCGCCTCAACCTCGCCGCCCTCGAGCGCGAGACCGATCTCCGCCTGGTCCCCATCGCCGCCCGTCCCAAGAGCCACGGCTGGCACGGCAACGCCCTGTTCGTCCGCCGCGGCACGCTGTTGCGCGCCGAGCGCATCGACCTGCCGCACGCCGAGCCGCGCGGCGCCGTTCTCGCCGAGATCAGACTGACCGGCGGCAATCTGCGCGTCGTCTCCGCCCACCTCGGCCTGCTGCGGCCGACCCGGCGGCTGCAGCTCGAACACCTGATGGGCTTCATCGTCCAGCGCGAGCCGATGCCGACGCTGCTGATGGGCGATTTCAACGAGTGGCGGCCGACACGCGGCCGTTCGCCGTTCGACTGCCTGCGGCCGCTGTTCGGGCCGACCGACGTGCACGTCGCCTCGTTCCCCACCAGCCGGCCGCTGTTCCCGCTCGACCGCATCTTCGCGACACCGCCCGGCCTCATCGTCGACTTCGCCGTCCACGACACGCCGTTGGCCCGCCGCGCCTCCGACCACCTGCCGGTCAAGGCGGTCATCGACCTCGGCCGCGTCGGCGCGCCGTAGCGACCGGCCAGCGCCGGTTCGCCGAGCGGTCAGCGCCCCACCGCCACCATGGCGGCGGCCAGGTCCTCGACGGCAACGCCGACGCCCTTGAACACGGTGATGGCTTCCGGCGAGGTTCGCCCGGCCACCCGGCCGGCGCAGAGATCATAGAGCGTACCGCCAAGCCGGGCTTCGTCGAGCGCCCCCGAGGCCAGCGGCCCGATGAGATCGCCGCTCTCATGCAGAGCGGCGGCCGTGTCGATGAACACGCTGGCGCGGCGGATGCCCTCGTCATCGAGCTCGCGCATGGCTGGCCGGAACGAGCCGACGAGATCGACGTGCTGGCCGGCCCGGAGCTCCGCGCCGGCGATCAGCGGCTGTTCCGACAAGGTGGCCGCCGACACGACGTCGGCGGCGGCGAGGCCGGCGGCGAGGTCAGCGGTATAGCTGGCCGCCAGCCCGGCCGCCCGCAGGCGGGCCGCCAGCGCCTCGCCGCGCTCGGCACCGCGGTTCCAGACGATGACCCGCTCGATCGGTAGCACCGTGCGGAAGGCAAACGGTAGCTCGCCGGCCACCGCCCCGGCGCCGACGAGCAGCAAGGTGCGGCTGTCCTGACGGGCAAGACAGGCGGCGGCCAGCGCCGACACCGCCGCCGTACGCCGCGCCGTCAACGTGCCGCCGTCGATGAGGGCCAGATGCTCGCCCGTCACCTCGTCGAACAGCAGGAACGACGCCGTCACCGCCGGCAGGCCGCGCGCCGCGTTGCCGGGCGTGACGTTGACGATCTTGACCCCGCCGCAACTGCCGTTGCCGGCCCATACCGGCATGGTCAGCAGCGTGGCATCGGCCTCGCCCGGGCGCGGCAGGACGTAATGAGCCCGTGGCGGCGCCTCGATGCCGGCCGCGAACGCCTGCCGCAGGGCCGGCACCAGACGATCGTACGGCAGCGCGGCGGCCGTAGCGGCGGCGGACAGCACCTGCATGACACCTTCCCTCGCGAACAATCGGCCCTCGATGGGGACCGGACTTCGGCCAGACACTCTCCCGGCCGCCATCCAGCGTCAAGCCGGCGGTCTGCCCATCGTTTCAGCATGCATGAACTTTGGTCGAAATCCAGCGTTTATGCGGTTTCCGCATCGCCGATCCGCAATGAATCGAGTTGCATTAACTGACGAGGATACCTAAGTCTCTCAAGTCGGTTTGGAATGCTTCAAAAAGGCAAACCGTTAGCAACGTCAACGTTGTACGACGGCTGTGCCGGCATACCGAACTCCGGGTTACTTCTTACAGGAAAGACCTGGCACGCTGTGGGGAGCGCGATGAAGGCCGACCCGCATACGGGTCAGACACTCCAGCTCGCGGAGCCAAAACATGATTGCCGCCAAGATTACCGATTCGATCCTGTCCCTGAGAGCCATCGACTGGGACAGGAAGCTGTTTGATGAACTGGTGCCGCTCCCCGAAGGCACGACGTACAACTCCTTCCTGGTCAAGGGCAGCGAAAAGACGGCGCTGATCGACACCGTCTTCCCCGAGAAGGCCCACGAACTCATCGCCGCCCTCAAGGCCGCCGGCGTCGAGCGTCTCGACTACATCGTCGCCAACCACGCCGAACAGGACCACAGCGGCTCCATTCCCGCCGTGCTCGAGCTGTTCCCCGACGCCAAGATCGTCACCAACGCCAAGTGCAAGCGCTTCATCCTCGACACGCTGCCGGTCGATCGCAACGCCTTCGTCTCGGTCGGTGATGGTCACAAGCTGTCGCTGGGCGACAAGACGCTGACCTTCCTGATGACGCCGTGGGTGCACTGGCCCGACACCATGGTCACCTACATCGAGGAAGACGGCATCGCCTTCACCTGCGATTTCCTCGGCGCCCACTTCGCCACCACCGATCTGTTCGCCGACGATCAGGCCTCGGTCGCCATCGCCGCCAAGCGCTACTACGCCGAGATCATGATGCCCTACCGCAGCTACTCGAAGGCGGCGCTCGAACGCCTCGAACCGCTCGGCCTGCGCTTCGTCGCCCCCAGCCACGGCCCGGTCCACGCCCAGCCGTCGCTGATCTTCGATCTCTACCGCGAATGGACCAGCGACACCGCCAAGCCGAAGGTGGTCATCCCCTACCTGTCGATGTACGAGAGCACCGCCATCATGGTCGCCTACCTGACCGACCGCCTGCACGAGCGCGGCCTGTCGGTGAAGCCGATCAACGTCGTCGACCTCGACAGCGGCGAGTTCGCCATGAGCCTCGTCGACGCCTCGACGCTGGTCTTCGCCTCCCCGACCGTGCTGTCGGGCCCGCATCCGGCGCTGGCCTATGCCGCCCTCCTCGCCAACGCTCTGGCGCCCAAGGCGACGGTCGCCGCCGTCATCGGCTCGTTCGGCTGGGAAGGCAACCTGCCGGAGATCATCCAGTCGATGCTGCCGCGCCTCAAGGCCACCTTCCTCGACCCGGTGATGGTCAAGGGCCTGCCGCGCGAAGCGGCCTTCGCTGAACTCGACCTCCTGGTCGACGCCATCGTCGCCGCCAACTTCCCCGATCGCGCCGCCGCCTGACGGCCGCACGATCGGCTACGAACAACGGCGCCGCCCCTCGGGGCGGCGCTTGTCGTTTCAGCATCAGAGCCGCCGCTTGTCGGTCAGCTTGCCTCGGATTCGGCGCGGGCTTTGGCCAGCACCTCAAGGCGGCGCCGCGTCGCCGGCGTCTCCAGCAGTTCCTCGAGCGGTGCCTCGAGGCGGCGGCGCCAGTTGGGATGTTCGTCGATGGTGCCCGGCAGGTTCGGCTGCTCCTCGATGGCCAACAGGTCCTCGAGCGGCGCCAGCGCCAGACACGACCCGGCGCGGCCGATATGGCGCAGCGCCGCCTCCACCACCGGGGCCGGATCATCCGGCTCGGGCCGCGGCTCGGCGCCGCCGAACGTCGCCCACAGCAGCCCGCGATCCCAGGCCCGGCGCTCTTCCGCCTCTTCCCGGTTCGAATCGACCGGCAAGCGGCCGAGCTTGTCGGCCCAGTCGAGATCGTTGCCCGCCCACCAGCCGGCCACCGTCGCCGTGTCGTGAGTCCCGGTCATGGCGACGCTCATCGGCGGATAGTCCTGCGGTCCGATGAAGCCGTGGTCGGCGGCGCGCTCAAACCACAGCACGCGCATGCCCAGCATCGCCCGGTCGGCAATCGCTTCGGCAAAGCCGTGCGGTTTGGTGCCGAGGTCCTCGGCGATGATCAGCGCCTCGGCCCGACGCGATTCGAGGGCGGCCAGACGAATGAGATCGTCGAACGGATAGCTGAGATAGGCGCCATCACGTGACGACCGGCCGGCTGGGGTCACCCACAGCCGCGACAGACCGAAGGCGTGATCGATGCGCAGACCGCCGGCCCGGCTCAGCGACGAGCGCAGCGTGTCGATCCACGGCGCATAGCCGCTGGCCTTGAGCCCGCGCGGCGAAAAGGTGGTCAGCATCCAGTTCTGGCCGTGCGGCCCGAGCGGATCGGGCGGCGCGCCGATGGTCAGACCGTCGAGCAGGTAGTCGCGCATGCCCCAGCTGTCGCTACCGCCGGTGTGAACGCCGACGGCGAGATCGGCGACGATGCCGATGGCCATGCCGGCCGCCTTGGCCGCCGCCTGCGTCGCCACCAGGCTTTCGTGGGCCAGCCACTGCACGAACAGGTGGAAAGCCACTTCCTCGCCGTTCTCGGCCACGAAGGCGTGCACGCCGGGGCCATCGGGGTCGTGGTAGGCGGTCGGCCAGTCCTGCCAGCCCATGCGCCCCTCGGCGCGGAAGCCGACGTCGAGAGCGTCGTAGATGGCGTGGCGATGCAGCGCCTCGCCGCCGGCGGTGCTGGCCGCCGCGATGCGCGCCCGGCTGTCGCGGTCAAGGCCGGCAAAGATCGCGCGCAGATCGGCCAGCCGCTGCGGCAACGCCTCGGCCCAATCGATGAATGCACCGCCCGGCCGGGCCGGCAGCGACGGCAGACCGACCAGGGCCGGGTCGCCCATGGCGCCGTTGAGGAACAGCCGGCTCGACGGCGAATAGGGGCTGAAGCCGATACCGTGGCCGGGGAACAGCGCGTGCACCGGATTGATCATCATGGCGTCGGCGCCGCGCGCCGCAAACAACCGCACCGCCTCGTTGAGGTTGCCGCAATGGCCAAAGGGCTGCGGCGTGCGGTTGCGCAGAGCGGGAATCTGGATGGCCGGCCCCCAGAAGCGGCGCCCTACGAGGTTGGCGGCGCCATGACAGCCGCGCGGCGCCACCGCCAGCGTGACGCGGTTGGGGCCGACCGTCAGATGGTAGTAGCCCGGCTCGTCAATGGCCGGCAGCATACCGCCGGCAATGTCGACCAGGCGCGCCGTGCCGTCCTCGGCGACGATCTCGGCCCGCGTCAGGCTGGGCGGCAGTCGCGTCGGCTGGCCGACCTCGGCGACGATCAGCGCTGGCGGCCGGCGCCGCTCTTCCTCGAGGCTGGCCATGCTGCGGGTGATGGCGGCGCTGGAATCGGCGGGGTAGCCGAGCGCCGTGGCGATGGCGGCCAGCGATTCGTCGTCGACGACCTGCTGCTTGCCCGTCACATCCCACCAGGTCCGCGCGAGGCCGATCGCCTCGGCAAGCGCATGCAGCTGCATCTTGTCTGCCTCCCACCTTGAGGCGAGGATGCTCGCCCTGCCCGGCACCATAGCGACCACGGACCGGAGCGGCAATTCGCCCGGGCCTGACGCCAGCCGCAGGGCTTCGACGCTCCCCGGAAGAACCGACGTGCGTCACCAGCCGCCGTGCGACAAGCGGTTGATGACACATCGCTTTAGTCCTGTCAAAACCCGCAAGGACGTAGGGATAAGCCCTCAGGCCGCCCCCAGCAGCGCCTCCGCCGTCGCCTCGTCGGTGATGAGGCCGTTGACCAGCGGTCGGGTGATGGCGGCCCGGATGGCGTTGAGCTTGTTCTCGCCCACCGCCGTGATGATGCACAGCTTCGACTTGAGGTCCGGCAGCGGCGCGCTCATCACCCGGTCATTGGTCAGGCCCTCGATCAGCTCGCCACGGCGATTGAACACCCAGCCGGTGATCTCGCCGACGGCGCCGGCCTGCAGCAGGCCGTCGAGTTCGGCCTGGGTCAGGAAGCCGTCCTGCAGCAGCGGCGCGTTGGCGCCAAGGCCGCCGATGCCGAGGAAGATGGTCTCGGCCGCCTCGATGCGTTTCAGGTTGGAGATCACCAGCGGCTGGCGCATCAGCGTCTCGCGCTCCTCCGCCGACGAGGCGATCACCGGCACCGGAAACGGATAGCAGCGCGCCTTGGTCTTGTCGGCGATATTGAAGATGACGCCGAAGTAGGCCGCCGCGCCGTCGGGGGCGATGGAACCGGTCATCGACACGATGCGGTGCTGGACGCACTCCATGGTCGACATCTGGTCGACCGCCGCCTTGAGCGTCCGCCCCGACCCGATGCCGAGCGTCACCGGCGCCGAGGCGCGCAGATAGCGCTCGAGCTGGGTGGCGCTGGCCCGGCTGACGCCGACCAGGGCGTTGGGCCGGTCGGGATCGGTGGGCACCACCTCGGCAAAGCGCAGGCCGAAGCTGCGCTCGAGCTCGTCGCCCAGCGCCATGCAGCGGGCGATGGGATGATCGAGCTCGAACTTGATCAGCCGCTCGGAAATGGCAAGCGACACCAGACGCTGGGCGCTCTGCCGCGATACGCCGAGCTTGGCGGCGATCTGATCCTGGGTATTGCCGGCAATGTAGTAGAGCCAGCCGGCTCGCGCGGCGTCCTCAAGCTTGCCGTTGTCGTCCCCGTCGCGTTGCTGCGCCATACCCCCTCCACGTCGGTCCGTTGCGACACCTACACGCTTGAGCCACCCCACGTTTGCCCACATCAAGAGCAAATGCATCATTTGGTAGGGCTGTCAAGGCGCCGGGGCCGAAATGGACCATATATCAGTAAGTTACTGTATGGCCCCGCCCTGCACATTCTGCCGGAAGCCGCCGCGGCATCAATTGTTCGTTGACAAATACCCTGGGTATCGAGTAATTACTCGCTTCGTGAGCAAATGCTCTACGCCATCAGGGCGGTCGTGGAGGAGACATCGACCCCCCTGGTTTCGGCCCGAAAGGCCCATTGGCTGCGCCGCAGCCGGCGCGGGGAGGAAAATATGAAATTGAGAACGGCTCTACTCGGAATGTGCTCGGTTCTGGCCATGGCCGGGCTGGCGCGCGCGGAGACCCTGACCATCGCCACCGTCAACAACGGTGACATGATCCGCATGCAGAAGCTGTCGGACGACTTCACCGCCAAGAACCCCGACATCAAGCTCGAGTGGGTCACCCTCGAGGAGAACGTGCTGCGCCAGAAGGTGACGACCGACATCGCCACCAAGGGCGGTCAGTTCGACATCATGACCATCGGCAACTACGAAGTGCCGATCTGGGCCAAGAAGGGCTGGCTGCTGCCGCTCGACAACCTCGGCGCCGACTACGACGTCGACGATCTGCTGCCGGCCATCCGTCAGTCGGTGTCCTATCAGGACAAGCTGTTCGCCGCCCCGTTCTACGGTGAAAGCGCCATGGTGATGTACCGCACCGACCTGTTCGACAAGGCCGGGCTCAAGATGCCCGACAATCCCAAGTGGGACTTCATCGCCGACGCGGCGCGCAAGATCACCGACAAGAGCGCCGGCGTCTACGGCATCTGCCTGCGTGGCAAGGCCGGCTGGGGCGAGAACATGGCCTTCCTGAGCGCCACCGCCAACACCTTCGGCGCCCGCTGGTTCGATGAGAAGTGGCACGCCCAGTTCGACCAGCCGGAATGGAAGAACACGCTCGAGTTCTACGTCAACCTGATGAAGGACGCTGGCCCTCCGGGCGCCTCCTCCAACGGCTTCAACGAGAACCTGGCACTGTTCCAGTCCGGCAAGTGCGGCATGTGGATGGACGCCACCGTCGCCGCGTCGTTCGTCTCCGATCCCAAGGCGTCGACGGTGGCCGGCAAGGTCAGCTACGCCCTGTTCCCGACCACCGGCGAACTCACCAACCACGGCAACTGGCTGTGGGCGTGGAACCTGGCCGTGCCGGCCGGCACCAAGAAGGCCGAAGCGGCGCAGAAGTTCGTGTCCTGGGCCACGTCCAAGGCCTACACCGAGCTGGTCGCCAGCAAGGAAGGCTGGGCCAACGTGCCGCCGGGAACCCGCACTTCGCTCTACAAGAACGCAACCTATCTCGCCGCCGCCCCGTTCGCCGCCAAGACGCTCGAGGCCATGAATGCCGCTGACACCGGCAAGCCGACCATCAAGCCGGTGCCCTATACCGGTGGTCAGTTCGTGTCGATCCCCGAGTTCCAGGGCATCGGCACGGCCGTCGGCCAGCAGTTCTCCGCTGCTCTCGCCGGCCAGAAGTCGGTGGCTGACGCCCTCAAGGCGGCTCAGGACCTGACGACGCGCGAGATGACCAAGGCGGGCTACATCAAGTAAGCCTCCTCCTCCCGCCTTGCGGCCGGGGCTCGCGAACGATTTTTCGCCAGCCCCGGCCCCCCTTCCCCGATGCCGGCCAGACACGTCGGCCCGACGCTCCGCCGCCGCGGCACCCGCCCTCCGCCCCGGAGACCGAGCCGGATGTCCTCGCCGCGACGCCCCTGCCCGCTTCGCTTCAAGAGAGGCGACAATCATGGGTGTGACGGGCGTAGCTGTTGCCGAGAGCCCCCGCTCCAGAGCGACAGCGACCGCCGGCCGGCTCTCGTCCGGCTGAGTCCGCCCTTCACCCCCTCGGAGACGATTGTCATGGCGACAAAGAACTCACGGGCGGCGGCAAGGCTGCTCGTTGCCCCCTCGGTCATCCTGCTGTTTCTGTGGATGATCGTGCCGCTCGGCCTCACCATCTACTTCTCGTTCCTGCGCTACAACCTGTTGATGCCGGGCACGGAAGAGTGGGTGGGCGTGCTCAACTACTCCTACTTCCTGACCGATCCGGCCTTCTTCGCCGCGCTGTTCAACACCCTCGCCATCGTGCTCGGCGTGCTGCTGATCACCGTGGTCGGCGGCGTGCTGATCGCCCTGCTGCTCGATCAGCCGATCTGGGGCCAGGGCATCGTCCGCCTGCTGGTGCTGGCGCCGTTCTTCGTCATGCCGACGGTTTCCGCCCTGGTGTGGAAGAACATGTTCATGAACCCGGTCAACGGCCTGCTGGCCTGGGTGCAGACCAGCCTCGGCATGGCGCCGCACGACTGGCTGGCCACGACGCCGCTGTTCGCCATCATCATCATCGTCGCCTGGCAATGGCTGCCGTTCTCGGCGCTGATCCTGCTCACCGCCCTGCAGTCGCTCGACGAAGAGCAGCGGGAAGCGGCCGAACTCGACGGCGCCGGCCCGGTTTCGCGCTTCGTCTACATCATGCTGCCGCACCTGTCGCGGGCCATCACCGTGGTCATCCTGATCCAGACGATCTTCCTGCTGTCGGTGTTCGCCGAGATCCTCGTCACCACCAACGGCGGCCCGGGCACGGAAAGTACCAACATCGCCTACCTCGTCTACGCGCAGGCCCTGCTGCAGTTCGACGTCGGCGGCGCCTCGGCTGGCGGCATTGTCGCCGTCGTCCTTGCCAACATCGTTGCCATCTTCCTGATGCGGATGATCGGCCGGACTCTGGAGACCTGAAATGTCCCGTCACGTCAGCTCCACCCGCCGGTGGACGGTCACAATCGCGGCCTGGCTCGTCGGCATCCTGATGTTCTTTCCCATCCTCTGGACGGTTCTGACCTCGTTCAAGACCGAAGCGGAAGCGGTGGCCTCGCCGCCCTCCTTCCTGTTCTTCAACTGGACGCTTGAGAACTACGCCGAAGTGCAATCGCGCTCCGACTACGTCCAGCACTTCCTCAACTCGGTGACCATCTCCCTCGGCTCGACCGCCATCGGCCTGCTGATCGCCATCCCGGCCGCCTGGGCCATGGCCTTCCAGCCGACCAAGCGCACCAAGGACCTGCTGATGTGGATGCTGTCCACCAAGATGATGCCGCCGGTGGGCGTCCTGGTGCCGATCTACCTGATGTTCCGTGACGCCGGTCTGCTCGACACGCGCCTCGGCCTGACCATCATCCTGACCCTGATCGACCTGCCGATCATCATCTGGATGCTCTACACCTACTTCAAGGAGATCCCCGGCGAGATCCTTGAGGCGGCCCGCATGGACGGTGCCACGCTGTGGAGCGAGATCGCCTACGTGCTGACGCCGATGGCCGTGCCCGGCATCGCCTCGACGCTGCTGCTCAACGTCATCCTGGCCTGGAACGAGGCCTTCTGGACGCTGAACCTGACGGCGGCCAAGGCGGCCCCGCTCACCGCCTTCATCGCCTCCTACTCCAGCCCCGAGGGGCTGTTCTACGCCAAGCTTTCCGCCGCCTCGACCATGGCTATCGCCCCCATCCTGATCCTCGGGTGGTTCTCGCAGAAGCAACTGGTGCGTGGCCTCACCTTCGGCGCCGTGAAATAAGGACGTCCCCCATGGGTAGCATCGTGCTCCGTCAAGTCGGCAAGGCCTTCGGCGAACTTGCCGTCATCCCCTCCATCGATCTCGAAATTGCCGACGGCGAGTTCGTCGTCTTCGTCGGCCCCTCGGGCTGCGGCAAATCGACGCTGCTGCGGCTGATCGCCGGCCTCGAGGACGCCACCTCCGGCCACATCCTCATCAATGGCCAGGACGCCACCGACCTGCCGCCCGCCAAGCGCGGCCTGTCGATGGTGTTTCAGTCCTACGCCCTCTATCCCCACATGAGCGTGCGGGCCAACATCGCCTTCCCGCTCAAGATGGCCGGTCTGCCCAAGCACGAGATCGACGCCAAGGTGGCAACGGCGGCGGCGACGCTGAACCTCACCGACTACCTCGACCGCAAGCCCAAGCAGCTGTCCGGCGGCCAACGCCAGCGCGTTGCCATCGGCCGGGCCATCGTCCGCCAGCCGTCGGCCTTCCTGTTCGACGAGCCGCTCAGCAACCTCGACGCGGCGCTGCGCGTGCAGATGCGGCTCGAGATCTCCGAGCTGCACCAGCAGCTTGGCACCACCATGATCTACGTCACCCACGATCAGGTCGAAGCCATGACCATGGCCGACAAGATCGTCGTGCTCAACCGCGGCAACATCGAGCAAGTCGGCTCGCCGCTCGAGCTCTACCGCCACCCCGACAACCTGTTCGTCGCCGGCTTCATCGGCTCGCCGAAGATGAACTTCATCACCGGGCCGGAAGCGGCGCGGCTTGGCGCCCACACCATCGGCGTCCGCCCCGAGCATCTGCGCGTCACCACCGACGGCGGCCTGTGGTCGGGCACCGTCGGCGTCGCCGAGCATCTGGGTTCGGACACCTTCCTGCACATCCAGACCGACACCGTCGGCACCCTCACCGTCCGCACCAGCGGCGAAGTTTCTCTCAACCATGGCGACCACATCGGCCTGACGCCGGACGCGGCCGCGATCCATCGCTATGACCAGAAAGGCAAGGCAATACGATGAAACGCTTGCAGGACAAGTCGGCTCTGATCACCGGATCGGCCCGCGGCATCGGCCGCAGCTTCGCCGAAGCCTATGTTCGCGAAGGCGCCACCGTCGCCATCGCCGACATCAACATCGAGCGCGCCGAACAGACGGCGCGCGAGATCGGCCCGGCCGCCTACGCCATCAAGCTCGACGTCACCGACCAGGCCTCGATCGACGCGGCGATCGCCGAGGTCGAACGCCGCGTCGGCGGTCTCGACATCCTGATCAACAACGCCGCGCTGTTCGACATGGCACCGATCGTCGACATCCCGCGCTCGAGCTACGACAGACTGTTCGCCATCAACGTCGGCGGCACGCTGTTCATGCTGCAGGCGGCGGCGAAATCGATGATCGCCCGCGGCAAGGGCGGCAAGATCATCAACATGGCGAGCCAGGCCGGCCGGCGCGGCGAAGCGCTGGTGGCCATCTACTGCGCCACCAAGGCAGCGGTGATCTCGCTCACCCAGTCGGCCGGGCTCAACCTCATCAAGCACGGCATCAACGTCAACGCCATCGCCCCCGGCGTCGTCGACGGCGAGCACTGGGACGGCGTCGATGCCCTGTTCGCCAAGTACGAGCACCGGCCGATCGGCGAGAAGAAGCGCCTCGTTGGCCAGGAGGTCCCGTTCGGCCGCATGGGCCGGGCCGAGGACCTGGTGGGCATGGCCATCTTCCTCGCCTCGCCGGAGGCCGACTACATCGTTGCCCAGACCTACAACGTCGACGGCGGCAACTGGATGAGCTGAGGGGGCCCGCGCCCCACGACAACGCCGGAGCGACCAGCGCTCCGGCCAAAGCATGCTGGAGAATTCTGATGTCCGTAGCCCTGTCCCTGTCCGCGCTCGACCGCCTGCCGGCCAGCGTTTCCCGCCCCGCCTATGCCAGGGCCGACCTCCGTCCGGGGATCGTCCATTTCGGCGTCGGCAACTTCCACCGTGCCCATCAGGCGGTCTATCTCGACCTGCTGCTCAACAAGGGCCACGCCCTCGACTGGGCCTATATCGGCGCTGGCGTGCGTCCCTCCGACACGACGATGCGGCAGGCGCTGGCCAGCCAGGACTATCTCAGCACCGTCGTTGAGCTTGGCGGCGATCCGGAATCGGTGCGGGTGATCGGCCCGATGATCGACTTCATCCCCGTCGAGGAACGCGAGCGGCTGATCGATACCCTAGCTGCCCCCTACGTGCGCATCGTGTCGCTGACCATCACCGAGGGCGGCTACTACATCAACTCGGCCACCGGCCGCTTCGACACCGCCCATCCGGAAATCGCCGCCGACGCCGCCCATCCCGACGATCCGCGCACCGTCTTCGGCCTGATCATCAAGGGTCTGCGCCGGCGCCGCGACGCCGGCCTGCCGCCGTTTACCGTCATGTCCTGCGACAACATCCCCGGCAACGGCGTGGTGACGCGGCAGACGCTGGCCGGCCTCGCCGCCCTCAGCGATCCCGCCTTCGCCCGCTGGATCGAGGAGAACGTCGCCTTCCCCAACGGCATGGTCGACCGCATCACCCCGGCCACCACCGACCGCGAGCGGCAGAAGCTGAGCGATCGCTTCGGCATCACCGACAATTGGCCGGTGTTCTGCGAACCGTTCAAGCAGTGGGTCCTCGAGGACCACTTCCCGCTCGGTCGGCCGCCGTTCGAGGAAGTCGGCGTTACCTTCGTCACCGACGTGGCGCCTTACGAGCACATGAAGATCCGCATCCTCAACGGCGGTCACGCCGCCATCGCCTACCCCTCGGCGCTGATGGGCATCCATTTCGTCCATGACGCCATGGCCAACCAGCTGGTCGCCGACTTCCTCAAGAAGGTGGAGCTCACCGAGATCGTGCCGATCGTGCCGCCGGTGCCCGACACCGACCTCGTCGCCTACTACGAGTTGATCGCCTCGCGCTTCGCCAACCCCGAAGTCGGCGACACCGTGGCCCGGCTCTGTCTCGACGGCTCCAACCGCCAGCCGAAGTTCATCATCCCCTCGATCCGCGACCGGCTGGCCAAGGGCCTCGACGTCGAGGGACTGGCGCTGGTCTCCGCGCTCTGGTGCCGCTATTGCGCCGGCACCGACGACGCCGGCAAGGCCATTCCGCCCAACGACGACAGCGCCGCCCGGCTGAAGGAACTGGCGCTCGCCGCCCGTTCCGAGCCGGAAGTCTTCCCGCGCCAGCTGGTGGACATCTACGGCGACGTCGGCCACTCCTCGGTGTTCCTCGCCCACTTCGCCCGCCATCTCAGGGCCTTGTGGGAAAAGGGCACGGTGGCGGTCCTGACTGGATACCTCGCCCGCCCCTGAGGGGCGCGCTTCGGCAGCGTCAGTCCCCGCCCGCGACTTTCCCGGGGAGTGCTGTTAAAATGGCAAGATCGGGTTGCAGCGGCCGCGTTGGCCCAGTGACACGATGTGGTGTCAGCACCGGGAATAGAGGGTGGGGCATGGCGCGTTACCTGTGCGCGGTCGACGTGGGCACCAGCAGTGTCCGCGTCGGCGTGATGGACGATCTCGGCCACCTGTTCAGCAGTGCCGAGCACCCCATCATCATGAACCGCCCCTCGGCCGATCAGGCCGAATACGACAGCGAGGACATCTGGTCGGCCATCTGCGTCGCCACGCGGGCGGCCATGGCCCAATCGGGCGCCTCCGGCGACGATGTCGCCGGCATCGCCTTCGATGCCACCTGTTCGCTGGTGGTCCGCGACACCGACGGCCGCCCGGTGTCGGTATCGCTCAACGGCCAGAGCCGCTGGGACACCATCGCCTGGCTCGATCACCGCGCCATGGGTGAAGCGGAAGAATGCACCGACACCGGCCACCGCGCCCTCGACTGCATGAGCGGCGTCATGTCGCCGGAGATGCAGCTGCCCAAGCTGATGTGGCTGAAGCGCCATCTGCCGCAGAGCTGGGCCCGCGTCGGCCACGTCTTCGACCTGGCCGACTTCCTGGCCTGGAAGGCCTCGGGCAGCGACGCCCGCTCACAGTGCACGCTGACCACCAAATGGTCCTATCTCGCCCACGAGGAACCGGGCTGGCAACCCGACTTTCTCGCCGCCGTCGGCCTCGACGACCTGTTGACGCGCGGTGCCCTGCCCGCCCGCGCCGTGCCGCCGGGCAGTGACCTCGGCCCGCTGACCGAGACGGCGGCGCGCGACCTCGGCCTCAGCGTCCGCTGCCGGGTGGGAGCGGGTTTTGTCGACGCCTACGCTGGCGCCCTGTGCATGCTTGGCCCCTACGGCCCGACGCCAGCCGAATTCGAGCGACGCGTGGCACTCATCGCCGGCACGTCGAGCTGCATCATGACCTTTTCCGGCAAGCCGATCGTCTTCCGCGGCGGCTGGGGCCCGCATTTCGGCACCGTGCTGCCCGGCTGCTGGACCTCGGAGGGCGGCCAGTCGGCGTCCGGCGCCCTGCTCGACCACATCATCCGCTGGCATTCGGCCGGCGGCGAACCGGGCGCGGCCCTGCACGGCCGGGTGATCAATCGCATCATGGAACTGCGCGAGCGCGACGGCGAGGCCTTCGCCGCCCGCCTGCACGTGCTGCCCGATTTTCACGGCAACCGCACGCCGCTCGCCGACCCGCACGCCCTCGGCGTCATCTCGGGCCTCAACATGGACAGTTCGTTCGACGGCCTGTGCGCCCTCTATTGGCGCGTCTCGGTGGCGCTGGCGCTCGGCATCCGCCACGTGCTCGACGCCCTGCGCCAGGAAGGCCACATGGTGGAAACGCTGCACGTCACCGGTGGCCACACCAAGAACCGGCTGCTGATGGAGCTTTACGCCGACGCCACCGGCTGCGAACTGGTGACCGCCGAGGACGGCAACGCCATGCTGCTCGGTACGGCCATGGCGGCTGCCTGCGCCGGCGGCAGCTACCCGACGCTCGTCGACGCCGCCGTCGCCATGCAGCCGCGCACCCGCCGCCGCAGCCCCGACCCGGCCATGGCGCGCCGCTACGCCGCCGACTATCAGGTGTTCCTGGCCATGCACGAGCAGCGTCGCGAACTCGATCGGCTGATCGAACCGCGGCCGGCCGGCGCCATCGGCCAGGGACGCTTTGCCGGCAAACGATTGGTCATTTTCGATTGCGACGGCGTGCTTGTCGACAGCGAACTGATCGCCGTCGGCGTGCTGATGGAGTATCTGCGCGACAGCGACGTCACCGTCGACCGGGCGACGCTGATCACCGAAGTCCTCGGCCGCAACAACGCTTACGTGCTGGCGCTGCTGCGCGACCGCTACGGCATCGACGTCGACGCCACCGTCGAGCGGCGGCTGCAGGAGCGGCTGTTCGCCCGCTTCCGCGCCGAACTGAAGCCGATGCCCGGCGTCCACCGCCTGCTCGATCGCCTCAACGTGCCCTATTGCCTGGCCTCGTCGAGTGCCGTCCGCCGCATCAACGCCGCACTGGCCTTCGCCGGTCTCGCCGATCGCTTCATCGGCAAGGTGTTCTCCGCCTCGATGGTCAGTCGCGGCAAGCCGGCGCCGGACCTGTTTCTGCACGTCGCCAAGGTGATGGGTGTCGAGCCGCGCGACTGCCTGGTGATCGAAGACAGCCCGGCCGGCGTCGAAGCGGCGCGGCGGGCCAACATGGCCGTCATCGGCTTTGTCGGCGGCAGCCACGCCGACAGCCTGTCGCTGCGTGCCACGCTGACCGCCCTCGGCCCCGACGCCATCTGCTCCGGCTTCGACGAAGTGCTCGATCTCGTCGCCGGCTGACGGCGGCCCCGCTCTCGCTTGCCGCCAGGCGCAAAAAGCCAAAGGCCCCGGCAATCGCTTGCCGAGGCCTTGGAAACAATGGTGGGCGTGACAGGGATCGAACCTGTGACCCCTACGATGTCAACGTAGGCGCGACGCATTTCCCTAACATACTGCACATTACAAAGTATGACTAACCATATGAAATTAAACACATCGTCTTTTGCCGTGCATTACCGTGTCTAGATATGGTATGCCCACGTTTGCGATCCGGTGGTGAGTTTTTGGTGAGTTTGGATCGCAGCGTAGGGGCCACACATGAAACTCACAAAATCCGTTGTCGATGCCGCCGAACCTCGCGACAAGCAGTTCACGATTTGGGACGACCAGCTCAGGGGCTTCGGGATCTATGTCCAGCCAACCGGGGGACGGTCCTACTTTCTCGACTATCGAACGGAGGACGGGAAGCGTCGTCGGATGGTCCTGGGTCGCCACGGCGACGTCACCTGCGAACAGGCACGCCGGAAGGCGCTGGAAGTGATCGGTGGGGCGGTTCTCAAGGGTGAGGATCCGCTGCAAGATCGAAGGACGCGCCGCAGCTCCCTGACTGTCGCCGAGTTGTGCGAGAACTACTTTGAAGCTGCCGACAAGGGTCTAGTAATCGGTCGTGCTGGCCGTCCGAAGAAGGCCAGCACCATCGTCATGGATCGCCTCATCATCGGCGCTCATGTCCTCCCACTGCTTGGCAGAACGCTTGTAGTCGATGTTACGAAAACCGATCTCCAAAAGTTCGTTACCTCCGTCACGTCAGGGAAAACAGCCAAGACCAAGGCAGAGAAATCGGGAAACTTGCGGGGGCGCATTCGCCGCTCAGGAGGACCAGGAGCCGCCTCTCGCGTCATGCAGACATTCGGGTCCATCCTGGGGTGGGCAGTCTCTCAGGGCATCATCGAAAGCAATCCGGCTATAGGTATCAAGAAACCCGCAGGAAAGAAGCGCGAACGTCGGTTGACGCCGGAGGAGTTCAAGGCGTTTGCCGAGGCGCTGAACACGGCAGCCAAGGAGCCAGGGCAAAGTTGGCAGCCCATTGCGGAACTGCGTTTTCTGGCATTGACCGGCTGTCGGCTTGGCGAGGTTGAAAAACTGAAGTGGTCCGAGGTCGACATCGGCGCATCGATCATCCATCTCTCAGATTCGAAAACCGGCGCTTCTGTTCGGCCACTTGGAAAGGCTGCTCGAGAGCTGATCGGGACCTTCCCGAAGACCAACGGCGAGTTCGTGTTTCCGGCCGCACGGCTGGACGACCGCCCATTTGCCGGAATGAAGCGAGCGTACCGCAAGCTGTTCTCTGCCGCCGGCCTCGACGGGGTGACCCCGCATGTGCTCAGGCATTCCTTTGCCAGCGTCGGCGCAGACTTGGGCTTCACCGACAGCACCATTGGCGCCATGCTCGGACATGCCGGCAGCGGCGTGACCTCCCGCTACGTGCACCGGCTCGACTCGGTGCTGATTTCGGCGGCGGACAAAGTGGCCGGGGAGATCAGCCGGCAGATGACACCGCCGGCCGACGAATGATCAAGCCGCTTCGCGCGGCTGGATGCGGTCGAGCACGTCGGCCATGGTCTCAGCTGCCGTTGTGAGGTCATACTTCGCCTGCATGGTCATGAACCACTGCGGATCCACACCGAAGAAGCGACCGAGCCGAAGTGCAATGCTGGCGGTGATGCCCTGTCGGCCATGACAGATTTCGTTGATGCGGCTGCGGGGAACGTCGATCGCCTTAGACAGCGCATAGACGGAAATCCCCATCGGCTCAAGAAACTCTTCCTTGAGGACGATGCCAGGATGCGGCAGCGGAATTTCGCGGGGCATGGTCGGAACCTCCTCAGTGATAGTCGCAAAACTCGACATCGTAGGCGTCTCCGTCCCGCCAAGCGAAACAGATGCGCCATTGGTCATTGACGCGGATTGAATGTTGGCCGGCGCGGTCGCCGGCAAGCGCTTCAAGCCGATTGCCCGGCGGCACCCGCAGGTCATCGAGCCGCGTCACGGTGTCGATCAGGAAGATCTTAGTGACCGCCCGTTTCAGCACGTCGGCCGGAACGCCCTTGACGGCTACGCCCTCATAGACGCTGGCGGTGCGGCGATCTCGGAAGCTCTTGATCATAGGCGAAGCGTACTAAATTATTGTACGCCCGTCAACCGAGAAGGCACAGAAAGCCGAAGCGCGATCTTGGTGTGAGGGCGGATCGACGCCGAATAATCGTTGAAAAGCAGAAATGTAATCTATGAGCTAGTATAAATATCATCCAATTTTCAGTTGTCATGTCGTCATATATTTCAATGGGTTATACCGTCATAAATCTCATTCTCAGGGTGACGCATCATAAAAATGATATTATCATCAATGGTTTATCATAATAATGATCTTGCGTAACGAAGTCTTGTTCAGTATATAAAGTCTCATCGGTGAAAGCCGATGATTTCTGCTTTTGCGAGGATGAAATGACTTCACTCAACGCGGACGACGAGTCCGCGAACGTTGAAACTCGGTCAAAAGACTTTTACAGCCAGGATGAAGCGTCCGAATTTTTTGCGCACAGGGGCCTGTCTGTTTCCCCGAAAACTTTGGCGAAGCTCCGGTCTGTCGGCGGCGGCCCTGAGTTCAGAAAGTTTGGTCGGTATGCTGTTTACGAGCGTCAAGCGCTAGCCGATTGGGCGCAGTCGCGTCTGTCGGCACCGCGGAGCTGCACCGCGGCGACGCACGCTGTCAGCCTTTCACGTGATCATATTGTGAAGATGATGGAGGGGCGGCAGGCAACTCTCGCCGATTCGGAGCGCCGGGAGGCTTACGCGAAGGCCGCTTCTCATGGTCACCGGGCGTCGTGGAGTGACCCGGAGCGGCGCGCGGCTCGCATGGCAAAGGCGGCGGCGACGCGGGCGCGCAACCGCTTGGCGAAGGAGCAGCGCAGCACCGCGGCCGATGAGTGATAGGGACGCAGGAGCACGAACTATGACTCTTGTTTTTGCGTCGATCCCGATCGGAATTCTCGATTCGTGGATCGACGTACTTCCACCAGATCGGCTTGCCGCGCGCGTCAAATTTTTCCGTCGCGCGCTCAACGCGGGTGGCGGCCTCCCTGACATTGATCAAGGGCTGGCTACAGCGTGCGGGCTGAGCCTCAAGCGCTGGCTGTCAATCCGAAACGATCCGCTTTTTGCGGGAACACTTGTGTTCAATCAAAATCGCGTCGATTGCCCGGCCGCTCTTTCAGCGCTTGATCACGCCGCCAACCGCTCGGAAGCGGGCCGGCGTGCTGGCCTGAAGTCGGCTGAAAAACGAAAAATGGTCGACCACCACGGAATCGAAATCGCTCAGAGAAAAGAGGTGGATTTTCAGCCTAACCAATTGAAAAATAACGATCTCAATCCAACCTACGTTGAACTTAGTGATAAGTATAAGAATAAGGCTCCTACGGAGCCTAATAATAAAAATAAATCAGCAGCGTTGGCAAGTAGTAATGCAAGTAGTATGCAACCACACGACGATTTTACCACTTGCTACAGATACAACGAAGACGATGTTTTTTTAAGAATTGAGCAAGGACTCTTGAGGGTCGATGTTGATCAAGCAGCTATCAAACACCTCTTAAACGTTAGAGACAGTAGAGAATACATTCAAAAGTGGTGGAGAGGCGAAACGGATCCCGACTATCCGATTCTGGACGCATCAACAATTTTCGACACTGTAATTGATACAATAATAAAAAAG
>CALMMQ010000106.1 GCA_937868725.1 uncultured Pleomorphomonas sp.
GAACCTGTGACCCCTTCGGTGTGAACGAAGTGCTCTCCCGCTGAGCTACGCGCCCGGACCGTCAGTGCGGTGAAGCGGGATATAAGGGGCAGCGTGGGGGCAAGTCAAGCGGTTCGCGCGCGATTTCAACGGCTCGCCATCGGCCATGACGGCGCTGGTGCCTCAGTCGGCCGAAAGCACGCGCCCAAGCCAGAGGTCGGTGAGCGACTGGGCGACGTCGAGGTAGCCGCTCATGCTCGAAGGCTTGGTGATGTAGGCGTTGGCGGCGCTCTCGTAGGCTTCGCGCACGTCGACCCGGCTTTGCGAGGACGAGAAGACGATGACCTTGGACCGGCGCAGCGCGCCGTCGACACGGATGGCGTTCAGCACCTCGAAGCCGGACGTGCCGGGCATCTTGAGGTCGAGCAGCACCAGATCGGGCGCCGCCTCGCGCATGGCGGCCAGCCCCTCGTCGCCCGACTGGGCATGGCGGATGTCGACCGCCTGCCCCTTGCTGCGAAAGGCTTCCCGTAGGAACATGACATCGGTTTCATCGTCATCGATGACCAGAAGGCTCCTCGCCATGGCATCCCCCCACGGACGCGCGCCGCAGCGCGTTCAGTCTGCCGGCAGCGTCAAGCAGAACCGGGTTCCGCTTTCATAACCGACGTCCAGCCAGATTTCACCCTTGTGACTCTCGACGATCTGGCGGCAGATTGCCAGTCCTATTCCCATGCCCGAGTACTGGATTTCGTCGCGGTGCAGACGGCTGAAGACGTCGAAAATGCGATCGGCGAAGCGTGGATCGATGCCGATGCCGTTATCGCTCACCGACAGTTCACAGCGGCCGGCCGCCGCCTCGGCGGCGACGATCAGGCGCGGCGGCTCGATCGAACGGTATTTCAGGGCGTTGGCGACGAGGTTCTGGAACAGCCGCGTCAGGAGGTCGCGATCGCCGCGCACCGTCGGCAGCGCTTCGATGGTGACGGTGGCGCCGGCGGCGGCGACGTCGGCCTCCACGAGGCGCAGCACGTCGGCCAGCACCAGGTTGAGATCGACGCTATCGCGGCGAATTTCGGCGTAGGCGACCGTGGTGTAGTCGAGCAGGCCGGCGATCATCCGCTGCATGCGATCGACGTTGGAACGGATGCGATCGGACAGGAAGACGGTGTCGCGGTCGCTGTCGGCCAGCTTGGCGGCCAGCATCTCGGCGAACAGGCCGATGTGGCGCAGCGGCGCCTGCAGATCGTGCGAGACAATGGCCGAGAAGCGTTTCAGCGCCGCGTTGGATTTGCAAAGCGACAGCTCGCGCTCCTTGGCGGCGGTGATGTTGATGCAGGTGATCGACAGGCCGCCGAGCGGCGAACGGTTGGCGCGCACCAGCAGCCAGTCGGAGGTGCCGCCGCCGGGACCGATTTCGGCGGTGAAGGCGCCGCTGTCGCTGGTGGCGGCGGCGAGAAGCCGCTCGAACGGTTCGGGCAGGGCGATCTCCGGCATCAGCGCCGTGACGCGGGCGCCGATCAGCGGCCCCTTGTAGAGCGAGAACTGCCGGCGCATGGCGTGGTTGGCGGTAACGACGGCGAAATCGACGATGCGGCCATTCTCGCGCACCGCCTCGAGCGAGGCGACGCCGTCGGACACCGAGTTGAGAATGATCTGGTGGATTTCCTGGGTGGCCGCTAGTTCGTTGGCGTGACGCTTCTTTTCGCTGATGTCGTTGACGAAGGCGAGGAACACCGATCGCGCCGATGTTTCCAACAGCTCGTAATGAATATCGACGGGGTAGGTCGAGCCGTCCTTGCAGCGGTGGGTGGCCTCGAAGGCAATGAACGGGCTTTCCCGCCGGCGTAGCGGGGCGACACGCGCCTCGAAGGTGGCACGGGAGCTGCCCGGACAGATGTCGAGCGGCGTCATGGCCGACAGTTCGGCCATGGTGTAGCCGAGCCGGCGGCGGGCGCCGCCGTTGACCTGGATGAAACGCAAGGTCTCGGCGTCGATCAGGTAGATGCCGGAAACGCAGTTCTCGATGATGGTGCCGAAGCGGCCGATCTGCTCGATCTGCATCAGCCGCGTGGCGTCGACGTGGCAGCCGAGCATGCGGATCGGCTTGCCGTCGACGTCGCGGATGAGATAGCCGCGGCAGTGTACCCAGATGGTGCGGCCGTCCTTGTGGCGGAAGCGGACGACGTGCTCGTAACTGTGGTCGGGATCGGCAACAGCCTTGCGGAAGTTCTCGTCGGCGAGTTCGACGTCCTCGGGGAACATGCTGGTGCGCCACCATTCCCCGACATTGGCGATCTCATGGTCCTCGTAACCGAACAACGCCTTGTAGCTGGGGCTCAGCCATTCGACGGACGGCTGTTCGAGGTCGGTGTACCAGACGCCATCGAGCACGTGGTTGAACAGGAAATCGAGGGCCTGGTCGTCGCGCTTCAGGAAGTCGTAGAGCTCGTCACGGAGGTAGGTGGTGTCAATGTCGGGCATGGTTCACCGGAAATGTCGGACCGCCAGCGTCTTGCCCCGCGCCGAGGCCGTTGGCAAGGCGGCTGTCCGCCGTCATGATCGTTCCGCCAGACAGGCGCGGAAGGCGGGGCTGACCCTGACGAGGGCGGTTTCGAGATCGTCGTAGCTGTCGATGACGGCGTCGGGGGAGAAGGTTTCCACCGGTTCGGGCGAATAGCCGAAGCTGACGGCCACCACCGGCACGCCGGCACCCTTGGCGGCGGCGATGTCGGCGTCGCTGTCGCCGATCATCACCGAAGAGCGGGGCAGCGCGCCGGCCGCCTCGATGGTGCCGAGGATGTGGCCGGGATCGGGCTTGCGCACCTTGAGGCTGTCGCCGCCGATCACCGCGGCGAAATGACGGTCGAGGCCGAGGGCGGCCAGCAGCGGCACGGCGAGATGGGCGCGCTTGTTGGTACAGACGGCGAGACGGACGCCGCGCCGGGCCAGCCGGTCCATGGCGGCAAGGGCGCCGGGGAAGGGCCGGGTGTCGATGGCATAGCCGCTGCCGTAGAGCTCAAGGAAGCGCAGCACCAGCGGTTCGGTCGCCTCGGGCGCCAGCGGTCGCCCGGCGCGGCGGAAGCCTTCGAGGATCAGTGCCTTGGCCCCGTGACCGAAGTTGAATTCGACCGCCGCCCGGTCGACCGGGGCCAGCCCCTGTTCCACCAGCACGGTGTTGAGGGCGCGCAGGAGATCGGGGGCCGTGTCGAGCAGCGTGCCGTCGAGGTCGAAAATGACGAGTGGGGCGGGCATGATGATCCGAAGACTGGGACAGAATGGCAGGCGGGCCGTCGTGGCCGGACATGGCAAGCGCCGCCGGCTTGCGGCCGGCAACCGACGTCCTGACGCGATAGCACAGACGCGGCCAAGTTTCTCCCCGACTTCGACCTTGGAGGGGCGTCCTGCACAACAGGCTTGCGGTCGTCGGCCGTTTCCGGCAAAGCAGGGCGGGAAATGGTCGCGATGGCCGGACAAGGGCCGGCTGGCGTGCATCATTTTGCCAGAATTGTGATTCAAAGGCTCTGCTGACTTCGCCGTCGGAGATTCTTCCGCCGCCGAGGGCCGATTGCATATCGGTCCGTTGGCGCGGGAGCTTCGGGCTTCGTCTCGGATCCGTTCGGCTTGCAACTTATCCCTTTGGAGACAATCGATGAATCGGACCCTGTCCATCCTTCGCCGTCCGCTTGCGGCAGCACTTGTCGTTGTAGCGCTGGCTACTCCGGTCCTGGCGGAAGAGTACACGGAGTCCCATCTGGCGGCGGCGCGCGAAACCATCGCGGCGGCGCATGCCAGCGAGCAGTTCAACCAGATCCTGATCGTTCTGGCCGACCAGACCAAGGCGCTGTTCCTGCGCTCCGACCCGAGCGCGGTCAAGGACGTGACGGAAGTGGTCAACGCCGTGGCGCTCGATCTCGCCAAGCGCCGTCCCGAGCTTGATCGCGAGCTGGAAAAGGTCTGGGCCGCCCGCTTCTCCGAAGACGAACTCAAGCAGATCGCTGCTTTCTATCGCTCGCCGGTCGGCCAGAAGTTCGGGCAGAACATGGCGCTGATCATTCAGGACTCGATGCGCTCGGCCAACATCTGGCGCGACGCGCTGTCGACGGAAATCCTGACCAAGAGCCGCGACGAACTGAACAAGCGCGGTCACAAGTACTGATCAGGCGGTTGCCAAATCCAGCGTGGCCGACGATATCTCTGGGCGGCGGGCGTCATCCGGCGTTCGCTCGACCCGAGACCGGCCCGGCCGGATCGGGCCGTGGCTCTCGAGCGGCGGTGGCAGATGGCATCCTTCGACCATGATCTCTTCGTTGTCGGCGCGGGCTCCGGTGGGGTTCGCGCCGCGCGCATTTCTGCCGGCTACGGCGCCCGCGTCGCCGTCGCCGAGTCGTTCCGGGTCGGCGGCACCTGCGTCATCCGCGGCTGCGTGCCCAAGAAGCTGCTGGTCTACGCCTCGCGCTTCGCCGGCGAGTTCGCCGATGCCGCCGGCTTCGGCTGGACCGTCGGGGAAACCCGCTTCGACTGGTCGAAGCTGAGAGCCGCCAAGGACGCCGAGATCGGTCGGCTGGAAGCGGCCTATGGCGGCAACCTCGACCGGGCCGGCGTCGCCATCGTGCGCGAGCGGGCCGAACTCGTCGACGCCCATCGTGTCCGCCTCGTCGACAGCGGTCGCATCGTTACCGCCGAGCGCATCCTGATCGCCACCGGTGCCCGGCCATACCTGCCGGCGCTGCCGGGCATCGAACACGCGCTCACCTCCAACGAGATCTTCGACCTGCCGAGCCTGCCGGCGCGGGTGGCCGTGGTGGGTGGCGGCTACATCGCCGTCGAGTTCGCCTCGCTGTTGGCTGGGCTCGGCGTTGCCGTCGCTCTCGTCTATCGCGGCGAGCAGATCCTGCGCGGCTTCGATCGCGACCTGCGCGACAAGCTGGCGCTGGCCCTCGGCAAGCGTGGCGTCACCATCCGTACCGGTGCCGCGGTGGCGGCCATCGACAAGACGGCGGCCGGGCTGGCGCTGCGCCTGGCGGGCGGCGACGTCCTTGCCGCCGACGTGGTGCTCTACGCCACCGGCCGAGTGCCGAACACCGGTGGGCTCGGCCTCGAAGCGGCCGGCGTCGCCCTCGACGACAAGGGCGCCATCCGCGTCAATGCCGCTTCGGAAACCAACGTGCCGTCGATCTATGCCGTTGGCGACGTCACCGACCGGGCGCAGCTGACGCCGGTGGCCATCCGCGAGGGACACGCCTTCGCCGACAGCGTGTTCGGCGGTCGCGACAGCATTGCCGATCACAGCCTGATTCCGACGGCCGTGTTCACCACGCCCGAGCTCGGCACCATTGGTCTCACCGAGGAGCAGGCGGTGGCGCGCTTTGCCGCCGTCGACGTCTACAAGACCGAGTTCCGGCCGATGCGCAACATCCTGGCCGGGCGCGACGAGCGCACGTTCATGAAGATCGTCGTCGATGCCGCCTCTGATCGGGTGCTCGGCGTGCATCTGCTCGGCGAGGGGGCAGGCGAGATGATCCAGCTCGTCGGCATCGCGCTCACCATGGGGGCGACGAAGCGCGATTTCGATCGCACCATGGCGGTGCATCCGACGGCGGCCGAAGAGCTGGTGACCCTCAGGACGCCGTCGGTGCGCCACCGTTGAGCCCGGCAGCGGTCAGGCGTCGTGCTGGTCGAGCAGCACGTGGTCGACCGGGCCCATGCGGTCCATGGCCGTCCAGCGCTGGTGCCAGTAGGGGTAGGGCAGCGGTAGCCGGCTGACGGCGTCGAGGCGGGCGCGCTCCTCGGCGCTGAGCCGCAGTTCAGCGGCCTTGAGGTTGTCGGTGATCTGCGCTTCGTTGCGACCACCGATGACCAGCGAGGTGACGCCGGGACGGCCGAGCGTCCAGGCGAGCGCCACTTGGGCGCCGGAGACGCCACGGGCGGCGGCGATGTCGACGATGACGTCGATGATGTTCCACAGCCGGTCCTCGTCGCGGATGGGCGGCTCGGGCCAGCCGGCCAGCTGGCGCGTGCCTTCCGGCGTCGCGACATTGCGCCGATGCTTGCCCGACAGCAGACCGCCGGCCAGCGGGCTCCAGACAAGAATGCCGAGGCCCTGGTCGAGGGAGATGGGCACCAGCTCGAACTCGGCTTCGCGGGCTTCCAGCGTGTAGTGGATCTGCTGGGAGACGAAGCGTTCGCTGGCGGCGGCGCCGGCAGCGGCCAAGGCCTTCATGATGTGCCAGCCGGAGAAGTTCGAGCAGCCGATGTAGCGTACCTTGCCTTGGTGGACCAACTGGTCGAGGGCGTTCATGGTCTCTTCGATGGGGGTCAGACCGTCCCACTGATGGACCTGGTAGAGGTCGATGACGTCGACCCGGAGACGCTTGAGGCTGGCCTCGCAGGCGGCGACGATGTGATGGCGGCTGAGGCCGGCATCGTTGGGGCCGTTGCCCATGGGGAAGCGCACCTTGGTGGCGATGAGCAGACCGGCGCGCCGCCCGCCGGCCAGCAGTTCGCCCAGCATCTCCTCGGAAAGACCGCCGGAATAGGCGTTGGCGGTATCGATGAGATTGACGCCGGCTTCCATCGCGATGTCGATCAGGCGGGCGGCATCGCGCAGATCGACGTTGCCGACCTTGGCGAACGCGCCCTTGCCGCCGAAGGTCATGGTACCAAGCGCCATCGTTGAGACGCGGAGACCCGAGCGGCCGAGCTGGCGATATTCCATTGCATTTCCTCCCTTGATCTGGTCATCGAACTTAGTGCCGATCGATGGCGCTGTGAATGGCCGCCGGCTTCGGGGCGATCAATTGCACGTGGGTGGGCGCGGGGCGGCAAACCCTCTTGGCGGCAGCGCTGGTCCGTGCCAAAACGCCTGCCACAGTGTTGGGGAAGATCAATGGCAGTTCAAAGCATGACGGGCTTTGCCCGCTTCGACGGGGCGGCGGCCGGTTGCCAGTTTGCCTGGGAGTTGCGTTCGGTCAACGGGCGCGGCCTCGACCTGCGTCTGCGCCTGCCGTCCGGCTTCGACGCCGTCGAGGCGATCGTGCGCAAGCGGGGCGCCGAGGCGCTGTCGCGCGGCAACGTGTCGATCAATCTCACGGTGACGCGCGTCGGCATGGCCGAGACGTTCCGCATCAATGAAGAGCTGCTGGCGACGCTGATCGCGCTCGCCCAACGCCACAGCGGCACGCCCGGCATCGCCGACGCCTCGCTCGACGGGCTGCTCAACGTGCGCGGCGTCGTCGACGTCGTCGAGCACGTGCCGGACGACGACGAGCGCAAGGCGTTTGAGGGCGAACTCGCCGCCGCGTTCGAGCAGGCGCTTGCCGCCTTCGTGGCGGCGCGGCGCTCGGAAGGCGAGGCGCTGGAGCGCATTCTTTCCAGCCAGATCGACGAGATCGAGCGGCTGGTCGGTGAGGCGGAGCGGCTGCCGGCCCGGTCGGCCGAGGCGATCAAGGCCAAGTTGCTCGATCAGCTCGAAGTGCTGTTCGGCCGCGACGACATCGACCCGGCGCGCTTGCATATGGAGGCGGCGCTGATCGCCACCAAGGCGGACGTGCGCGAGGAACTCGACCGGCTGAAGGCCCACGTGGCGCAGGCGCGCGAACTGCTCGCCGGCAAGGTCGCCGTCGGTCGCCGGCTCGACTTCCTGGCCCAGGAATTCAACCGCGAATCCAATACCCTCTGTTCCAAGTCCAATGATACCGCCCTGACGCGGATCGGCCTCGCCCTCAAGGCGGTGGTCGACCAGTTCAAGGAGCAGGTCCAGAACGTCGAGTGATGCGATGATGGCCCAAGAACCCAAGCACGTCCGATTTGCCCGTCGGGGCCTGATGTTCGTCATTTCCTCGCCGTCGGGGGCGGGGAAGGGCACGCTGTCGCGCAACATCCTCGAGAAGGACCGCGACATGACGCTGTCGGTGTCGGTGACGACGCGCGAGCGGCGGCCGAGCGAGATCGCCGGCGTCCACTATCACTTCATTTCGCAGCAGCGCTTTCTGTCGATGCGCGACGGCGGCGAACTGCTGGAGTGGGCGGAAGTGCATGGCAACTTTTACGGCACGCCCCGGGCGCCGGTGGAAGAGGCGCTGGCCGAGGGCCGCGATGTGCTGTTCGACATCGACTGGCAGGGGGCTGCCCAGCTGCGTGACAAGATGGCGGCCGATGTCGTCTCGGTCTTCATCCTGCCGCCGTCGATGGCGGAACTCAGGGCACGGCTCAACCGCCGGGCCGAGGACGCGGCCGAGGTGATCGAGAAGCGGCTCAGGAACGCCAAGACCGAAATCGAGCAATGGTCCAATTTCGACTACGTCGTGGTCAACGACGACCTCGATGCCGCCTTCTCTGACCTGACGGCCATCCTGCGTGCCGAGCGGAGCCGGCGGTCGCGGGCGGCCGAGGGTATCGGCGCCTTCGTGACGACGCTGATCGGCTGATCGGGCTCGTTCTTCCACACGATCCGTTCACGAACTTCGTGATCGACGGGATCGACGTGTGTTCCATTCTGAAACGGTCAGTTAAGTAATCCAACTGAATATTTCCCGCCGAGCGGGTCGGATTTGGGCGGCTGCGCGTTGGCGTTGGTCTCCGGGGGCTGGGAAAGAACCGCTAAATCCGTGTCATTTTTCAGTAATCGAAGACTAGTATGGTAGAGAAGTGCAGAAAAAATATAAATCGTATAAATTTATCTTATACGCATAAATCCATATAAGCTCAGGCGATTAAGTAAAACTTGCCGCATTTGGTGACACACGAAAGTGTAACTTGATCGTGACCGTGATTCGGTCCATTCTGATCTTGTTCCCCAAATCTCCAGACAGCGAGGTCGAGCCATGGGTAGTTCAAATTGGATTCCGAACCAGTCTCGCGCCACTGCTGCACCGCAGCTGCCTGCGGTCGGCCAGTCTCCCGCCATGTATGGAGAGTATGAGTTCGAGTGCGGACCAGCGGCGCCTGACCGCTCGGGCGTCTTCGTGCTGACGCGCAGTGTCGAGGGGCGGGCCAAGCCGATCTTCGTTGGCGAGGGCGATTCGATCATCAACGCCATCGAGAACGTTCGGGCCAAGGATGCCGCTCTCGACGTCAACGCCCAGGGTTTCGCCTGGATGCCGCTGCCGTTCGCCGGCGAACGCAGCGCCGTGGTGCGTCGCTTCATCGAGCTGTTCGCGCCGGAGTTCAACGTCAGCAAGGCGGTGCCGGCCGTTCGGCCGCCGCAGGCGCTCATCAGCATGCCGGCCGTCAAGCTGCCGGCGCTGCTGGAAACCGCCGATCTCGCCACGACGCTGGCGGCCCGCAAGGCGATGATGGAAAGTGAGATCGCCCAGCTGGTGGCGCGCTACTGACTGTTGTCGCCGCCTGAGCGGATATGAAAAACCCCGGCGCCGTGACGGTTGCCGGGGTTTGTCGTTTGCAGTGGCGGAAGTTGGCTGTTCAACTTATTGAATCTGGAGCGATTTCTTGTCGACCTGACGATTCAGTCGGGTCGGAAAGCGCTCCAGACGGTCGGTCAGGCTTCCGGCGGCTGGGCGAGGCGCATGTCGAGGTAGCTGGCGCAGGTATCGATGAGGTCATCGACCTTCTGATCGAAGAAGTGGTTGGCGCCCTCGATGGTGCGATGGTCGATGGTGATGCCCTTCTGGGCCTTGAGCTTGTCGACGAGGCCCTGAACGTCCTTCTGCGGCACGACCTTGTCGACGTCGCCGTGGACGATGAGGCCAGACGACGGGCAAGGGGCCAGGAAGGAGAAGTCGTAGAGGTTGGCCGGCGGGGCGATGGAGATGAAGCCCTCGATTTCCGGTCGACGCATCAGCAGCTGCATGCTGATCCAGGCACCGAAGGAGAAGCCGGCGACCCAGCAGAAGCGTGCTTCCGGATGAATGGTCTGCACCCAGTCGAGCGCCGAGGCGGCGTCGCTGAGTTCGCCCGCGCCGTGGTCGAACTGGCCCTGGCTACGGCCAACACCACGGAAATTGAAGCGAAGGACCGCGAAGTCGCGCTCCTTGAACATGTAGAACAGGCGGTAGACCACCTGATTGTTCATGGTGCCGCCAAAGGACGGGTGCGGATGCAGGATCATGGCGATCGGGGCATTGCGCACCTTGGAGGGCTGGTAGCGGCCTTCCAGGCGCCCGGCGGGGCCGTTGAAGATGACTTCGGGCATCGATTCCTCGATCTCGGTGCCGGCGGCTGCCCCCTCTCGATAATCGGAGAGCGTCGATCATCAATTCTTGACGGGGCAGTGGGCCGGAACTAGTTTTTAAGCGTTCAAACTTCCAAGCCGACCGAGATGGCCGACTCCGTGGGATTGCACTGGACCGACGGCCTGTCCGACGTCAAGAAAAATCGCCAGTGTCGGGCGTGTATTGATTCGAACGGAACAAGGTCGTGCTGGCTTTCGGCGGCGATGTGCTCCATCAGATGGCGATCGATGGTGGCCGCAGCAAGCTTGGTCACGGGTTGAATTGGTAGAGGTCATGGCTGAGGCGCGCATCTATTTCGACTGGAACGCCGGGGCGCCGCTCAACGCGGCGGCGCGGGCCGCTATCGTCGATTGGCTTGGCCGGCCGGGCAACGGCTCGTCGGTACATGCCGAGGGGCGGGCGGCGCACGCAGCCATCGAGACGGCGCGACGCCAGGTCGCCCGGCTGGTCGGCGCCGAAGGCAAGGCCGTCACCTTCTGTTCGGGCGGTACGGAGGCGGCCAACACCGTGCTCACCCCGGACTGGACGCTGTTCGGCAAGCCGTTTGCCATCGATCGGCTGCTGGTGTCGGCGGTCGAGCATCCGGCGGTGCTGAAGGGCGGCCGCTTCGCCGCCGACCGTGTCGAGACCATCCCGGTCGACGGCAACGGCCTCATCGATCTCGGCTGGCTCGCAGGCCGGCTCGACGAACTTGCCGCCGGCGGTCAGCGGGCGCTGGTGTCGGTGATGCTGGCCAACAACGAGACCGGCGTCATCGAGCCGATTGCCGAGTTGGCGCGTCTCGTGCATGGCCATGGCGGCCTCGTCCACAGCGACGCGGTGCAGGCGGCCGGCAAGGTTGCCGTCGACATCGAAACGCTCGACGTCGACGTGCTGACGCTGTCGGCCCACAAGATTGGCGGCGCCCAGGGCGTGGGCGCCATCGTGCGCGGCCGCAACGGCTTTGCCTTCGCGCCGCTGCTGACCGGCGGTGGTCAGGAGCAGGGCGGGCGGGCCGGTACGGAGAATGTCGCCGGCATCGCCGCCTTTGGCGTGGCCGCCGAGCAGGCGCGGAGTGAACTCGCGGACATGGCGGCGGTGGCGGCGCGACGCGACCGCCTCGCGGCGCTGGTGCGCCAGACGGCGCCACAGGTGGTGATCTTCGGGGAAGCCGTCGAGCGGCTGCCCAACACGCTTTGCCTCGCCGTGCCGGGCACGGCGGCCGAGACGGCCGTCATCGCCTTCGACCTCGCCGGCGTGGCGCTGTCGTCGGGCTCGGCCTGCTCGTCGGGCAAGGTCAAGGCGAGTCATGTGCTCAAGGCCATGGCCGTCGACGAGGGGCTGGCGCGCGCCGGCTTGCGGCTGTCGATCGGTCCGGCCACCACGGATGCCGAAATCGAGCGTTTCGGTTTGATCTCCGACAACGTTTTTCGGGCTATGACAAAACTACATGGGACACGTGTCGCCTAGGCGACTGGAAAGTTGCGAGGAAACAACTACATTGTCTCCTCGAGTTCTCCCACGGTCCTTGAAACCGCGCGGAAGGAGCAGGCTATGGCAGCAGTCAAGGAGACGGTCGAGCAGGTCCTCTCGATCGACGTCGACAAGTATAAGTACGGCTTCGTCAGCGACATCGAGTCCGATCTGGCGCCAAAGGGCCTCAACGAGGACATTGTCCGGTTCATTTCGGCCAAGAAGAACGAGCCCGAGTGGCTGACCGAGTGGCGCCTTGAGGCGTTCCGGCGCTGGCAGACCATGGACGAGCCCAGCTGGGCCCGCGTCGAATACCCCGAAATCGACTTCCAGGATCTGCACTACTACGCCGCCCCCAAGAAGAAGGTCGGGCCCAAGAGTCTCGAAGAGGTCGATCCCGAGCTGATCCGCACCTACGAGAAGCTGGGCATCCCGCTCAAGGAGCAGGAGATTCTGGCCGGCGTCGAGCGCGGTGAAGGTGCGCGCGTCGCCGTCGACGCCGTGTTCGATTCGGTGTCGGTGGTGACCACCTTCAAGGCCGAGCTCGCCAAGCACGGTGTCGTCTTCTGTCCGATCTCGGAGGCGGTTCACACCCATCCGGAACTGGTGAAGAAGTACCTCGGCTCGGTCGTGCCGGTGTCGGACAATTTCTACGCCACGCTCAATTCGGCCGTGTTCTCCGACGGCTCGTTCGTCTACGTGCCCAAAGGCGTGCGCTGCCCGATGGAGCTCTCGACCTATTTCCGCATCAACGAGAAGAACACCGGCCAGTTCGAGCGGACGCTGATCATCGCCGACGAAGGCGCCTACGTGTCCTATCTTGAGGGCTGCACGGCGCCTTCGCGCGATGAGAACCAGCTGCACGCCGCCGTCGTCGAGCTGATCGCTCTCGATGACGCCGAGATCAAGTACTCCACCGTCCAGAACTGGTATCCGGGCGATGCCGAGGGCAAGGGCGGCGTCTTCAACTTCGTTACCAAGCGCGGCGACTGTCGCGGCAAGAACGCCAAGATCTCCTGGACGCAGGTGGAAACCGGTTCGGCCATCACCTGGAAGTATCCGTCCTGCATCCTGCGTGGCGACAATTCGCGTGGCGAGTTCTATTCCATCGCCATCTCCAACGGTCGGCAGCAGGTCGACAGCGGCACCAAGATGGTGCATCTCGGCAAGAACACCACGTCGAAGATCATCTCCAAGGGCATTTCGGCCGGCAAGTCGAGCAACACCTATCGCGGCCTCGTCTCGGTGGGGCGCAAAGCGACCGGCGCCCGCAACTTCACCAACTGCGACTCGCTGCTGATCGGCGACAAGTGCGGCGCCCACACGGTACCCTACATCGAGAGCCGCAACGCCACCGCCGTGGTCGAGCACGAGGCGACGACCTCCAAGATTTCCGACGACCAGATGTTCTACTGCCTGCAGCGCGGCCTGCCGCAGGAAGAGGCCATCGCCCTCATCGTCAACGGCTTCGTCAAGGACGTGCTGCAGCAACTGCCCATGGAGTTCATGGTCGAAACGCAGAAGCTCATCGGCATCAGCCTTGAAGGGAGCGTCGGGTGAAACCGGTCGTCCATATCGACGCAGTGCCACTCATCGAGTCCGCCAAGGGCGAAGTCTACGCCGAGCGCTACGCGGCCCTCGGCGAGGCGGTCGGGGCCAGCAAGCTCGGCTACAACGTCACCATCGTGCCGCCCGGCAAGCGGTCGTGCCCGCTGCACAACCATCACGTCAACGAAGAGATGTTTCTCATCCTCGCCGGCGAGGGCACCTATCGCTTCGGGGACGCCAGCTATCCGGTCAAGACCGGCGACATCATGGCCGCCCCGGCTGGCGGCCGCGAGACGGCGCATCACCTCATCAACACCGGCGCGGTCGATCTCAAGTATCTCAGCGTGTCGACAATGATCGATCCCGAGATTTGCGAGTATCCCGAGTCGGACAAGTTCCTGGTCAATTCGCCGGGAACCGGCAAGCCTTTCCGCTACATCGGCCGCATGGCCAACAGCCTCGATTATTTCGACGGCGAGATCTGAGGATATCCCACCATGCTCGAAATCCGCGACCTCCACGCCAAGATCGGCGACCGCGAAATCCTGAAGGGCCTGTCGCTGACCGTCAATCCCGGCGAAGTGCACGCCATCATGGGGCCGAACGGCGCCGGCAAGTCGACGCTCTCCTACATTCTGGCCGGCAAGCCCGACTATGACATCACCGCGGGCGACGTGCTGCTCAACGGCAAGTCGATCCTCGACCTCGAGCCGAACGAGCGCTCGGTGGCCGGGTTGTTCCTGGCCTTCCAGTATCCGATCGAGATCCCGGGCGTCGCCACCATGACCTTTCTCAAGGCGGCGCTCAACGCCCACCGCAAGGCCAAGGGCGAGGCGGAAATGACGACGCCGGAGTTCATGAAGGCGGTGAAGGGCGTCGCCGCCCGGCTCAACATCACTCAGGACATGCTGAAGCGGCCGGTCAATGTCGGCTTCTCCGGCGGCGAGAAGAAGCGCGCCGAGGTGATGCAGATGGCACTGCTGCAGCCGTCGATCTGCATTCTCGACGAGACCGATTCCGGCCTCGACATCGACGCCCTCAAGGTGGTGTCGGAAGGCGTCAACGCCCTGCGTTCGCCGGAGCGTTCGTTCGTGGTGATCACCCACTACCAGCGTCTGCTTGACCACATCAAGCCGGACATCGTCCACGTGCTGTCGGCGGGCCGCATCGTCAAGACCGGCGGCCCCGAGCTGGCGCTCGAGCTTGAGAAGAACGGCTACGCCGCCTACGTCGCCAACGCCGCCTGAGGGAGCCGTCGATGGCTGAGAACCTGAAGAAGACCCCGGCGGAAGCGGCGATTGCCGCCCGCTATCCGGTCGAGAAGCCGGCGCTGCCGGGCACGGCCGCCGTGACGGCGTTGCGCGATCGGGCGTTCGGTACCGTCGATGCCGACGGCTTGCCGCACCGCCGCGTCGAAGAGTGGCGCTATACCGACCTCAAGGCCAACCTGAAGACCGTGCCGGCCGCCGCCGGCGCCGCCGATCCAGCTGCCGTGGCGGCAGCGCGACCGGCCATCGAAGGCGACAAGGCCCGCCGTCTGGTGGTGGCCAACGGTCGCTTCGTCGCCGCGCTCAGCGACCTCTCCGACCTCGAAACGGGACTGTCGGTCGGTTCGCTGGCCGAGGCGCTGGCCAAGGGCGAGCCCGCTGTGCTGAAGGCGCTCGAACTCAACGCCGGCATCGCCGGCAATACGGCCGTGGCGCTCAACACCGCCTTCATGACCGACGGCGTGCTGCTGGCGGTGGCCGACGGTGTCGCCATCGAACGGCCAATCGAGATCGTCCACCTGACCGAGGGGGCGTTGGCCGCTTCGACGGCGGTGCGCCATCTGGTCAAGGTCGGCGCCGGCGCCCGGCTGACGCTGATCGAGACGATCGAGTCGCTGTCACCGGTTGCCAACCAGTCGAACGTCGTGACGGTGGTCGATGTCGGCGACGACGCCAGCTTCGACCACATCCGTCTGCAGCTCGAGCCCGACACGGCGGTGGCGCTCACCACGGTGATCGCCCGCATCGGCGCCCGCGCCCGCTGCGAGACGTTCAACGCCGCGCTTGGCGGCGCCATCGCCCGCAATCAGCTCTATGCCCGTTTCGCCGGGCGCGACGCTGTCGGCGGCTTCCGTGGCCTGACCATGCTGTCGGGCCGCCGCCATGCCGACACGACGCTGCAGGTGGTGCATGACGCTGCCGGCTGCCAGAGCCGCGAACTCTACAAGGCGGTGATCGACGACGAGGCGCGTTCGGCCTTTGCCGGCCGCATCTCGGTGCCGAGCCACGCTCAAAAGACGGATGCCCGCATGATGACGGCGTCGCTGCTGCTGTCCGAGCAGGCCGAGGCCGACGCCAAGCCGGAATTGGAAATTTTCGCCGACGACGTGCAGTGCGGCCATGGCGCCACCTGCGGCGCCATCGATGACGAGTTGCTGTTCTATCTGCTGTCGCGCGGCATTCCGCACGACGAGGCGGAGTCGATGCTGATCCTGGCCTTCCTCGGCGAGGCCATCGACGAAGTTCACAATGAAGCGGTGCGCGAGGCTCTCGTGCATCGGGTCGACGCGTGGCTTGGGGCGCGCAAGGCGTAACGCAAGAGGGGTGAGGGTGCGGCCGCGGCCGCATCGCCGCCGGTCAGAGGCCCTTTCATGGCAGTACTTCCCTACGACGTCGCAACCATCCGCAAGGACTTCCCCATCCTTGCGACCACGGTCTATGGCAAGCCGCTGGTCTATCTCGACAACGGCGCCTCGGCCCAGAAGCCGCAGGCCGTGCTCGACCGCATGATGCATGCCTATACCCATGAGTACGCCAACGTGCACCGGGGGTTGCATTACCTTTCCAACGCCGCCACCGAGGCCTACGAGGAGGCCCGCGAAGCGGTTCGCGCCTTCCTCAACGCACCCTCGGTCGAACAGGTGATCTTCACCCGCTCGTCGACCGAGGCGATGAACCTCGTGGCGGCCAGCTACGGCGGTTCGGTGCTGGGCGAGGGCGACGAAGTCATCCTGTCGATCCTCGAACACCACTCCAACATCGTGCCGTGGAACTTCCATCGCGAGAAGCGCGGCGTCGTCATCAAGTGGGCGCCGGTACTCGACGACGGTACGTTCGATCTCGAGGCGTTCGAGCGGCTGTTCACGTCGCGGACCAAGATCGTCGCCATCACCCACATGTCGAACGTCACCGGCACCATCGTGCCGATCAAGGACGTGGTGCGCATCGCCCATGCTCACGGCGCCGTGGTGATGGTCGACGGCAGCCAGGGGGCGGTGCACCTGCCGGTCGACGTGCAGGACCTCGACGCCGACTTCTACGTCATCACCGGCCACAAGGTGTACGGACCGACCGGCATTGGCGCGCTTTATGGCAAGAAGCACCTGCTCGACGCCATGCCGCCGTGGCAGGGCGGTGGCGAAATGATCGCCGAGGTGACGGAAGATCACGTCACCTACAACGATCCGCCGCACCGCTTCGAAGCGGGCACGCCGCCGATCGTTCAGGCCATCGGTCTCGGGGCGGCGCTGAAGTACATGCAGAGCCTCGGCCGCGAAGCCATTCTCGCCCACGAGAACAGCCTGCGCGACTATGCCATGCGCGAGCTCGGCAAGATCAACTCGCTGCGCATCTACGGCACCACCCGCGAAAAGGGGGCGATCGTCGCCTTTTCCATGGCTGGTGCCCACGCCCACGACATCGCCACCGTCATCGATCGCTACGGCGTGGCGGTGCGGGCGGGCACCCATTGCGCCATGCCACTGCTCAACCGCTTCGGCGTCACCTCGACCTGCCGGGCGTCATTTGCCCTCTACAACACCCTTGAAGAAGTCGACGCGCTGGTCGTCGCCCTCCGCAAGGCCGAAACGCTGTTCGGATGACCGACATGACCGACACCACCACGCCCCAGCCGAACGCGCCCGAACATGTTGGCGGCTCGGCCATTCCGCCCGAGGAACTGGAGCGCATCGCCCAGGACATCATCGCCGCGTTGAAGACGGTGTACGATCCGGAGATCCCGGCCGACATCTACGAACTCGGCCTGGTCTACAAGATCGATATCGACGACAACCACTTCGTCACCATCGACATGACGCTGACGGCGCCGGGCTGTCCGGTGGCCGGAGAAATGCCGGGCTGGGTGTCGGACGCGGTTGGCGTCGTCCGGGGCGTCTATGGCGTCAAGGTCAACATGGTGTTCGATCCGCCGTGGACGCCCGACCGGATGAGCGAAGAGGCGCAGGTCGCCACCAACTGGTACTAAACGCATCCGCCCGACAAGTAGCCGACTTTTCGGACCAGCGGAGGCGCGGAACAGGCGTCTTCGCTGCCCGACCTACCCTCGGCGAGCGACGAGCAGGGCGGATGGGCCTTGCCTTCGACCTGGTAATGCGTCCTATTGTCATTATATACGCAGCAGGCCGCATGGGCGGCAGACGGTTCAGCGAGGGTGAGATGGCCGAGGCCAAGCGCAAGTTTGAAGTGATGAAGCTGACGCCGGCGGCGGCGGCGCGTGTGCGCGAGATCGTCGAGGCGGCCGACGATGCGTCGGTGCTCGGCATCCGCCTGGGCGTCAAGAACGGCGGTTGCGCCGGCATGTCGTACACGCTCGATCTGGCCCGCGAGGCGCAGCCGGGCGACGAACGGGTGGAAGCCGAGGGCGCGACGGTGTTCGTCGACGCCAAGGCGGTGCTGTTCCTGCTCGGCACCGAGATGGACTTCGAGCGGACGACGCTCAAGACCGGCTTCGTCTTCAACAACCCCAACCAGGTGGGCGCTTGCGGCTGCGGCGAGAGCGTCAGCCTCAAGGCGGCGGAAGTGCCTGCCTGACCATGGGCGACGCCATGGGCACAAGCAAAAGGCGGCGCTCCAGCGGGCGCCGCCTTTTGCTGTTTGCCGAGAGGGCTGGCTCACCAGTTGTTGTGGTGGGCGCCGATCTCTTCGAGAATGCGGTCGACGTCTTCCTTGCGGCAGAGCTGCGTGCCCGGCATCATGACGGACGCGGTGCCCGAGGCAACGCCGAGGCGGAAGGCATCTTCCGGGGTCAGGCCGGAGGCGAGGCCGTAGACCATGCCGCCGACAAAGCTGTCACCGGCGCCTGAGGCACTTTTGACCTCGACCGGCGGCGCCTTGAGGAAGACGTGGTTGTTGGCGGTGACCAGCAGCGCGCCGTCGCCACCCATGGTGATGGCGATGATCTTGACGCGGCCGGTGCCGATCATCTCCTTGGCCGCGACGATCATGTCGTCGTTGGTCGGCAGCGGCCGGCCAACCAGCTTGGCGAACTCGCCTTCGCTCGGCTTGAACAGGGTGATGCCACCGTATTCGAGCGCCAGTTCCAGCGGCTTGCCGGAGGTGTCGAGCACCAGGTTGCCACCTCGGGCCTGCACCACCTTGGACAGTTCGGCGTAGAAGTCGGCGGGAATGCCGCGCGGCAACGAACCCGAACCGACGACCCAATCCCATTCGAGATCGCGCAGCACCAGCAGGCAGCGCTTCCATTCGAGCTCGGAGACCACGGGCCCCTCGGGGATGAAGCGGTACTCGAGACCGGTCGACCGTTCGTAGATCAGGTTGCAGACGCGCGTCGACTGCTCGATGTTGATTCGCCGGCGCGGGATGCCGCGCTCGCCGAGAATTTCGTCGAGCATCTGACCGGTGGTGCCACCGGACAGGTAGAGCGCCACGGAGCTGCCACCCAGATCGTTGATGACGCGCGTGACGTTGAGACCGCCGCCACCGGGGTCAGACTGGGCGTCCGAAACGCGGATCTTGTGGGTGTGCTGAACGACGTCGGCTTCAGCGGTGACGTCGATCGACGGGTTGAGCGTGAGCGTGACAATCGGTTTCATGGGTCGTATTCATCACCCGTACGGTTTGAGTTCGGACCCTGACGGGCCTCCGACTGCCGTTCGTCCAGAACATCGCCCACTTGCGCGATCTTCCCCGGTGCGGAGGACAGTCCCAGTCCAATTCGCCGTTTGGCTCGATTGTCCGTTTATCGTGGTTTCGTTAAGAAAGCCATGGTGTAAATCAACCTGTCCGGAACGTGGTGACGGAAATCCCATTGCCATGGGCTTTGCCTGCAACGAATTTGCTTGTCGCATCGACCGTTCGGGGCAGAAATCCAGTATCTTTCCTGTTGCGGTTTGTTCGGATGAAGCGGCTGTTTGCCGGTCCGGGCGCCGATGAATGCTGACTTGCCGACACGGCGGATTTCCGGGCAAAACGATTGAATTGGCGTCCCGCCATCCGCCTCTCAGCCACGGGGCCGGGCCGGGCTGGCCGCCTCGCCGCAGCGCCGGCGCCGGTCGCGTGACCGCAGTTCACCGTATGTTGGTACATTTTTCCGTCGGACCTTGCGAGGATTGCTCGCCTTCAGCCGGCGAAGGCGACCAGTCCGGCGCCGGCGGCGATCAGCACAACACCGAGCCAGCCGGCGGGCGACAGGCGCTCGCCAAGCAGCAGGGCCGCGAGGATGGCGACCAGCACCACCGATAGCTTGTCGACCGGCGCGACGCGCGAGGCATCGCCGAGCTTGAGGGCGCGGAAGTAGCACAGCCAAGAGCCGCCGGTGGCCAGGCCGGAGAGAATCAGGGCCAGCCAGGCTCGGCCTGGCACGCTCGACGGCGCCGTCCAGTGGCCGCCGACCGCAACGATGGCGCCGGCCGTCAGCAGGATGACGAAGGTGCGGACGAGCGTGGCGAAGTCCGAATCGATGGCCGAGACGCCGATCTTGGCGAACAGCGCCGTCATGGCAGCGAATAGTGCCGACATCAGCGCCCAGAACGGCCAGTATTGCAGCAGTGATCGCATCCAAACCTCGCTTCCGGCCGGGCTGACCGCCCTTCGTTGCGTCTTGCCCTCGGCGCCTGCCGGCCCGATACTCGCGCACACTGAGTCTCGGTGCGCGGCCGGCGCCATTGTACGCCTCGACGAGCAGAGGCGCATGGCGGCGGCGGTGCGTGCACCAACAATTCGTTTTTCGCGTACCGTTCACGACAGCAATGCTTGATCCCACCGGCGCCATTGGCGCGAGATCGACGATGGGGTCACAGCACAAGCCGGGAAGCCCCATGGAATCAAATAGCGATCCGATCATCGTTCGCCACCGGGAACTCGAGACCTACGCCAACGCCGCCCTGCGGCTCGGCCGCGTCATGATGGAGTGCGGCGCATCGGTGAGCGTCGTCCATGCCGGCATGCGCATGGTGGTTCAGGGCTTCGGTGTCGACGACGTGTCGATGCGCTCCGGTTACGCCTCGTTGGAGATGACGCTGCACGTTGGCGGCACCACCATTACCCGCATGCTGCAGGTGGGGCGCCTGGGCGTCAATCATCGGCTCGATCAGGCGGTACGCCAGCTGGCGGTGCGGGCTTCCAAGGGCGGCATGGCGGTGGACGAGGTGGACGCCGAGCTGGCCCGACTGGTGCGTGATACGCCGCGCCATCCGGCCTGGGTGGTGGCGGTGGCCGTCGGCATCGCCTGCGCCTCGTTCGGCCGGCTGCTCGGCATCGACTGGCTGGCCTTCGGACCGGTGCTGGTGGCCGGCTGCATCGGCCAGTACGTCCGCCATCAGCTGCTGCATCGCGGCGTCAACGTCTTCATCGTCGCCGGCGTCATCGCCTTCCTGTCGGCGACGCTGGGTGGCATCGGCGCCATGCTGCTGCGGAGTTCGAGCGTCAACCTCGCCATGATGGCGTCGATCCTGCTGCTGGTGCCCGGCGTGCCATCGACCAACGCTCAGACCGACATCATGGACGGCTATCCTACCATGGGCAGCGCCCGCGCCGTCTGGGTGCTGATGATCATGATTTTCGCGGCCGTTGGCGTCTGGTTCGCCGAGGCGCTCCTTGGCCTGAGGTCGTAAGCATGCTGGAACTTCTGCCGCACCTTCTGCATCAGGCGCTGTTCGGCGCCTTCGCCGCCGCCGGCTTCGGCGTGCTGTTCAACTTTGGCTTCCGGGCGCTGCCGTGGTGCGCCGGGGCAGGGGCGCTGGCGCTCGCCGTGCGCACGCTCGGTCAGGACATGGCGTGGAGCCTCGAAGGCGCCTCGTTCGCCGCCGCCATCGTCACCTCGTGCGCCGTGTCGATCCTGCGCCGCCAGCTCGGCCCGGCCTGCAACGCCGTCGCCCTGTCGGGCTGCATCCCCATGGTGCCCGGCGCCTTCTTCGGCCAAGCGCTGCTCGGCTTCTTCGCCCTGACGGCGCCCAATCCGGACGACGCCGTCGTCACCGCCATCATGGCGGTGGAGCACATCCTGCGCGTCGTCTTCACCCTTGGCGCCATCGGTGCCGGTCTGGCCATTCCGGCCCAGCTGCTGCGCAATCAGGATTTCTGAGGCCGAACATGGATGTGCCGTCCCCCGCGCAGGACTTCCGCCGCTTCATCGCCGGGCGGACGTTCGCGACGGCGCTGGCCGATCCGCCGTGGCAGTTCGCCAACCGTACCGGCAAAGTGGCGCCCGAACACCGCCGCCTCAGCCGCTACGGCACGCTCGACCTTGAGGCCATCAAGGCGCTGCCGGTGGCCGAGGCGCTGACGGCCACCGCCCACCTCTATCTCTGGGTACCCAACGCTCTGCTGCCCGAGGGGCTGGAGGTGCTGAAGGCCTGGGGCTTTACCTACAAGTCGAATATCGTCTGGCACAAGCTGCGCAAGGACGGCGGCTCCGACGGCCGCGGTGTCGGCTTCTACTTCCGCAACGTCACCGAACTCATCCTGTTCGGCACGCGCGGCAAGAATGCCCGCACGCTGGCGCCGGGACGACGGCAGGTCAACTACGTCGGCACGCGCAAGCGCGAGCATTCGCGCAAGCCCGACGAACAGTATCCGCTGATCGAGAGCTGTTCGCCCGGCCCCTACCTCGAGCTGTTCGGGCGGGGCTTGCGGCCGGGCTGGAGCGTCTGGGGCAATCAGGCCGACGCCGATTACGCCCCGACCTGGTCCACCTACGCCCACAACTCGGCGGCGCCCGTCGAGGGCGACGGCGACGGCTGAACAGCCGGTCCGGCGGCCGGGTAGTGTCTCAGTTTGAAATTTGGCCCTCTTGACGAGCGCCACACGATGGCCGAATCCCGTGTTATGCTAAGCGCAAAGCATGGAGGTGATCATGTCTCGCCTATCAAACTCTGACTACAAAATCCTAGATGCGTTTATGCGGGCGGTATTGACTCGCGTTGAAAGCGGCAAGTCAGGCGTCCCCGATGCGCTAGCGGATATTATGCATCCCCTGACCGCATGGGATAATGGGAATGAACAGGAATTTTCTCCGTGGATGAAGCTGAAGCTGGTGGAATGGACGGAACAAAATGCCTAAGGGCCCCAAGGGCGAGAAGCGCCCCGCCGACGTGATCGGCAACGCCGTCCACATCATGCGCATTGCGACGGGCGAGGTCGAGGAAGCCTCGCCCATCGATGACGGCAAGGATCCCGCTGCGAAGGCGCTCGGGGCGAAGGGTGGACGCGCACGAGCGGACGCTATGACGCCGGAGCGCAGGGCGGAGATTGCCAAGGCGGCGGCGGCGAAGCGGTGGGGGAGATAGCAAGCATGCACCTGCTGCTGCTTGCATGCTTGCTACACCTATGATAGCAAGCATGCAAGCAAGCATGGGGGGAGAATATGAAGGATCTCTTCGACCAGGAAATAACACCTCAGTCAAAAGGCGGTAAGGCACGTGCTGAAAAGCTATCTGCCGAACAGCGCAGTGATATTGCAAAAAAAGCCGCCACATCTCGATGGGCAACTGAAGAAGACGTCTTGCAAGCAAGCCACGGATCAAGTGACCGTCCATTAATTATCGGAGATTTGCGAATTCCTTGCTACGTATTGAAAGATGGCCGGCGGGTTCTTTCACTTGGTGGCATGATCGACGCGTTGGGAATGTCAAAGGGAAGCGGTACCCCAGGGCGGGGTGATAGACTGGTCCAATTTGCGGCATCAAAGACTATTTCTCCTTACCTTTCCAATGACTTAATCAGGATGATGAATGAGCCTATTCGGTTTCGCGCTCCATCCGGGGGATCGATGGCATATGGCTACGAGGCCACGATCCTGCCGGAAGTCTGCGATGCAGTATTGCGTGCGAGACAGGAAGGAGTGTTATTGCGAAGGCAGAGTCATATCGCCGAAAGATGCGAGATTCTAGTTAGAGGTCTTGCGCGTGTCGGGATTATTGCGCTTGTCGATGAAGCGACTGGATATCAGGAGCTACGCGATAGAACTGCGCTAGAAGAAATATTGAATAAATATATTTCTAATGAGCTCCAAAAATGGACAAAAACATTTCCAGATGACTATTTTACGAATATATTCAGGTTGCGTAAATGGAAGATGCCAAACCTTCCAACAGCGCGCCCAGGTGCGATAGCTGCTTTTACGAAGGATATTGTTTATTCCCGATTGGCTCCAGGTGTGCTTGCGGAGTTAGAGGAAAAAATCCCAACAGATGGGCACGGGAGACGCAAGGCTAAGTTATTTCAGGGCCTCACATCGGATCACGGCCATCCTAAACTGAAAGAGCATTTAAACGACGTCGTTTTATTGATGAAAGCATCAGATCAATGGACAGAATTTAGAAAGCTTCTGGATCGAGTCAAGCCGCGCATCAGCGCGCCAGGTGAACTGCCATATTACACCGGCGAACCTGATAAAAAATCTTGACGGTAAGCATGAAAGTTCATATTGTATGGGCATGAACAAGCTGCCTGTGACCAAGCGCGCCCAAATCCTCAACATGCTCTGCGAGGGATCATCCATGCGGTCGATCTCACGTGTGGCGGATGTGTCGATCAACACCGTTTCGAAGCTGCTTGAGGATGCCGGCGAGTTTTGTGCGGCGTTCCATGACGAGAATGTTCGGGGCGTGAAGGCGAGGCGAGTCCAGGTCGATGAAATCTGGTCATTCGTCTACGCCAAGCAAAAGAACGTTGCCGACGCCAAAGCTGCCCCTGACGGCGCTGGCGATGCGTGGACGTGGACGGCACTTGATGCCGATAGCAAGTTGGTCGTGTCGTTCTTCGTCGGTGGCCGCGACGGAGATTGCGCCAAGTGGTTCATGGACGACGTGGCGTCCCGTCTGGCAACGCGCGTTCAACTGACCAGCGACGGGCACAAGGCATACCTCGAAGCCGTCGAGGGTGCTTTTGGCTGCGATGTGGACTATGCACAGTTGGTCAAAATCTACGGCGCCGCGCCTGAGAGCGCCAAGGGGCGGTACAGCCCCGCTGAATGCACTGGCATCAAGAAGACTCCGGTTGAAGGCAACCCCGATCCGAAGCACATCAGCACGAGTTACGTAGAGCGCGCCAACCTGACCATGCGCATGTCAATGCGCCGGTTCACTCGCCTGACAAACGCCTTTTCGAAGAAGCTCGAAAACCACGTCCACATGATCGCGATCTATACAGTCTGGTACAACTGGATGCGCATCCACAAGACGCTTCGTGTTGCACCGGCAATGGCCGCTGGTCTGACGGATAAGCTCATGGGCTGGGACGATCTGATTGCGGCGATGGATGCGGCTGAGCAGCCGAAGAAGCGCGGCCCCTACAAAAAGCGCGGCGATGAAAATTCAAACTGAGACACTACCGGCGGCCGCCGAGGCTGGACAATCCACGGGCAGTTGCCTAAAAGCGGACCGGTTTAGCCCCGCTTACCCGCGTTGTCTGCGGGAGTGAGCAACAAAAGGACCCGAAATGATCCATGTGACTTTCCCGGATGGTTCGGTGCGCGAGTTCGCCGCCGGCATCTCCGGCGCCGAAATCGCTGCCGGCATCTCCAAATCGCTCGCCAAGAAAGCCGTCGCCATGACGGTCGACGGCGTGCTGGCCGATCTCAAGGATGCCATCACCGCCGACGCGCGGTTCGAGATCGTGACGCGCGATGATCCGCGCGCTCTCGAACTGATCCGCCATGACGCGGCCCACGTGATGGCCGAAGCTGTGCAGGAGCTGTTCCCCGGCACGCAGGTGACCATCGGCCCGGTGATCGAGAACGGCTTCTATTACGATTTCTTCCGACCGGAAGGCCCGTTCACCACCGACGATCTGCCGAAGATCGAGGCGAAGATGCGCGAGATCATCGCTCGCGACGCGTCCATCACCAAGGAAGTGTGGACGCGCGATCAGGCCCGCGAATGGTTCTCGGCCAAGGGCGAGGCGTTCAAGGTCGAGCTCATCGATTCCATCCCCGACGCGCAGGACCTCAAGATCTACCGTCAGGGCCAGTGGCTCGACCTCTGCCGCGGCCCGCACATGCCCTCGACCGCCAAGATCGGTTCGGCTTTCAAGCTGATGAAGGTGGCCGGCGCCTACTGGCGCGGCGATTCGAGCCGCGAGATGCTGACGCGCATCTACGCCACCGCCTGGCAGACCGAGGACGACCTCAAGGCCTACCTGACCATGCTTGAAGAAGCCGAGAAGCGCGATCATCGCCGCCTCGGCCGCGAGATGGACCTGTTCCACTTCCAGGAAGAAGGTCCGGGCGTGGTGTTCTGGCACGCCAAGGGCTGGTCGATGTTCCAGGAGTTGACGGCCTACATGCGCCGGCGTCTCAAGGGCGACTATCTCGAGGTCAACGCGCCGCAGGTGCTCGACAAGGTGCTGTGGGAGACCTCCGGCCACTGGGGCTGGTACAAGGAAAACATGTTCGCCGTGCAGTCGGCCGGCGATGAGGCCGAGGACAAGCGCATCTTCGCGCTGAAGCCGATGAACTGCCCCGGCCACATCCAGATCTTCAAGCACGGTCTCAAGAGCTACCGCGATCTGCCGATGCGCCTTGCCGAGTTCGGCGCGGTGCACCGCTACGAGCCGTCGGGCGCCATGCACGGGCTGATGCGCGTGCGCGGCTTCACGCAGGACGACGCCCACATCTTCTGCACCGAGGCCGACATGGCCGCCGAGTGCATGAAGATCAACGACCTCATCCTGTCGGTGTATGAGGATTTCGGCTTCTCCGAGATCATGGTCAAGCTGTCGACCCGGCCGGAAAAGCGCGTCGGTTCGGACGATCTCTGGGATCACGCCGAAGAGGTGATGACGCGCGTGCTCGGCGAGATCGCCGAGAAGTCGGGCGGCCGCATCAAGACCGGCATCAACCCGGGCGAGGGGGCCTTCTACGGCCCGAAGTTCGAATACACGCTGCGTGACGCCATCGGCCGCGAGTGGCAGTGCGGCACGACGCAGGTCGACTTCAACCTGCCGGAGCGCTTCGGTGCCTTCTACGTCGATGCCGACGGCGGCAAGAAGACGCCGGTGATGATCCACCGCGCCATCTGCGGTTCGATGGAGCGCTTCCTCGGCATTCTCATCGAGAACTTCGCCGGTCACTTCCCGCTGTGGTTCGCCCCCTCGCAGGTGATGGTCACCACCATCACCTCGGAGGCCGACGACTACGCCCGGTCGGTGTACCAGCGGCTGCTGCGCCTCGGCGTCCGCGCCGAACTCGACATCCGCAACGAGAAGATCAACTACAAGGTCCGCGAGCACTCGCTGGCCAAGATCCCGATGATCTTCGTCTGCGGCAAGCGTGAGGCGGAAGAGGGGACGGTCAACATCCGCACCCTCGGCTCGCAGCATCCGAAGTCGATGAGCCTCGACGAGGCCTGCGCCATGCTGAAGGCCGAGATCGTGCCGCCGGACGTCAAGCGTCTGGCCTGATCGCCGGCGATCCACCCCGCATACGAAAAGGCCCGGAGCGATCCGGGCCTTTGGCATTTCCGTGGTGTCCAGCTCAGGCGGGGGTGCAGGTCATGCCGTTGCGCTGGGCATTGTCGATGCAGTCCTGCCTGTTGCTGTAGCCTTGCGACGAGGCGCCGACGATGCGGCCGTTCGAGGCCGTCCGCCGCCAGCGCCAGCCGTCATTGGCCAGATAGATTTCCCAAGTGTCGCCGTTCTTGTCCTTGCAGCTTGCCATGGTTTCCTCCATTGGATGCAACCATGATGGGCTAGCACGCCGACGAGACGACGTTCCAGAAACCATATAAACGCCTGGGTTGTATCGCTTCGCTCGCGCTTCATGCTGCGACGCGATTGAGGAATGCCTCGATGACGCGTTCGAGCTCGCGCGTTTCGCTCATCACCGTATCGGCGGCGGCTTCGACGAGGCGGGCGGTTTCCGCCGTGGTGCCGATGGCCTCGACGACGTGGCCGACGTTCTGCGTCACGGTCTGGGTGTTGCTGGCCGCTTCCGTCACCGACCGGCTGATCTCGGTGGTCGAGGCTTCCTGCTCCTCCACCGCCGAGGCGATGTTGAGCGTGGCGGTGTTGACATCCTCCATGATGGCGGCAATGGCGCGGATGGAGGTGACGGCCTCGCCGGTGGATGCCTGCATGTCGGCGATCTGGTTGGCCACCTCGGCGGTGGCACGGGCGGTCTGGTCGGCCAGTTGCTTGACTTCTGAGGCGACGACGGAGAAGCCGCGCCCGGCTTCTCCGGCCCGGGCGGCCTCGATGGCGGCGTTGAGGGCCAGAAGGTTGGTCTGCTCGGCGATGGTCCGAATCATCGTCACCACCTGGCCGACGCGGGTGGCGGCTTCGGCGAGAGCGGCCACCTGTTCGTTGGTACGGCGGGCCCCTTCGGTGGCCGAGACGATGACCGTCGTGGTCTTCTGCACGTGGCCGGAGATTTCGCCGATCGAGGAGGCAAGTTCCTCGGCGGCACCGGCGACCACGGCCACCTTGGCCGACGCGCCGTTGGCGGCGGTGGCGACATTGCTGGCCCGGTTGTCGGTTTCGGTGGCCGCGGCGAGCAGGCGTTCGGCCACCTCGCTCATGCCGGCCATGGTCGAGCCGACGCTGTGGCTGAGGCGCTCGGCGGCAGCGCGGAAATCGCGCACGGCGACATCGAACTCCTGTTGCCGGGACTGGCGGCGGGCGACGTCCTGGCGCTGCTCTTCCTCAAGGCGGGCCTTGGCGATCTCGCTCTCCTGGAACACCGCCAGCGTCCGGGCCATGGCGCCGATCTCGTCGCCGCGTTCGGTGCCCTCGATGGTGGCGGGCCGACCGCTGGCCAGGATCTCCATGATCTGACGCAGGCGGACGAGCGGCCGGGTGATGGAGCGGCTGAGGCGCCAGGATACGACGAGGCCAGCGAAGGCGGCGGCGGGAATGGCGATCAGCATGAACAGGATGGCGAAGGCCTTGCCGGCCTCGAGCTTGGCCTTGGCGGCGGTGTCGATGGCGTCGGCCGACGAGGCGATGCTCTGGGTCAGCGGCCCGACGAGGTCGAAGGCCAGACTGCTCTGATCGGCGATGCGCAGCCACTCGCCATAGGCGCCGGAGTAGGCCGCGAGGCTGTCGGAATGGGCGGTAACCAGCGTCTTCAACTTGGCCTTGGCGGCATCGTCGAGCGGCGTCTTGTCGAGTTCGCGGGTGAAGCGGCCGACGGCGGCGTTGAAGTTGCCGCCGGAAACGTCGTCGTGGCGCAGCATGATCTCGGCACGGGCCTGATTGATCTGGGCGAAGGCCTGGGCGACACGCACCGTGTCGGGGTTCTGGCCGCTGCGCGTCGTCTTGTTGAGCTCGGTACGCAGGTCGCCGAAGCTGCGGGTCATATCGCCGCGCAGACCCTCGTCGTCGGTCATGCCGAGGCGTTGCTGTTTGGTCAGCAGCTGGTCGAACTGACCGGCGACGGCGGTTGCGAGTTCGCCGAGTCGGCCGGCGTCTTCGGTGGCGACGCCGAGCCGGCGGGCCTCGTCGCCGAGCTCGCCGATGGCCGCGCGCGCCCGGGCGATGAGATCGCCGATCTTGCCGGCTCGCTCGGTGGACGGCTGCAGCATGAAGACGCGCTCGCTGGCCATCAGCTCGAAGGCGAGCGATTGGGCGCCAATGGCCTTGCGTTCGAGGTTGGCGGCGGTGGTGGCGGTGCTTTGCAGATCGGTCATCGTCTTGACCGAATAGGCCGACACGCCGGCCACGGTGGCCAGACCGGTCATCCAGGCCACGGACAGCAGGACGACTCGGGCGCGAATGCTCAAATTGACGGAGGGGACAGGCAGTTTTTGGAACAGTTCGAACATTGCCGCAAGGGCTCCCTGATCTGTTCGATCATTATGGGGTGATTGATGGCATTCGACATGGCCGAGTTTAACAGAACACTAAAATTCGTGCCAAAAAGGTAGATAGCAACAGCAATTCCAGGTCTGGCCTATCTAGAATTATTCTTTCTATTGCCTTTGCTCAGGCTCTAGGCACTTGAGTGATGCCTTTTGGAGCATTTATTCGGCTACCCAATCGGGCCATCGCTGGACAAGGCCTCGGGCTCGTGCTATATAAGTTAGTATATGATAATGTACGGATGTGAGACATGATCAAGGAATGGCCTGAAACTGCCAAGTACCTCTCTGGTGAACTCAAGAACCTGCGCGCCGGTGCCCCCGACGTCATGAAGGCCTTCAGCGCCATGGCGCAGGCGGCGCTGGCGCCCAAGGCACTCGACACCAAGACCAAGGAGTTGATTTCCTTGGCCATCGGCGTCGCCGTGCGCTGCGACGACTGCATCGCCTTCCACACCAAGGCGGCGCTGGCCGCCGGCGCCACCGACGAGGAGATCTGGGAGACGCTCGGCACCGCCATCTACATGGGCGCCGGTCCGTCGGTGATGTATGCCTCGCACGCGCTCGGAGCCTTCAACCAGTTCAAGGACGCCGCCAAGTAACGTTCCCGCCGCCGGGTGACCGGCTGGCAGCTGACCGGCGACAACGGGTTCGGGCCATCGTCCGGGCCCGTTTTTCATTGCCGTCGGCGTCCTTGGACGTCGTTGCCTCATGGGGGGGTGATCGTGGCGGCACCGGCCAATGCGACAAGGCCTTGCCGATGCTGCTTCAGGCGGGCGCAGCACCGCGCTTCCGGGGGGAGGCGGGCAAAAAGCGGCGCTGTTCGATCACAAATTTGCGTGGGACAGCGTTTTCGTCTTCCCGTATGGTTGGGCGCCAACAATCGGAAACGACACCATGAATGCCCCCGCCCGCCTCGCCGCTTCGGCCTGTCCGCATGATTGTCCGTCGACCTGCGCCCTTGAGGTCGAACTCAAGGCGGACGGCAGCGTTGGTCGCCTGCGCGGCTCGCCGGACAACAGCTATACGGCCGGCGTCATCTGCGCCAAGGTGGCGCGCTATGCCGAGCGCATCCATTCCGACCGCCGGCTGCTGAAGCCGCTGCTGCGCACCGGCCCCAAGGGTTCGGGCGCCTTCCGCGAGGTCGGCTGGGACGAGGCGCTCGACCGCGTGGCCGAAGCCTTCCGCTCGGCCGCCGCCGCACACGGGGCCGAGAGCGTGTTCCCGTATTTCGACGCCGGCACCATGGGGCAGGTGCAGCGCGACGGCATCAACCGCCTGCGCAACGTCATGGGCTATTCGCGCCAGTTCGATACCGTCTGCACCAATCCCGCCTGGACCGGCTGGATCGCCGGCACTGGCCGGCTGGCCGGCCCCGATCCGCGCGAGATGGCGCTGGCCGACTGTCTGGTCATCTGGGGCACCAACGCCGTAGTGACGCAGGTCAACGTCATGACCCACGCCATCCGGGCCCGCAAGAGCCGGGGCGCCAAGCTGGTGGTCGTCGACGTCTACGAGACCGAGACGGTGCGGCAGGCCGATCTCGGTCTGGTCATCCGCCCGGGCACCGACGCGGCGCTGGCCTGCGCGGTGATGCACGTCGCCTTCCGCGACGGCTACGCCGATCGCGCCTACATGGCGAAGTACGCCGACGCGCCGGCCGAACTCGAAGCCCACCTTGCCAGCCGCACGCCGGCCTGGGCGGCGGCGATCACCGGCCTGTCGGTCGAGGCGATCGAGGAATTCGCCCGCCTCGTCGGCACCACCAAGCGCACCTTCCTGCGCCTCGGTTACGGCTTCACGCGTAGCCGCAACGGTGCCGTGTCGATGCACGCCGCCCAGTCGATCGCCACCGTGCTCGGGCTGTGGCAGCACGAAGGCGGTGGCGCCTTCCACAACAACGGCGCCATCTTCGGCTTCGACAAGACGATGATCGAGGGCCGCGACCGCGTCGATCCGGCGGTGCGCGAACTCGTCCAGACCGACATGGGCGCCATCCTGACCGGTGACGCCGCGGCGCTGGCCGGCGGGCCGCCGGTCATGGCCATGCTGATCCAGAACACCAATCCGATGGCGGTGCTGCCGGACCAGCGCCGGGTGCGGCAGGGCTTTGCCCGCGAGGATCTGTTCGTCTGCGTCCACGAGCAGTTCATGACCGAGACGGCGCTGATGGCCGACGTGGTGCTACCGGCCACCATGTTCCTTGAGCACGACGATCTCTACCGTGCCGGTGGCCAGCAGAGCGTGCTGTTCGGCCCCAAGCTGCTGGACGCCCCCGGCGAGGCGCGCGAGAATCACTTCGTCATCTGCGAACTGGCCCGGCGGCTTGGCGCCGAGCATCCCGGCTTCGCCATGACGGCGCGCGAACACGTGGACTGGCTGCTGCGCGCCTCCGGCTACGGCCCGCTCAGCGAACTGGAGGCGAAGGGCTTCGTCGACCGTCAGCCGGACTTCGCCACCGCCCACTATCTCGACGGCTTTGCCTGGCCGGACGGCCGCTATCGCTTCAAGCCCGACTGGGCGACGACGCGCGGCGCCGATCAGAAGCGGCTCGGTCCCTGGCGCGACATGCCGGTGCTGCCGGACTTCTGGCCGGTGATCGAAGCCGCCGACGACCGCCACCCCTTCCGTCTGGTGACGGCGCCGGCGCGCAACTTCCTCAACTCGTCGTTCACGGAGACGCGGACGTCGACGCTCAAGGAAGGGCGGCCGACGCTTAAGATGCGGACCGACGATGCCGGCCGGCTGGGTCTTGTCGGCGGCGATCTCGTCGACGTCGGCAACGAGCGCGGCGTGGTCAAGCTCCACGTCGAACTTTTCGAGGGGCTGCAGGCCGGCGTGGTGGTGGCCGAGGGCGTTTGGCCGGGCTCGGCTCACGTCGGTGGCGCCGGCATCAACACTCTGGTCGGGGCCGATCAGATCGCGCCCTATGGCGGCGCCGCCTTCCACGACACCAAGGTCTGGGTGCGCAAGGCGTGACCGGAACGCCGCGTCACGGCGGCAATCGACGGGTTGTCGGCGCGGGAGCGTTGCGAATCCGCTCGCCGTTGCCTTAAGAACCCTGTGGTTTCCAGGCGCGCGGCGCGTCTGGCCAGCGAGTTTGGCGGGGCTGAGATGCGGAAGTCCAGGACTGTGTTCGTCGTTGCGATGGTGGGCAGTGTGGTGTCTTTTCTGGCCGGCGCCAGCGCTGAGGCCGACACGATTTCCCGCGACACGCTGTCGCGCAAAATGCTCGATTTCTGCGTCTTCACGCAATACAAGGCCGAGGGCATCGAGCGTCGGACGATGATCGATCGCTGCGGCTGCGCCGCCAAGCAGGCGATGGCCGGCTTTGAGGGCGATAGCTTCGATTCGCCGAGCCGCTCCAAGCTGACCGGCGATCAGGAAAAGGCTATTCGCGGCGCCATTGCCGGTTGTTTTGCCAAGCAGTGACGGTGATCGTCAGGCCAGTATGGCCTTGACGCCATCGGCGACGAACTGCACCGCCAGCGCCGACAGCAGCACGCCCAACAGGCGTGTCAGCACGTTGCGGCCGGTGTCGCCGAGATAACGGTCGAGGCGGTCGGCGGCGAGGAAGATGCCGAACGACAGTGCGACGATGGCGCCGATGATGCCGACCAGCGCCGACATGCGCCAGGCGGTGTGCGCCTCGGCGGCGAGCAGAATGGTGGCCGAGATGGCGCCGGGGCCGGCAAGCAGCGGAATGGCAATGGGAAAGACGGCGAGGTGACGCAGGTCCTCGCCCGTTTCGGGCGGCACGACGGCGGCGTCGCTGCGGTCGGCGGGCGGTTCGCTGTCGGCGGGCTTGCGCTTTTCGAACACCATCTCGAAGGCGATCCAGAACAGCAGCAGGCCGCCGGCGATGCGGAAGGCCGGCATGGAAATGCCGAGGAAGGTGAGGATGCCGGCGCCGAGGAAGGCGAAGGCCAGCAGCACTGCCATGGCGATGACCGAGGCGCGCACGGCCACGAGGCGCCGCATCTCCGGATGAGCGCCGGCGGTGAGAGCGAGGAAGATCGGCGCCAGGCCAAACGGATCGATGGTGACGAGAAGGGTCGCGAAGGCGTTGAAGATGTAGTCGATCGGCATGGCACAGCGTTCCTGCAGCGGGGTGTCGATGCTGTGACAGAAAAGCGCCGGCTCGGAAAGAGGCAAGGGCGGCGCGGCTATAATGCCAGGGGCATCGCCTGAGATCCGCCGTTTTCGCTGGACAAAGCGCCCGTTCCATGGTCTTTGCGCCGCCACAACACCATCAGGTTCGGCCCCCGATTTGCCGATTGCGCCGCTATCGGCGGCGCTTCATGCTTTGGCTTGGCCGGACCGGCATTGACGACGAGGCGCGGTTGCGATCCCGGAACGGTTCCGGTCGATCCCCGGGCCCTCTGGAGAATGAAGACCATGACCGACGACCGTAGCGGCCCGCGTTCAGAACCGCGCCCGGCCAATCAGCGCGGCGCCGCCCGCCTTGCCGCCGTGCAGGCGCTCTATCAGCTTGAGATCGGTGGTGGCGACATGCTGACCGTCATCCAGGAGTTCGAGGCCTTCCGGCTCGGTCAGGAAATCGACGGCTACGAGTACCGTCAGGCCGACGCCGGCTGGTTTCGCGATGTCGTCGGTGGCGTCGTTGCCGAACAGCGGCTGATCGACCCGATGGTCCACACCGCTCTGGTCGAAGACTGGCCGCTGAAGCGCGTCGACGCGACGCTGCGCGCCATCCTGCGCTGCGGCACCTACGAACTGCTGAAGCGCAACGATGTGCCGGGACGGGTGATCATCTCCGAATACATCGACATCGCCCGCGCCTTCTTTGAGGACGACGAGCCGCGCCTCGTCAACGGCGTGCTCGACCGCATCGCCCACGACAACCGGCCGGACGAATTCCCGGTGAGGGGTGCCTGACATGGCCGACGGCGAACGGCTCGGCGAGTTCGATCTGATCGCCAGGGTGTTCGTGCCGCTGGCCGGCGAGGGGGCACTGGGGCTGACCGACGACGCCGCTTTCCTGCGGCCGCGCCCCGGTCTCGATCTGGTGCTGACCAAGGATGCCGTCGTCAGCGGTGTCCATTTCTTTGCCGATGACGCCTGGGAAGCGGTGGCCCGCAAGGCGCTGCGCGTCAATCTTTCCGATCTCGCCGCCAAGGGGGCCGATCCGGTCGGCTATCTCCTGGCGCTCGGTCTGCCGGCCGCCTTCACCGTCGCCGACGTCGACGGGCTCGGCGCCGGTCTCGCCGACGATCAGCGCCGCTACGGCATCGCGCTGTTCGGCGGCGACACGGTAAAGGCCGACGGTGGGCTGTTCCTGTCGGTGACGGCCATCGGCGAGGTGCCGCAGGGTGCCATGGTGCGGCGCGGCGGCGCCCGGCCGGGCGACGCGCTCGTCGTCACCGGTACCATCGGCGACGCGGCGCTTGGGCTGCGGTTGCGCCTCGACGGCGGGCTGGCCGATCGCCTCGGTCTCAAGGCCGATGAGCGCGACCATCTGCTCGACCGCTACCTGCTGCCGCAGCCGCGTACGGCGGCGGCGGCGGCGGTGCGCCGGCATGCGGCCGGCGGCATGGACATTTCCGATGGTCTGGTCGGCGACTTCGGCAAGATGGCGGCCGCGTCCGGCGTCGCCATCGACATCGACGCTGGAGCCGTGCCGCTGTCGGCAGCGGCGCGGGCGGCGATCGCCGCCGATCCCAAGCTGCTCATCACGGCGTTGACCGGAGGCGACGATTACGAACTGGCGCTGGCCATGGCGCCCGCGGCCGTGGCGGCGTTTACTGCCGAGTGTCGCGACAAGGGTGTTGCCGCGACGGTGATCGGCCAGGCCCGTGCCGGTGAGGGCGTCCGCGTCACCGACGGCGGTCGGCCGCTCGATGGGCTCGGCACTGGGTCATACCGCCATTTCTAGGGGCGCTTGCCGACCTGACAGAATCGTCAGGTCGATAAGAAATCGCTCCCGATTCAAAGCCTTGAGCAACCGTTTGGCGACCAGGTCGTTGCAACCTGACCGACGGATGCTCCAGGGGCGGCAACCGCCCGTCTTTTCACCTTGCCTTTGATCGGTGGGTCCGGTAGCGCTGGGCGGCTTTGATGCTATCCGGGATCGGCCGATGTTTCGCAAGCTTTACGACTGGACCATGTCGCTCGCCGCCAGCAATCGCGCTGGATGGTGGTTGGCGGGCATTTCGTTCGCCGAGAGCTCGTTCTTCCCCATTCCGCCCGACGTCATGCTGGTGCCGATGGTGCTGGCCCGGCGGGAGCGCGCCTACGTCTACGCGGCGATCTGCACGCTGGCCTCGGTGGTGGGCGGCATGGCCGGCTATGCCATCGGCCATCTGCTCTACAACAGCCTCGGCCTCTGGCTGATCCAGCTCTACGGCTATGGCCAGAAGTTCGACGAGTTCCACCTCGCCTACGCCCATTACGGCGCCTGGATCATCCTCATCAAGGGCCTGACGCCGATCCCGTTCAAGCTGGTGACCATCGCCTCGGGCTTTGCCGCCTATAACTTCCCGCTGTTCGTCGGTCTTTGCGTCATCACGCGCGGTGCCCGTTTCTTTGCCGTCGCCGCCCTGCTGCGCCTGTTCGGCGAGCCGATCCGCGACTTCATCGAGAAGCGCCTCGACTGGGTGATGCTGGGGGTGCTGGTGGTGGTGGTCGGCGGCTTCGTCGTGGCCCGCTACGCCATCTGACCCCGCTTCGGTCCGGTTGCCCGCCTGGCGCTACCCGAACCATCGGGCCGGCAAAATCGAGTCGTCCGGCAATCAAGCCCGCAGCGGTTGATGCCGGCGGCGGTTGCCAGCCGCTCAGCGCTCCGACGGGTATTAAGTCAAAATAATCCTCGACTTCGGGATCACCCGACCTTGACGCGGGGGGGAAGCCCTATAGGGTAGCCGCGCCCTCGTCTGCGCCGTCACGACGGGATCGGTACCGATTCGGCGTGCCGTCATGCGGGTGGGACAGGGGCCGTTCCCAAGGCGAACAATCCATCCATCGGGGGTGCGGTGGGGTAGTGTTCGCCTTCGGTTCGAATCGCTATGGCCGGCCCGGCGCGGCGCGGCACTGCGGAGGGATCATGAACGCACTTATTGTCATCGTCATTTGCGGCTTGCTGTCCATCGCCTACGGCGCTTGGGCCATCAAGTCGGTCATGGCTTCCGATGCGGGCAGCGCCCGTATGCAGGAGATTTCGGGGGCCGTCGCCGAGGGCGCCAAGGCTTACCTCAAGCGGCAGTACACCACGATTGCCATCGTTGGTGTTGTCATCCTCATCCTGATCGCCGTTCTTCTCGGCAAGGAAGTCGCCGTCGGCTTTGTCGTCGGTGCCGTTCTTTCCGGTCTCGCCGGCTTCATCGGCATGAACGTCTCGGTCCGTGCCAACGTCCGCACCGCCGCCGCTGCCATGCAGTCGCTGGCTGGCGGCCTCGGCATCGCCTTCAAGGCCGGTGCCGTCACCGGCATGCTGGTGGCTGGTCTGGCGCTGCTCGGCGTCGCCGTCTATTTCGCCGTGCTGACCGGCCCGCTCGGCCATGCCGTCAATGACCGCGTGGTCATCGACGCGCTGGTCGCTCTCGGCTTCGGCGCCTCGCTGATCTCCATCTTCGCCCGTCTCGGCGGCGGCATCTTCACCAAGGGTGCCGACGTCGGTGCCGACCTCGTCGGCAAGGTCGAAGCCGGTATCCCCGAGGATGATCCGCGCAACCCGGCCACCATCGCCGACAACGTCGGTGACAACGTCGGCGACTGCGCCGGCATGGCGGCCGACCTGTTCGAGACCTATGCGGTGACTGTGGTCGCCACCATGGTGCTCGGCTCGATCTTCTTCGCTGCCTCGCCGCTGCTCACTCAGGCGATGATCTACCCGCTCGCCATCTGCGCGGCCTGCATCATCACCTCGATCATCGGCACCTTCTTCGTGAAGCTCGGCGCCAACAACTCGATCATGGGCGCCCTGTACAAGGGTCTGTGGGCGACGTCGCTGCTGTCGGTCATCGGCCTCGGCGGCGCCACCTCGCTGACCATCGGCTGGGGTGAAGTGCTGGTCATCGACGGCATCGCCGTCACCGGCACCAAGCTGTTCATCTCGGGTCTCATCGGTCTCGTCGTTACCGGCCTGATCGTCTGGATCACCGAGTACTACACCGGCACGGGCAAGCGCCCGGTCGTGTCGATCGCCCAGGCGTCGGTCACCGGTCACGGCACCAACGTCATCCAGGGTCTGGCCGTCTCGCTCGAGTCGACCGCTCTGCCGGCCCTCGTCATCGTCGCCGGCATCATCGCCACCTACCAGCTCGGCGGCCTCTACGGCACGGCCATCGCGGTCACCACCATGCTCGGCCTGGCCGGCATGATCGTCGCCCTCGACGCCTTCGGCCCGGTCACCGACAACGCCGGTGGCATCGCCGAAATGGCCGGCCTGCCCAAGGACGTCCGTCACACCACCGATGCGCTCGACGCCGTCGGCAACACCACCAAGGCCGTGACCAAGGGCTACGCCATCGGTTCGGCCGGCCTCGGCGCTCTGGTGCTGTTCGCCGCCTACACGAACGACATCAAGCACTTCGCCGATAGCGGCGTGGCGTACTTCCAGGACGTCGGCAACATCGACCTGTCGCTGTCCAACCCGTATGTCGTCGCTGGCCTGATCTTCGGCGGTCTCATCCCCTACCTGTTCGGCGGTATCGCCATGACAGCCGTCGGTCGCGCCGCCGGTTCGGTGGTGGAAGAGGTCCGGCGCCAGTTCAAGGAAAAGCCGGGCATCATGGAGGGCAAGGACCGTCCGGATTACGGCCGCGCCGTCGACATGCTGACCAAGGCGGCCATCCGCGAGATGATCCTGCCGTCGCTGCTGCCGGTGCTGTCGCCGCTGGTGGTCTACTTCGGCGTGCTGACCGCTTCGGGCTCGAAGGCCAACGCCTTCGCCGCTCTCGGCGCCTCGCTCCTGGGCGTGATCGTCAACGGTCTGTTCGTCGCCATCTCGATGACCTCGGGTGGTGGCGCCTGGGACAACGCCAAGAAGTCGTTCGAAGACGGTTTCGTCGACAAGGACGGCGTCAAGCACTTCAAGGGTTCCGACGCCCACAAGGCTTCGGTGACCGGTGATACCGTCGGCGATCCGTACAAGGACACCGCTGGTCCGGCCGTCAACCCGGCCATCAAGATCACCAACATCGTGGCTCTGCTGCTGCTGGCGGTCCTGGCCCACGGCTGATAGGCTGCGGTCCGACACGACAATCGACGCGGCGGTCGGGGTTCCCGGCCGCCGTTGTCGTTTTCGGGTGGCGGTGTCGCGCTGGCGCGGCATAGGTCTCCCGACCATCCCCCCGCATTTCCGCCCGCCGGAGCGACGCCTTCGCCGGGCAGGCACACCACGAGCAAGCACCATGGCCACAGCCGCATCCGGCACTTCGTCAAACTCGAGCGAAACGGCGCGCGGCTTTGCCCTGGCGCTCGGCGCCTATCTCATCTGGGGGCTGCTGCCGTTCTACATGAAGGCGGTGGCGCACATCCCGGCCGCCGAGGTGGTGGCCCATCGCGTCATCTGGTCGCTGCCCATCGGCGCGCTGTTGCTGGCGCGCAGCGGTCGGCTCGGCACCGTCATCGCCGCCCTGCGCGATGGCCGGATGCTGCTGCGCGTCGTGCCGGCGGCGGTGCTGATCACCATCAACTGGCTGACCTACGTCTGGGCCATCGCCGTCGGGCGGGCGCTCGAGACGGCGCTCGGCTACTACATCAATCCGCTGGTATCGATCCTGGTCGGCGCCCTGCTGCTGCGCGAACGCTTCTCGCGGGCTCAGATGCTGGCCATCGCGCTGGCGGCGCTCGGCGTCATCGGCATGAGCGTGCTGAGCGGCGGTCTGCCGTGGGTGTCGTTGGTGCTGGCATTCAGTTTCGCCGGCTATGGCTATTTCAAGAAGACGGTGCCGATCGGTTCGACCGAGGGCTTTGTGCTGGAGATCCTGCTGCTGACGCTGCCGGCGCTGGTCTTCATCGCCTACCTGGTCGCCACCGGCCAGAGCCACTTCACCGGCGAGGGCGCCCATCTTGGCGATATCCTGCTGCTGATGGCCTCGGGCCTGCTGACGGCGGTGCCGCTGATCATGTTCGGCATTGGCGCGCGGGCGCTGCGACTCTCCACCATCGGCATCATGCAATATGTGGCCCCGACGATGGTGTTCTTCATCGCCGTGTTCTACTTCGGCGAACCGCTCAACGCCGGCAAGCTCGTCGCCTTCGGGTTCATCTGGGCGGCGCTGGCCATCTACAGCTGGTCGGCCCTCAGCACCCGCCGCTGACGGCGGCAAAACAAATCCCGCCGGAGAGGGCTCCGGCGGGACGATCGCTGTCCGGCAGCGGGACGTATCAGTTGAGATTGCCGAGCGGATTGACGCGGCCGACGCCCTGCAGCATCTGCGAGATGAGGTTGAGCTCGGCTCCGGTGGCGCGCGTCCGGCGCTCGATGAAGTCGAACACCTTGCCGTCCTTGAGGCCGTAGTTGCCCATGCTCTTGACGTTGCCCTTCTCGTCGAAATAGACGGCGAGAATGTGCTGGTCGGTGATCGACCGGCCCCAGATCGGGCTTTCGACCTGGGTTTGGGAAATGTAGTAGTAGGCGTCACCGGCCACCGACGAGGTCGTCGAGGGCGAGCCGAGAACCAGTTGCACCTGCTCGCGCGAGGAGCCGACCGGCACCTGCGACAGCGCTTCCTCCGAGAGGACGTAGCCGTGCTGGACCGGGGGCAGGGCGCAACCGGCAAGAGAAGCGCTGGCCAGGACGACCAGTGCCACGGCCCTGGCAACGAAACGCGTGTTCAGCGGGCGATCACTGCGGCAAAACTTCACTTGAGCCTCCCAGGACTCCGAACCATCGGCTTGGCAACTTGGTTATCCTGCGATACGTCACGAGGCAACGTCAATTCCAAAAACCTCGCTGGAATCCGCCGCAAGGCTACCCGGTCGAGAATTCCATCGAAGAGAGAAACGGCAAAACTATGTTGGCTGGCTGGTTCGGACGGGGCAAAGACGCCGAGATCGTCGATTTGTATCGGCGCCTGGTGCAGCTCGCCCGCACGCCGGCCTTCTACAGCCAGGCCGGTGTGCCCGACAGCGTCGAGGGCCGGCTCGAGGTGCTGATGCTGCACGTCGGCCTCGCCGTCCGCGCCCTCGGGGCCCGCGGGGCCGCCGGGCGGGGGCTGGCCGGCCGGCTTGGCGATTGCTTCTTCGACGACATGGAAGTGGTGCTGCGCGAGCACGGCATCAGCGATACCGGTCTGGCCAAGCGGCTCAAGGCGCTGGCTGAATCGTTCTATGGCCGGTTGGCGAGCTATGACGCCGCGCTCGCCGCCGCCGACCGGGCCGGCCTCACGTCAGCCATCGCGCGCAATCTGCTTGGCGGCGGCGCCGGTCAAGCGGCGGCGCTCGCCGACCATGCCGTGCGGCTGGCCGAAGCGCTGGCGCGCCTGTCGCCGCAGCGCCTTGCCGCCGACCTCGACAGTCTGCCGGTGTTCGCGCCGGCCACTCCGCCCTCCTGTTGATCCCCTCATCGAGACCAGAACCATGTCCGACGCAGATATTCCGTTTTCCCGCCCCTTCGCCTGGGAGCGCGTCCAGCCCAAGGGTACGGTCGTGACGCTCGAGGCCAGTGCCGAGGAGTGTCGGGCCATGGCCGAGGCGCTCGGCATCCTGACGGTGACGAGCGCCCGTGCCGAGCTGACCATCGCCCCCTGGCGCAAGACCGGCTTCCGCATCACCGGCACGGTGACCGCGGAGGTCGCGCAGGCCTGCGTGGTGACGCTCGACCCGGTGCCCGAGCACATCGCCGAGCCGCTCGATCTCAAGTTCCTGCCCGAGAGCGAAATCACCGTTGCCGTCGGCGAGGAAATCGAGGTCGACCCGGAGGCCGAAGACCCGCCGGAAGCGATCTACGGCCCGTTCGTCGACCTCGGCGTCCTGGTGACCGAGTTCGTCGCCATCGGCCTTGATCCCTATCCGCGCACGCCCGGCGTCGAGTTCCAGCCGCTCATCGAGGATGACGGCAGCGAGGATGGTCCCCAGTCGCCGTTTGCCGCCTTGCAGGCGCTCAAGGACGAGAGCTGAGCCGCGCCGGCTGGCCGGTCCCTTCCGGGCCGGCGGACCACCCTTATAAAATGTGTTGTTTCCGTGGGGGGAACCGCTATCTTCCCGCCGCGGTTGACGATAGGTCTAGAACATTCGTCAGCCTGATTGAAACATCGGGCGACAGGCGAATGCTCGGGATTTCAGAGGTCGAGCAACCGCTTGTCGATCAGGCTGATGCAAGCTGACCGGCGGACGCTCCAGCAGTCGCATTCGAGGAGTCATGACAGAGCCTCTCATCATCTCCATCGACGTCATGGGCGGCGACTTCGGCCCGTCGGTGACGTTGGCCGGTGCCGACATGGAACTCAAGCGTCGTCCGGAAATCCGCTACGAGCTGTTCGGGGATGAAGCCGTCGTCAAGCCGGTTCTCGATCGGTATCCGACCGTCAAGGCCGCGTCCAACTTCCACCATTGCGAGGTGACGGTGGCCATGGACGCCAAGCCGTCGACGGCGCTGCGTCATGGCCGCTGGAAGTCGTCGATGTGGCGATCGATCGAGGCGGTCAAGGAGGGCAGGGCCGCGGTGGCGGTTTCGGCCGGCAACACCGGCGCTCTGATGGCCATGTCGAAGTTCTGCCTCAGGACGCTGCCGGACATCGAACGGCCGGCCATCGCCGCCATCTGGCCGACGCTCAAGTCGGATTCGATCGTGCTCGACGTCGGCGCCACCATCGGCGCCGATGCCCAGCAGCTCATCGATTTTGCCGTCATGGGTGGCGCCATGGCGCGTGAATTGTTCCACAAGGAAGTGGCCAGCGTCGGCCTGCTCAACATCGGTTCGGAAGACGTCAAGGGCAACGAGGACGTCCGCACCGCCGGGCAAATCCTGCGCGAGACGGCGCTCGGCAACCTCAATTACACCGGCTTCGTCGAGGGGGACGACATCGGTCGCGGCTGCGTCGACGTCATCGTCACCGAAGGGTTCGCCGGCAACATCGCCCTCAAGACGGCCGAGGGCACGGCCAAGCAGATGACGAGCTTTCTCAAATCGTCGCTCAGCCGGACGCTGCTTTCGCGCATCGGCTATCTGTTCGCCCGCTCCGCTTTTGTTCGCCTCAAGGAAAAGATGGACCCGCGCAAGCACAATGGCGGCGTATTTCTGGGGTTGAACGGCATTGTGATCAAAAGCCATGGGGGAACCGACGCGCTGGGCTTCGCAAGCGCGCTGGATCTCGGTTATGACATGGCGCAGAGCGACCTCGTCAACAAGATCGAGACCGATCTTGCCCATTATTATCGAGAACGGCTGGGAAAAAGCTCGGTCGGCAGCGAAAAGGAAAGCTGAGCGTGATCCGTAGCGTTGTTCTTGGTACCGGCAGCTATCTGCCCGAACGAGTTGTCACCAACGAAGAGCTGGCCACGCGCGTCGATACGTCGGACGAGTGGATCGTCCAGCGCACCGGCATCCGTCAGCGCCACATTGTCGCCGACGGTGAAACCACGTCCGATCTCGGCGTCAAGGCGGCCGAACGGGCGCTGGCGGCGGCCGGCGTCGAGGCGGCGGACATCGACCTGATCATCGTGGCGACGGCGACGCCGGACCACACCTTCCCGGCCACCGCCGTCGAGGTGCAGCACAAGCTTGGCGTGGTGCGCGGCGCCGCTTTCGACGTGCAGGCCGTCTGCTCGGGCTTCGTCTACGCCCTGACGGTGGGCGACGCCATGCTGAAGACCGGGCTGGCCAACAAGGCGCTGGTGATCGGCGCCGACTCGTTCTCGCGCATTCTCGACTGGGAAGACCGCACCACCTGCGTGCTGTTCGGCGACGGCGCCGGCGCCGTGGTGCTGGGCGTCGAGGAAGGGGCGGGCACCACGGACGATCGCGGCGTGCTCACCGCTCATCTGCGCGCCGACGGGCGCCACGTGGAAAAGCTCTACACCGACGGCGGGCCGTCGAGTACGCAGACCGTCGGCCACGTGCGCATGCACGGCCAGGAAGTGTTCAAGTTCGCCGTTGGCGCGGTGACCGACGTCATCAAGTCGGCGTTCGCGGCCACCGGTTTTGATGGCCAGACCATCGACTGGTTCATTCCGCATCAGGCCAACCGCCGCATCATCGAGAGTTCTGCGCGCAAGTTGGGCATTGCGCTTGAGAAGGTGGTCATCACCGTCGACAAGCACGGCAACACGTCGGCGGCCTCCATTCCGCTGGCGCTCGACAGCGCCGTCCGGTCCGGACAGGTCAAGCGGGGCGATGTCGTTCTGCTCGAAGCCATGGGCGGCGGCTTCACTTGGGGCGCGGCCATTGTCCGCTGGTGATGCCAGCCCATTTGTTGATGTGTTTGGAAAGACTTGCGTCGCGAAAACTGTTGACCGCCCTCACGAGTGGCACTACCGTCTCGGCTCGTTGTCTCGCGTCTAGCGACTGCGGACGGTTGGATTAACGGGGAGCTTGCGATCTATGGGTGGCAAAACTGTAACCCGCGCCGATCTCTGTGAGGCCGTATACCAGAATGTCGGGTTGTCCCGGAGCGAGTCGGCCGAGCTTGTCGAGGCGGTTCTGCACGAGATCGCCGATTGCCTTGTCACGGGAGAGACGGTCAAGCTGTCGTCGTTCGGCACCTTCTCGGTGCGATCGAAGACGGAGCGCATCGGACGCAATCCCAAGACCGGTGAGGAAGTGCCCATCCTGCCGCGTCGGGTGCTGGTCTTCAAGCCGAGCAACGTTCTCAAGCACCAGATCAACGGTGGCGAGGGAACTGTTGAGGAAAACGACGCCTGACGGGCTTGCCGTCAGGTCGTCATCGATCCGCTGGGTGGCCGTCGGGGAGGTCACGCAGGGATGGTCAGCCGCCGGTTACGCTTCGGCGGCTTCTTTATTGCAACTCGCTGTGGGTGCGCCAGCGGCTTCAGCCGCAGGGGCGGAGCGGCTTGGCGACCGTGCCCGACCGTTGCCGGTGATCTCCGGCAAACAGGCGCTTGGAAAAGCGCCGCGCCCGACGCTATAGTGAGAACGCGCCGGCGGGTAAGGCGTCGGGTGGTGTTAGGAAGACGGCGGCGTGGAAAAGGCATCTGACGCGTTCAGGACGATCAGCGAGGCGGCCGAGGATCTCGACCTGCCACAGCATGTGCTGCGTTTCTGGGAAACCAAGTTCAACCAGATCAGGCCGATGAAGCGGGGCGGTGGTCGCCGCTACTATCGTCCCGACGATCTCGAGCTGCTGCGCGGCATTCAGTATCTGCTCTATGGCGAAGGCTACACCATCAAGGGCGTCCAGCGCATCCTGAAGGAGCAGGGCGTCCGATTCGTCATGGAGATCTGGCGCCATCCGGGCGAACCGATCCCGACCCAGCCGGGCGACATCGGCGAAGAGACCGAAAGCGGCGATGATTCGATCGAGCTTGCCGACGACGACGGTCGCGATGGGCCGGAAGCCGTCGAGCCGGAGTTCGAGCGGGAGCCGCACCTGCATGGCGAGGCGCCGGCCGTGCCGGTGCCGACGGTGGAAGAGGCCATGGAAGGCGAAATGCTGCCGTCGGGCATCCTGCCGGAAGGGGTGACGGGTCGGCCGGCCTTCCGGTTCATGGAGCGTTTCCGTGGCACGTCGGCCCCGACGTCGGACGTCGGCCATGGTGTTGCCAACCTGTCCAAGGAAGACATCCGCCGCCTGCAGGCGACCCTGTTCGAACTCCTGGAATGCAAGCGGCTGCTCGACCAGACGCGCTGAACTCCGGCCGCTGCCGGCCGATGTTGGGCACAGGGCGAACGAACGGCGGCATTTTTGGATATTTGCTCTTGTGGGGCGGCAGCGAACCAGCTAAATCCCTCCCGTCCGGTTCACCAGGGCCGGACCTATGAAATGGACGGGCAGTAGCGCAGCCTGGTTAGCGCACGTGTCTGGGGGACACGGGGTCGGAGGTTCAAATCCTCTCTGCCCGACCATTCAAATCTTTGGCGATAATAGATTTTCTGCAGGCGCGAAGCCATGGCTTTTTGCCAGCCGGATGAAACAGGCCGCTACCGGGCTGCCTGACGGCCTGCGCCAGGCAAGCACTTGCCCGAGCTTCCGGCTAGGCCCTGAGTGGCCACGCTGGCGTTGCTCAAGCCTTCGGCTTTGGAGCAGTTGCTTATCGCTCTGACGATCCCGTCAGGTCGGATACTCTAAAGGCGCGGCAACGACACATCGTACTTGCGGATGGCATAGGCAACTGTAACCCGCAAGAACAGGTGGCAGGAGGCGGGATTATCCGGGATTAAGCGGGATTTGACGGGATGCTATTGGTGGTAAAGAGAAAAGTCGGGAATAGACGGCAAAATCTGGCTTAACAAAGCGCAAGACCAAATGGCAAGGAGAGCTACTGCAGCTTTACCGCCGTGCCGGTGGCTGCGACGATCAGAATGCCGCCGCCCGAGCCGCCTGTTGCGGTTGCCTCGCTATAGAAGATGCGGACGGCGACCACGGCGTCGGCGCCAAGGCGGAACGCCTCTCGCCGCAGATCGAGCATGCACTGGGCGCGTGCGTCCCGCAAGGTGTTCTGGACAGAGTTCGAGCGGCCACCGAACGTGTCGCGCCATGCGTTGGCTATATCCTTAAAAATGTTCATGCCAACAGCGACTTCGGCTCCGACAATATCGACAATAGACGCGGTCTCCCGTCCTGGAATATCTATAGCTGTCGTTAAAACAACGCCTACCGCAGCCATGTCAAAAGTAGCAGGAGAGACATTGGCAGAGCGGTCTCTGGCCAACATTCTCCTGTCATTGTCTACAGACTCGTCGCTAAGCTTAAAATTCTCTATATTACGACAAAATATACATACTTTACCGTCCATATCCTCAACTTCTCGGATTTGGCCGCACTTTTCGCAAATAGGCATCACAAATGTCACCTCACGGATCGACAGACCAGGACGCGGTCGTCAAGACCGACGACGTAGATGCTGGCGTCCTTGACCCTTTCCACGGCATGGCGTCGGACGACATAACTGTAACCCAAAGTGACTCTTCTGCCAAAGCCTGCATGTTGCAGGAAGTCGTTTATTTTCATGCGCTTACGAAAAAAACACAAAATTACTCGATCCGCAAACTGTAACCTCCTGGGCAGGATCAAAGTAGCTCGACGCAGGCTGCTAAATTTCTCGTCCCAGCCACGCTACGCGCCCCACCATAGTGAAGTCCACCGCGCCTTCTGGCGGAATGGCCTCCGTCGGGTACAGATCTCCTCCTCGGTCGGATACCAGTATAATGCTGCCGTCAGTCCGTAGACTAACGCGCTTAACCAATATATTCCCCAAGAATGATACTACATAAATTCCATTGTCTCTGGCGCGGTTAAATGAAGTGTCAATTAATAATGTATCTCCTTTCTGAATAGTAGGATCCATTGAGTCATCCCGGACGACAAATGCTCTAGCGTTGTCGTTGCTCAATCCTAGTTTTCTCAACCACTCGCTTCGAAAAGCTATAGCAGCTGAATACCCGTCACCGGGCAGCAAACCGAACCAGGGCGTTTCCTCGACTTCCGGCAAATAGGGCACCAGCGAGAACTCGCCATCTGAAAGACGGTAGGAGAAATCGATGGCCTCGTCCAAGCTACGCTCAGCCTGAATTCCTGGGCCGCATCCAGCCAACCAATCCAGAGAGACACCGGCTACGCCACATAGCGGCAAAACGCCGAATAAATTCGGCTTTGTCCGTCCTTCTCTCCAGTTCACTAGAGTGTCGGTCGTGGTGCCCGCTAGCTTCGCCGCTTTTACAAGGCCGCCGCAGCGGTCGATAACCCACGATAATCTCTGACCGAATTCAACGTTATCGCCATGCATGGCAACGAGAATCGGCTTCAGCTCATCGTATCCTTTTCTTTTGCCAGCCATTGCCATTCTCCGAAAAAATTCGGCAAAGCCAAAAAAATTCGGTGCTAACCCGAATAATTTCGGCTATAACACTACCGAACAGACACCTACGGCGCGCCGCTCCCGCTCTCCAAACGTAGTGCGGCGCGCCGAAATAGAAGCGGTCGGAATCCCGGCCGCCAGCGATATGGAGCAGTCATGTCCCAGTGGTGGACCCCGCCCGACATCAAGGCGGCGCTGACGAAGCGAGGGTGGACCCTCGCCGCCATCGACCGCCAGGGCGACGAGCAAGGGCCGTTCTACAACGGCGCCGCCCGTCAATCGTTGCGAGGCGGGAACTACCGCGCCGCTGTCGTGATCTCGAAGATCCTCGACGTTGCGATGCACGAGCTGTTCCCCGGCATGTACCTGACTGCTCGCCCTGGCCGACCGGAACCCGTTCGGTCAGGACTGACTGACTCATCGCACAAAGGTGTGCGTGAATCGAGGCAATCCGGCGCAACCGCCGCTGACAGTGTGAGGGCTGCATGATGGCCTTCCTGTCTATTTTCCGTGTCCCCGTCGACAGTCCCCGCCGGCGCCACTTCGAGGTGGCGCTGATGGCGCTGCGCGCGTCGATCGACGCTGTCGCTCTGATGCTGGCCGTCGGCGGCATGGTGTCGGTCGCCTACGGCGTCGCCGACCTGCTGGGAGGCTGACCATGGCGACAGCCCACCCAACCGCCCTGGCCGAGATGATCGCCGTCGTGGGAATCGCGACAGCGCATTCACGGGCCATGGGGCGCCCTGATCCGACCGACGACGAGCTGACGCGCCTGCTTCTGGCCTCTGATTTCGCCGCCGCCGATATCGCCCGCGATCTGGCAACCGTGCAGGTCGCCGTCGCCGAGACCATGGGGGAGTCGGCATGACCATGATCTATTTCGCCGGTCTCGAAGAACGCGCAGCGCGCTACCAGCGCGAGGCCGCCCAGGCCTCGGCCGAGGCGATGGATCTGCGCATTGCCCTCGGCCGCATGGGCCGGGCGCCGAGCAGCGACGAGGCGGCCATGGCAGCCCACTTCGACGAGGTGGCGCGGGCAACATCAGCGCGCGCCATCGAGATGCTGTGGCTGCTGCTCGATTTCCAGCTGATTCACCGGCCGAAGGCGGCCTGACCATTCCCGGCCAGCCAGGGCCGGGCATCGCGTCACCTGCGAAAGTGGTGAGGGGCCGGGCTCCGGCGCGTTTCCTCCCCCAACTTGGCCGCCGGGCGCACGGGTCCGGCGGCCCCTTTCAGGAGACTTGATATGGCCGAAGAACGGACCCCACCCACCATGCGCGCCAAGATGCGCATCGGCTCCATAACGCCCTGGTGGTCGGACGCCGATGGGAAGCCCCAACAGGAGTCGCTCAGCATGCATGGCATTGCTGCGAACAGCTATCCCGCGGATGGCGCCGACGAGAACAACACCTTCGCCAAGTTTACTCCCTCGGCTGCTCTGAATTTGACGATCGCCAACCCTGCTCTGATCGGCAAGTTCGCGGTGGGCGACACCTTCTACGTCGACTTCACGCCCACCGCCTCCTGACGCTCAGGTCTCCGACCGGGCGCTGTGCCCGGCCGGCTTCCCGAGCGCCAGTGCTCGCCGCCCGAAGCGGACAAGGAGACCATCATGAAGTTTGAAGAAGCCCTCAACGCCATGCTGTCGGGAAGCCCGGTCGGTCGGGAAACCGACTACAACCACGTGCGAGTGTATCTCGTGAAAGGCAGCATCGATCTGCCGCCGGAGACCATCGAGCAAGACGCCGATGACGTCGTCTCGGCGATGGAGACGCCGATCCAGCTTCGGTACTTCGACGCGGGCGATACCGGCAGCATCACGCGCCTGCCGCGCTTCGATGCCCTCGATACCGAAGGCAACACTGTGACTGGGTGGCTTCCCACCGCTGCCGACCTCTTTGCGATCGACTGGGAAATTCTCGACTGACGCTCCGGTCTCCGGCCGGGCGCCGTGCCCGGCCGGTCTCCCGAACGCCCGTTCGAACCGTGTTTGAAGAGGTCCAAAAATGCAGGCGCTGACAGTAAAAATCTCCCAGATCGACGCGACGCGCGGCTTGCGCGCCGTCTCCGACGCCTGGGCCCAGACGATGGCCGAGGAGGCGCAGCGCGACGGCGGCCCGAAATGGCAGCCGATCGACGTGGTCGAGGTCGGGACCGGCAAATATCGCCTGGTCGACGGCCGCCGCCGCCTGGCCGCCAGCATCCGGCTGGGGCTGGACGAAGTCGACGCGCGGGTGCTGACGGCGACTGAATACGCCGATGAAGCGGCGATCCAGCTGCACGAGATCAAGGCCAACATGTTGCAGTCGGGCGTGACCGCGCTCGAACGGGCGGTCTATCTCGCCGCCTGGAAGAACCTACACGAGGCCGTCAACGGGCCGGCGCGACGCGGCCGCAAGAGCGCTGCGGAATTGGCGCAGAATTCTGCGGCAATTCAGTCGGGCGAGTTCGTCGGGGCATTTTCGCCGCTAGCGGCGGCCACGCTCGGCATCTCCGAGCGCTCGGTGCAGGTGGCCGTGCAGGTGGCGCGCGGCATCAGCGCGACGGTGCAGGCGCGCATTGCGCCGACGCCGCTCGCCGACACCATGAGCGAGCTGCTGCTGCTCTCCGGCGAGACGGCCGAACGGCAGGAGCGGATCGTGGGGCTGCTGCTGGCCGATCCGCCGAGCGCACTGCACGTGGCCGAGGCCATCGCCATCATCGACCGCGTGCCGGCGCCGCGCCAGCTCGAGATGTGGGAGACGGTCTACGGCCGCCTGTCGAAGCTGCCCGATACGCAGCTCGACCGGTTGTTTGACCAGATGGCCCCGGCGATCGAGCGCTGGCTGGCTGCCAAGTCCGGCAGGAAGGCCGCCTGACCATGCCGAAACGCCGCCGCGACGCGGGCACCATCGATCTGTTCCGAGACCTGACGCCGCCGCCGGTGGTGGAGCGGTATCCGGAGGATTCGGTGCGTGCCTACGACGTGGCGGGTCGGCTTTCGAAGGCTGTGGCCCTGACTCTGGCGGATTGCGGCATGAGCCGCGCCGAGGTGGCCAAAGCCATGGCCGATCTCCTCAATGACGAAACGATGAGCAAGGCGATGCTGGACAACTTTGCGAGCCAGGCCAAGGACCACGTGATCAGCGCGCTGCGCCTGGTCGGCCTGGTGGCGGTGACGGCGGATCCGCGCGCCCTGAACATGCTGCTCGAGCCAGCCGGGATGGTGGTGGTACCGGCCAAATATGAGCCGCTAATCCGCCGCGAAGTCGCGAAAGACCACCTCACGGCGCTGCAGCGCGAGATCGACGCGGCCGATGCCGCCTGGAGGGCCGGGAAATGACAGCCCGTCCCATCGATCAGGAATGGTTTTCATCATCGGAACTCGCTGCGCTACAGCTGCGCGACTTGCCTAAGACTCGCAAAGGCATCACCGAGTACGCCGAGTCACATGGCTGGAACGACGATCCGGCCCGCTGCCGCGATCGCGCCGGCCGTGGCGGTGGACTTGAGTATCACCTCAGCCTGATCCCGACCTTGGCCTGGGCCGATTATCACCGCCGCACCATGGTGGTGGGCGAAGTCGAGCCGATCCGGCCGCAACCAGTGCTACCGACGCCGGAGACAGAGCGCGCCCGCGTCACTCAGGCGGCGCGACTGGCCATCCTGACGGCGCTGGAGCGCTACGGCGCCGGGCTCAACCTCCGCGAGGAGGGGCGGGTTTTTGCCTTTTCGGGCGCCTACAACATGGGGCATCTGGCCGTCGACGCCTGGGTGCGCGAGGCTGTACCGACCGTGTCCAAGCGCAGCCTGTTCCGCTGGCGGGCCGAGGCCAAGGCGGGGCAGAGCCTCGGCTTTGACCGCAGCCTCGCCCGCAAGGGCAAGGGCATCCTCGATCTCGCCAACGACGGCAAGGTGGCGGCGTGGATCATGGGGCTGGTGGCGGCCAATCCGGCGCTTTCAGCCAAGCACATCCGCCGAGATTTGCGGGCCGTGTTCGGCGATGATCTCATGTTGCCATCGGGCGAGTTGACGCCAGTGCCGCCGATCAGGACGCTGCAGCACTGGATCAAGGCCATGAAGGCCGAGAAGCATGTGGCCCTGACGGCGCTTTCGAATCCTGACAAGTTCCGGTCGCACTTCCGGCCGTCTGGAACGGGCGCTTACAGCCATGTCCGTGACCTGAATACGCTCTGGATGATCGATGCCTCGCCGGTCGACGCGCTCTGTGTCGATGGCCGCCACTCGATCTACGCTTGCATCGACATCGCCAGCCGGCGGACCATCTGGTACGTCAGTCGGACGCCGCGTGCGTCGGCCGTCGGTCTGCTGATCCGCAAGGCCATCCTTGGCTGGGGCATCTGCCGCCAGATCAAGACCGACAACGGCTCCGATTTCAAAGCCATCCAGACTCAGCAGCTGTTCCACGATCTCAACATCGACGTTGACTACTGCGTGGCCTACACGCCGCAGCAAAAGGGCCATGTCGAGCGGGCCATCAAGACCTTCCAGCATGATTGCGGACCGCTGCTGCCGGGTTACATCGGCCATGACGTGACCGAGCGCAAGGCGATCGAGGACCGCAAGAGCTTTGCCGAGCGGCTCGGCGAGGAGACGGCGGAGGCGTTCGCGGTTTCGATGACGGGCGCCCAACTGGCGACCTATCTCGACGACTGGAACAGCCTCATCTACGAGCAGCAGGATCACTCTGCGCTCGGCAAGTCGCCGGCGCAGGCTGCGGCGGCATCCACGACGGTGATCCGCCGCGTCGACGAGCGCGCCCTCGACGTGCTGTTGATGCCGATCGCCGGCAAGGACGGCATCCGCACCGTAACCAAGACCGGCATCCGGATCGACCATTTCGACTACGTCATCATGGAAGCACTGCCGCGTGATCGCGTGCTGGTGCGCATGGACCCGCACGACGCAGGCCGCGCCTACGCCTTCGACGCCGAAGACGGTCATTTCGTGGGCGCGGCGATCTGTGCCGGTTTGCGCGGCATCGCCCCCGCGACACTGATCAAGGCCAAGCGCGAGCGTCAGGCGGAAATCCTCCGCGATCACACGGCCGCCGCCAAGAAGGCGATCAAGGAATCGCAAGCGCTTGGCCCGCTGATCGAGCGCGCGCTCGAGGTAGCCCGCAGGGATATGCCGAACGTGGTCGCCCTGCCCAAGCGGGAAGAGCGCCACACGACGCCGGCGATCGAGGCGGCGATCGAGGCGGCAAGCCCACGCAAGACCGAACTGCCGGCCCGCGAGGAAGTGCGGGCAATGATGGACCGCCTCAGCGCCGACGTGCACGAGGCCATCTTCCCGGCGCCGCCCTCGTCCGAGCGGGTGCGGCCACTCCGCCCCACCGAGACGCGCGAGCAGCGATTCCGGAAGTGGCTGGAATTAAAGGCCAAGCGCGAAGCCGGCGAGGAACTGCCGTTCGAGGCCGGCCACTGGATGGCCTCGTACGAGACCGACAGCGAGTGGAAGGCGATGAAGCGCCTCTACGACGCCGGGGCAACCTTTTGACCAAAGAAAAGGCCCGGACGAGCCGGGCCATCAAGTGAAGAGGCCTTGATGATGAGCGGAAATTTGGGACAAGGCAAGGGCGGGACGATAGCGGTCCTCAAAAATGTCGCGGCCTGCATGACGGCGATGGAACGGCTGATCGATCGCGGTCCCGGCCGGCCGGGCATTGGCGTGTTCTACGGCCATTCCGGCTACGGCAAGACCTATTCAGCCATCTACGTCCAGAACATGACCCGCGCGGCCCGCGTCGAGGTCGGCGACAGCTGGACGCGCAAAGTGTTCCTCGAGAAACTCGCGGCCGAACTCGGCCAGGAGACGCGCGGTACCATCTCGCAGCTAGTCGACCGCGTCGTCGAGACGCTGGTGGATGATGATCGGCCGGTGATCGTCGACGAGGCCGACAAGCTCTGCGACAAGCACATGATCGAGATGGTGCGCGAGCTGCACGAAGCATCGGGCGCGCCGTTCTTGTTGCTCGGCGAGGAAAAGCTGCCAGCCAAGATCGCCGAGGTCGAGCGCGTCCATAACCGCGTGCTCGTCTGGGAGCCGGCCCAGCGCTGCGACCAGGATGACGCCCGCAAGCTCGTCGATCTGCTCAGCCCCAAGATCAAGATCGCCGACGACCTGGTGACCCGCATCCGCGAGACCGCCAGCGGTCGGGCCCGGCTGATCGTGGTCAACACCGACCAGGTGCTGACCTATGCCCGCCGCGCCGGCCTCGCCGAGATCGGCCTTGCCGACTATGCCGGCGACTGGATCGATGGCCGTGCCCCCCGTCCGAGGGCCGCCTGATGAGCATCATCCTCGCCCTCAGGGTCGATAAGACCAAGACCATCCGGCGCGGCCAGGCCTATCTCTGGCAGGTGATCCGCGACCTGACGGCCGCCGACCGCGCTCGGCCGATCTTCCTCGACGAGATCATGGCTCGCATGGCCGGTACCGATCGGTCGGTCGTCCGGCTCGACCTCGGCCGCATGGCCAAGGCCGGGTTGATCAGCCTGACGACCAGCACGGCCGGTCCCTGCTGGACGGTGCTGAAGCGGCCAACCAGGTTGCCGAGCCTCGGCAAAGCCGGCGCGGCGCCGCGATCCGGCCAGGAAGCCATGTGGACGGCGATGCGGGCCCTGCGCGAGTTCTCGCCCCGCGAAATTGCCCTCACGGCATCGACTGTCGAGCGGCCGGTGTCGCTCCAGACGGCCCGCACCTACGTCCAGCGCCTCAATGGCGCCGGCTACTTCACGGTCGTGGCGCCGGCTACGTCCCGGTCGCTTGCCGTCTACCGGCTCAAGCCGGCGATGAATGGCGGCCCGGACGCTCCGAGAGTGCTGCGGACCCATCTCATCTATGACCCCAACCGGAATGAGGTCATGGGCGAGGCCGAGGCGGAGGACGCATCATGAACAGAGGCCCCATTCCCGGCGCCGCTCAGGTCGATTTCGTCGCCAAGGCCCAGGCCGCGTGGGCGCCGGCCCCCGATTGGGTGGTGGCGCTGGCCGAGGCGGCGACGCGCGACGGCCTGGCCGAGGTTGGCCGGCGCATCGGCTATTCCAAGGGCGTCGTCAGCCAGGTGATCTCAGCCTCCTATGGCAAGGGCAACCTCGGCAAGGTCGAGGTGATCGTGCGCGGTGCCTACATGGCCGAGACCGTCGATTGTCCCGTGCTCGGCGAGATCGGCCGCGACCAATGCCGGCGCGAGCAGAAGACGCCGTTCCGGGCCACGAACAGCAGCCGTGCCCGGCTCAAGCGGGCTTGCCGGACGTGCGAGCACCTCTATCGCCGGGGAGATGAGGCATGAACGCGCACCTTGCTGCCCGCCTGCACGACTGGCGCGACCTGCTGTCCCCCTGCGCCGAGCGCGGCGCCCGCCTGGACGGCTCGGCCGTCCGCGAGCTGGTCGGCACGCTGATCGCCGCCGAGGTGGCGCTTACCGATCGCGTGGCTCTGACCATCGATCTCGACGCCCATGAGTACCAGGAGGTGAGACCATGACGACGCTGTCGATTGCCACGCTGCGGGAGATGGTCGCCACGATCACCGGCGTCGAGTGGCCGCTGATCCTGGCTGATCAGCGCGCCGACCCGCTGGTGAGGGCGCGTCACCTGCTGATGTGGGCGGCGCGGACCTATACGGGGCGCACCCTGCCGGAGATCGGCCGCATCATGCACCGGGATCACACGTCGGTGCTCTACGCCGTGCGCAAGATCGAAGCCGAGATCGACACAGGACAGGTCGGCGCCGATCTGGCGGCCCTGATTGACGCGATCAGCGTGGCGATCGCCGGGATGGATCAGGCGCGGATTGGCGACGAGCCCGACCTCGATCCGCTGGACATCGCCCGGAGCGCCCTGGCGTCGATCCGGACGACAATGCATTTGCCGGTCGAACACATCCAGGTGATGGCCGCCTACGTCGTGGCCATGGCCGCCGCCGCTCTCGACGTCCCCGAGCCGGCCAGCACCGCGCCGATCGAGCGGCGGATCGAAGTCGTCAAAGTCCGGCCGGAGACGCCGACGCCGATCGTCAAGGCAGCTCAGGACGTCGTAGTGGCCCTCCTGCTGTGGGTCGAGTCGACGTCCATCCGGGAGGAGCAGCACCAGGCGGGCGTGCTCGGCCGCCGTATGGCCGATCTCAGCGTTGCCCTTGATGCGGCCGGCACTCCGGCAAAGCGGCCGGCACCTGTTTTCAAAACCAGTTCGAAAGCCCTTTGAAGGAGGCCATCATGCTTGATGAAGAGACCCTCATTGCTCAGTTCCCGTCCCGCCAGCCGCCGGAGCGCGGTGGTGTCGTGACCGTCGGCAATCGGGACTACATGACCGACCCGCGCGGCGCTCTGGTGCCGCTCGGCACCATCAAGGCACAGGACAAACTGATCGACGAGACTGTGCGCAAGATCATGGGCTACGCCGCCAACCTGTCAGCACAGGTAGCCCGGTTCAAAGGTCATTGCTTCGACGACATCGGCAGCCTGCAAGCACTGCTCGACCAAGAATATGGCGCCAAGGCCGGCGGGCCCAAAGGCAACGTTACGCTCACCACCTTCGACGGCTTGCAGCGCGTTACGCTCAAGATGGCCGACCTGATCGAGTTCGGGCCGGAACTGCAGGCTGCCAAGAAGCTGGTCGACGAGTGCCTCAACGACTGGTCGGCCGACGCCGGCGATGAACTCCGCACCATCGTCAATCGCGCCTTCCAGGTCGATCGCGAGGGCCGGATCAACCGGGCCGAGATCTTCATGTTGTTGCGGGCGCAGATCGATGATCCGCGCTGGAAGCGGGCCATGGACGCCGTACGGGATTCGATCCGCGTGATCGGGTCCAAGGCTTATCTCGCCTTCCAGGTGCGCCCATCGGCCGAGGCGGCCTGGGCATCGATATCCATCGATCTGGCGAGGCTCTGATCATGCGCCGCCGCTGCTACACCGACATCGAGACCGGTCAGATCGTGATGATCGACCCGCCGCGCCTATGGCCCTGGCTGCTGGCCCTCGCGGCCGCCGCCGGCACCATCGGCTGGATCCTGCGGGGATGGGCATCGTGACCTTCGTCAGCCGCTCCCTGCCACCCGAAGCCGAGGACCCGCCGCCCACGCGGCGGGACCTCCTCCGAGAGGAGCGGGAGGCCCTCATCCGCCAGGTCCGGCCACGCGTGCGATCCCTCCACCAGGACCGCATCCGCCGCCGGATCGCCGCGATCACCACGGCGATCATGCAAGAGGAGAGGCGATCATGAAACGCACTGTTCTGGTGTCCATGGAAGTTGACGTGACAGTCGACGAAACCACGTTCACGCCTGAGTTCATGGCCGAGTTTCAGGCCTACTTCTTCGACTTCGACACCATCGAAGATCACATCTGTCACATCGCACAACTCGAGGCCCGCGAGGTTCTCAACCGGAACTTCACCGAGGGATATGGGCCTCTTTCGAAGATGGGCATCGAAGCGGAAGTCGTTCCGTACTCACTCGCGACCGAGATTCAGAAAGCTGAACAATGACCGCCCTCATCACGACCGACCAGATCCGCGCTCTGCAGGCGAGCCGCCGCAAGGCCGGCATCAGCGACGATGACTGGCGCGCCAAGCTGCGCCTTGTATCGGGCCAGGACAGCACCAAGGGGCTGACGGCGCGTCAGGCCAACGCTTTGCTCGACGAGCTGGCGCCTGCCGCCGGCCGGAAGCCATTTCGGAAGTCGGACAAGGCGCATGTGCGCCTTGTCTACGCGCTCTGGACCGAGGCCGGCAAGGTCGGTGCGATCGAGACCGCCAGCAAGCCCGCACTGCGCGCCTTCATCGGCCGCCAGCTTAACGGCGGCGCCGATGTAGCCCGCGACCCGGAATTTCTGTCGCCGGCCGAGGCCAACAAGGTCTCCGAGGGCCTCAAGGCGATGATCAAACGGGCGAAGGGAGAGTGAGCATGGACGATTTCGACTCCATCGACAATTTCATCGACCTGATCCCGGAGAAGGCCAAGGACGAACCGCTGGTGGTCTACGTGATGATGTCGGGCCGCCAGAAGTCACCAAAGCTGCGACTGGCTTTTCTTTCTGGACCGCTCGCCGAAATCGGCGGCCCGCGCTATCTGGTGCGCTGGAGCCCAAAACGGCGGGTGCTCCGTGTCGAGGCTGGCGATCGCCACCCTTATGAGCCGTTCCGCATGGGGCGTGGGTCGCAAAGAGATATACTGAGCTGCCCTGTACCGCCCGGGTTTGCCATTGACGGTGACCGCTGTTTGCCCGAGTTTCATATCGACGCCGTTGGCCGGGCCATCAACATCGAAGTGCCAGCTCTGACTAGCGTGCGCCATCTGCCGGCGCCCCCGTCGCCGCGTGCTTTGCCCGCACCGGCATCGGTGAAGCCGCAGCCGGTGAAGGAGCCTGCCGGCCAATTTGATGCAGACCTTGCGGTGACGCTTGGGCTGACTGCGAGCTTCCCGACGAAGTTTGGCGATATCGTTCTGACAAAAGCCGAAGCGAACATCCTCGAAGTGCTCTATCGCCGGGAGCAGGCCAGCAAAGACGCGCTGATGATGGCAACGGCGGAGCCCGGCAGGGAAGACGACCGCGACAACAAGATCGTCGACATTTTCATTCATAAGCTCCGCAAGAAGCTGGAGCCCCTCGCTATCGAGATCGAGACGCTTTGGGGCGATGGCTACAAGCTCAACCCGAAGACCAAGCGCTTCATCGCCAGACTGCTAGGGGAGCCGTTCAATGGCTGATCTCCCCAAGCACCCCGGCCCGCGCTTCTCGCTCGCTACCCGCCGCGCGACCGTCGCCAATATGGCCAACATCGTGTCGACTACCTATCGAGAAAAGGTGGCGCGCGGCATCGTCAAGCAGGCCGAGGCGTCGCTCGTCGAAGACCAGATGGCCGACGTATTCGGCACTTTCGTCTGGCTCATCGACCACGAGGCGGACATCCGGGCGCTGGTCAAGCTGCCGCCGGCGGACCGCGCAGCGCTCATCGCCCATCTCGACGTGGCGATCGCCGCCGCGAAGGCGGCGCAGCAGACGCGGGAGGGTGGCAATGGCTGAACTCCAGGCCACCTTGGCGCCTCTGTCGCGCGACGAGCTGCTCATCCTATGCAGCGATTTGGCCGTACGGCTGGCCATCCGTCTCGATGAACTCGACCGTATGGTGCTAGCCGCCAGGTGGCAGGCGGCTAGCGCCGTTGTTCTGACCGCCCAGAGGGCAGCCGACGAGGCTTGGCAGGAGTGGACATCGCTCTGCTGCGGTCAAGCTAACCGGCTTACATCGGCGCTGTTGGCCGAGCGGGAGGCAGCCGAGCGCCGGCGCAACCGACTTGACGCTATCGCCAAGAGGGCGGCGCGAGCCGAGCGGGACCTATGGGACCGCTTGAGCGCCACATGGGTGCCGGCCGTGGAGGCAGAGCTATGAGCTGGCCCTTCGACGGTCTCACGCCTGGCCGCTATGGCAAGATCCTGATCGATCCGCCCTGGTCGTACCAACTGTGGAGTCCCAAGGGCTACGACAAGAGCCCCGAGGCGCACTATCCGATCATGACGATCGGCGAGCTCAGCCAGATGCCGGTGCGCGATCTCGCGGCGCCGGACTGCCTGATGTGGATGTGGTCGACCTGGCCACACCTCAAGAAGGCAATGGAGCTGATGGCAGCGCTCGGCTGGACCTACAAGACCGGCGGGAGCTGGCACAAGCTGACGCGGACCGGCAAGAGCGCCGTTGGCGGTGGCTTCATCTTCCGATCGTCGACCGAACCTTTCCTGATCGGCACCATCGGAGCGCCGCAGTACCGCTCGCGCGCGGTCCGCAACGTCATTGTTACGGAAGCCGACTTTCCGACCGGCATCGAAGCACTGCGGCGCGAGCACAGCCGCAAACCGCCTGAGGCGCGGCAAGCGTTGGATGAACTGTTGCCCGACGCGCCGGGCTGCGAGCTTTTTGCCCGCGAGCCCTGGCCCGGCAACGACGTCTGGGGCGCCGAGACCACGAGGTTTGGGGAGGCATCATGACCAACATCAATGTGACCGACCATGCGCTGGTGCGCTACCTCGAGCGCGTGCACGGCGTCGACGTCGAGACCTTCCGGGAGGCACTGCGGGCCGAGATATCCCCGTCCGCTGTGGCCGTGGGTGCGGCCGTTGGTGGCTACTACGCCGTCAAACGCGGCGGCTATACCTACGTCTGTCATGGTACGCGGGTCGTGACCGTCATGGCGCGATCAGGCGCCACCATCGGTCTGCTCGAGGGCGCCCGGCCATGACCGTTGATCGCATCGCCCCGCCGGCTCATATCGAGGCCTGGGTGGCCGTGCTCGGCGACGATCTGGCGGTCGAGCTGTTTTTGACGCTTGGCGGGTCGATGGTCGACATCGCCTACGTGCCGCGCTCGTCGCGACTGTCCGAGGTCGTCGGTGCCGACAGAGCGGCCGCACTGGCGCGCCGCCTGGGCGCCGGCAAAACCAAGGTTCCACTGGCCAAGCAGTGGTGCGCTCAGGTGCTATGGTGGCGGGGCGCCAGCCAGCAGGACATCGCGCGGCGCCTGCACGTCGATGTCGCCACGGTCGCCCGCCAGCTCAAGGCGACGCCTGGCGGCCGACGACGATGCCCTGACCCGCGGCAAATCGAGATGTTCTGAGGGGGCGGACCGGTAGACGGACCGCCCCCTTCGCATATGCGGGGGGGCATAAACAGTCGATTTTGAGGGAGATTTGATCCCGATGAAAACGCGATTTGAAGCGGATTTCAAGAGGGTCAAAAAAGTGGCTTACCCGAATTATTACATGATCGCCCGGGCCGAGCTCGGGCTCCACGAGCAGGTTGGCCCCGGCAGCAACCCGCGCATCATGGCGATGGCCGACCGCGTGTCCCGACAGCCGGGCCGAGCCTGGGTCAAGACCTTCTACGCCAGCGACGATGTCCCCTGGTGCGCGCTCGGCGTCTCCGACGCGCTGGTGCAGGCTGGCCACTCGATCCCCGACAATCCGCTTTCGGCCGGCGCTTACCGTATGTATGGCACCAAGCTCTCCGGTCCGATGGCTGGCGCCATCGCCGTCAAGGCCCGCCGGGGCGGCAACCACGTCGGCCTGGTCTCGGCGATCAGCGTCGATGGCAAGCATCTCCTGATCCTCGGCTTCAACCAGGGCGACGCGGTGCGCGAAGACTGGTACCTCGCCAGTGTCTTCGACGCTTTCCGCGCGCCCGCTGGCGTCAAGCTCGACGATCTGCCGCGCCGCGATCTGACGCCGAGCGCACCGGCGGCTAGCGAGGCCTGATGCTCGCCGCCTTCCTGTCCGGCGCCATCATCGGCGTTGTCGCCGTCATCATCGCCTTCTCGCTCGAAGGCTTTCCGAGAGGACCAAAATCATGAAGTTCCTGCCGATCCTTTACTGGGTGGTCACCTTCTGCGCCGCCGCCGTGCTGGCGCTTACCGCGATCGCCCGCGACATCACCCGGCCGCGCCGGTACGAATTCGTCGCGGCGTGTTGCTTCGGCCTGGCCGTATGCTTCGTTGCTCTGCCGGCGCCGGCCTGGGCGGCCGAGGGCACGACGGTCTCGCTGCCGATCGGCGACTGGATCGACGCCATCGCCAGACCGGCCATCGACGTGCTGACGGCGGCGCTGATCACCGTGGCAACCTGGGCGATGGCCAAGGCGCCGGCGCCGATCGCGGCGCTGATCAAGACGGCGCTGACCGAGCAGTTGTTTGCACGTGCCTCCACCTATGCCATCAACGCCGTCGCCGGCGCCGCCCACGGCGAGGTGTTGTCGGTCAACGTCGGCAATGCCGTGGTGGCCAAGATGACGCAGTATTTCGTCGACCACGCCCCCGCCTGGCTCGTCGTCTGGCTCGGCGGCAAGGACAAGATCGCCGAGATGGCGATTGCCCGGCTCAAGTTCGACAAGACCGCATCCGTCGACAGTCTCGATCGATCGACAGTCGTGTCGGGATGAAATCCTTCCTCACCCTGTTCGCCAGCGCCTTCTGCCAGGTGCTGGCGGACGCCTTCCTCGGCTGGCTCGATGACCAGCGGCGGGATGAGAGCCTGATCGCGCGTGGCGCGGCCGAGACGGGAGCAACGGTCAATGCAGCAGCAGCTGAAGCAGCGGACAAAGTCGGGGCGATCGCCGCTCGCATCGATACTCCTGCCGATGTGCTTGGCCGGCTGCATGACGGCACCTTCTGAAATCCGCGTCGTGGCCCCCGCAGCCTGTCCGCAGGTGCGGGATATCTCCCAGGCCGATCAGGCCCGCATCGCTGCCGAGCTGACCTCGCTCGATCGGGCCTCCGCCCTTTGGATCCCGATAGAGGACGATCTCAAGCTGCGCGATCAGGCCCGCACCTGCCGCGCCGGGTCGAAGGAGGGGCGCCGGTGAACAAGGATCAGACGCTCGACGACGCGATGACCAAGATGGATGCCGAGCGTGACCTGGCCATTGCCGTGGCCACCGAGGCCCAGGCGGCCACCGGAACGTCAGTCTGCATCGACTGCGGCGATGTCATCCCCGAACGTCGCCGCACCGCCGCGCCCTGGGCTCGGCGGTGCGTCGACTGCCAAGAATTCTACGAGCGCGAAAGGTTCGCCAAGTGACGGCTGCTGAAGTCTCCCAATATGGAGCGATCGTGCTCGCTCTTATCGCGATAGCTGGCCACATCAAGACGTGGATGTCATCCGGCGAGAAGGTGCTGGAACGCAAAGTCGAGGTGCTAAGCGTCGCGGCTGACGAAGTGGAGGACAAGCTCACGCAGCACGATCGCCGCATCCAGACGCTGGAGGACGAGATCAAGCATCTGCCGGACAAGGATGCCATTCATCAACTGCAACTGGATCTTGCGGAGTTGAGTGGCCATGTCGCGACCCTCGCCAAATCGGCCGAGGCAACGGAAAGGACGACGCGCCGCGTCGAAGAGTTTCTGCTCAACCGGGCAAGCTGAGGACATTACGATGGACGACTACAAGCGCTGGGTCGATGAAAACATCCGCCTGATCATCCTCAAGGATCTGGCCGATCCGAAGCTCGAAGGGTCGACCAACACATTTCTGCTGCAGAAGCGGCTTGAGTGCTTCAACTATCGCAAATCCCGCGATTACATCCGCAACCAGCTGCTTTGGCTGGAGCGCGAAGTCGGAGCCGTCATCACCCGCGACGAAGGGACGGAGACGAGCGCCGTCATCACCCGCGCCGGCCGCGACCACGTCGAGCGTCGGTGCTACCTCTCCGGTGTGCAGCACCCCGGCGACCCGGAGTAAGCCATGGCACCGCACACGCGTCCACGCCCGTCGTCTATCGATCAACTCCCGGATGAATGTGAGGGCATTGTCGCCTGGGCGGCGCAGGAACTGGCCAATACGCCGCGCAGTCAGACCGACATCTACGCCGAGTTCGTTCTGAAACTTCAGCAGCTGCAAACCGAGCATCGCGGCGAGCTGGAGTTCACGATTCCCGCCTTCTCGTCGTTCAACCGGCATGCTCTTCGCCTCGCTTCGATGATGGCGCGTGACCGACGCGTGCAGCAGATCGCGAACTCCATCAACGCCGAGACCGCCGGCAAGGACGCCAACGCGCTGACGCAGGCGGCGTCGCGGATGGTGAAGACCTTGCTCGTCGAAGCGATCGAAGCCGCCGGCGAGGCTGGCTTCTCGCCCCAGGAGACGATGCAGGCCGCAAGCGCGATCCGTCAGCTTGCCCAGGCGGAAGGGATCTCGGCGGCCATGCTGCGTGAGTTCAACCGTGATCTCGGCAAGAAGATCGAGAAGGTCGGCCGCGCCGCCGGCGTGTCGCCCGAGACGCTGGCCGAGATCAACCGCCGCCTCGGGGTGGTCTGATGGGCAACGCGCTCATCATACCTGCTGACCGCGCCGCGACCTTCCTGCCTTATCAAGGCCGGTGGATCGGCGATCAGGCGCGTTTGAAACTGGTCGAGAAGAGCCGGCAGATCGGTTTTTCCTGGGCCACGGCCCATGCGGCCGTCGCCCGCACGGCCCTCGTGACCGCTCTGCGGGACCAATGGGTATCGTCGCGTGACGACATCCAGGCGCAACTGTTCCTGGAAGACTGCAAGCTCTTCGCCGGCATCCTCGATCTCGCGGCCCGCGACATGGGCGAGCGGGTGATCGACGAGGGAGAAAAGCACACCGCCTATGTGCTGCGGTTTGCCAACGGCAAGCGCATCAATTCGATGTCGTCTAACCCCGACGCACAGGCCGGCAAGCGCGGATCGCGCGTGCTCGACGAATTCGCCTTGCATCCAGACCCCAAGAAGCTCTGGTCGATCGCCTACCCGGGCATCACCTGGGGCGGCCAGATGGAAGTGATCTCCACCCATCGCGGCAGCCACAACTTCTTCAACCAGCTGATCCGCGAAATCAAAGAAGGCGGTAATCCCAAACGCATCAGTCTGCACCGCGTGACGCTTCAGGACGCGCTCGACCAGGGTTTTTTGTGGAAGCTGCAGAAGGCGCTGCCGGCCGACGACGAGCGGCAGGCCATGAACGAGGCGGCCTATTTCGACTGGGTGCGGTCCGGCTGCGCCGACGAAGAGAGCTTCCAGCAGGAGTACATGTGCCAGCCGGCGGACGATGATGCGGCGTTCCTCGAATACGATCTGATTGCCTCGGCCGAGTATCCAACGGGCGCCGACTGGCAGACGGCCGAGAGCGGCACGCTCTACTGCGGCGTCGATATCGGCCGCAAGCACGATCTGACCGTGCTGTGGGTCGTCGAGAAGCTCGGCGACGTCCTCTACACGCGACACGTCGAAACGCTGAAGGCCATGTCCAAACCCGAGCAGGAAAAGGTGCTCTGGCCGTGGTTCGAGCGCTGCTCGAGGATCTGCATCGACGCCACGGGCCTGGGCATCGGCTGGACCGATGACGCCGTCGCCCGCTTCGGCGAATATCGCGTCGAAGGCGTCACCTTCTCGCCGAAGGTGAAGGAGGCGCTGGCCTATCCCGTGAGATCGAAGATGGAAGAGCGTCGCATACGCATCCCCTTCGACAAATTCATTCGGGCCGATCTGCGGGCCGTGACCAAACAGGTGACCATAGCCGGCAACGTGCGTTTCACAGCCGAACGAACGCCAGACGGCCACAGCGACCGCTTCTGGGCGTTGGCTCTGGCTATCCATGCGGCGGGCGGCACCCAGGCGGCGCCCCGTCTCACCCCACTCGGCGTCAACCGGCCAGTTGCGGTCGGTACCGAAGGCTTCGTTGCCCCAGAGGGAATAGCCCCCCTTCGATCCGACCTTAGCGATTACAGGGACTAGATCATGGCCGAAACAAAGCCTCTTACCGTCGAGATCGCCAGTATCGATCGCGACCCCTACGTGCCGCAGTATCAGAACGTTCTGCCTCCGACCGATGAGGTGCTGCGTCAACGCGGCAGCGGCAAGGGCTTTGACCTTTACGATGAAATCCGCCGCGATCCGCATGCCTTCTCGGTATTGCAGAAGCGCAGTCTGGAAGTCGTATCGCGGGAGATCATGGTGGTGCCGGCCAGCGATCGACGGCGCGACAAGCAGGCGGCCGAACTGGTCGAAAAGCAGATCAAGGCGATGAACTTCGACCGGCTGACCCGCGCCCTGCTCGGCGGCGCCGTGCTCAAGGGTTTCGCTGTTGGCGAAGCGATCTGGGAGGTTGTCGACGGCGTCTGGACGATCACCAAGATCAAGGTCAAGAAGCAGCGGCGCTTCCGGTTCGACGTCGACGGCAACTTGCGCCTGCTGACCCGCGCCGCCAGGCTCGACGGTGAGCTTGTTCCAGACCGGAAGTTCGTCGTGCACCGGCATTCGATCGATGATGACGATGACGATCCGTACGGCGTCGGTCTCGGCGCGGTGCTCTACTGGCCGGCCTGGTTCAAGCGTCAGGTGCTGGCAGCCTGGCTCAGAGGTAGCGAGCGGTACGCGGCGCCGACAGTGGATGCCAGTTACGCTGGCACGCTGGAAAAACAACGCGAAGAAGAGCTGATGCAGGCCATCCGAGCCATGCAGAACGACACCGGCATCGTCCACCCCGACAGCGTCAAGCTGGAACTGCTCGAGGCCCAGCGCGGCGGCGGCGGCGACATGCTGGAGGCACTCAGCCGTTATCTTGACGAGATGATGTCGACGGCCGTGCTGGGCGAGAGCCTGTCAACTACAGCCGGCGACAACGGCTCGAGGGCGCTTGGCGAAGTGCAGGCCGACGTACGTGTCGGCATTGCCAAGGCCGACGCCGATCTGATTTGCCACACGATCAACGAGTCAATCGTCCGCTGGATCGTCGACGTCAATCTGCCTGGCGCCGGCTACCCGACGGTCTGGCGTGATTTCTCGGAGGTCGAGGACCTCAACAACAAGGTGGATCGGGATACCAAGATCGTCGCCATGGGCTATCGGCCCAAATCGGTCGATTACATCAACGAGACCTACGGCGGCGACTGGGTTGATGCGGCGCCTGCAGACACAGCGCCGGCGCCCGGTTCACCGCCCTCCGGACAGCTATCCGACAAGCTGGCATTTGCCGAAAAGACGAGCGCCGGCGATCGCGTCGTGACTGATCTGTCCGATCAGCTCGAACAGGCCGGCGGCCCAATCGTCGATGCCATGATCGAGGCTGTTCGGGCCGAGTTCGCCGCTGCCATCAGCTACGACGATCTCGTTGAGCGCCTGGCGCGCTTGTCGTCCGAACTCGGCATCGACGATTTTGCCGCCATGATGGAACAGGGGATCACGCTCGCTCGTCTGGAGGGACATGATAGCGTGACCGCCGATGGCTGAAGGCACGACGCTATTCTCTGAGGGCATCGACTTTCTCAAGGGCAAGGTCAATCTGCCAACCGCCCGGTGGGACGACCTCAGACATGCCGCCCATGTCCGGGCGTTCTCAGTCGCCGGCATCACCCGCGACGACATGCTGACCGACTTCCGCGTCGCGATCGAAAAGGCTCGAGCCGGCGAGATCACGTTCGCTGACTTTCGGCAGACGTTCGATGAGATCGTCGATCGCACGGGATGGCGGTTCAACGCCAGGGGTTCGACCGAAGAGGAACGCCGCGCCTGGCGCGCCCGGATCATCTACACGACCAATATGCGCACCAGCTACATGGCCGGTCGCTACGCCCAGCTGACCGACCCCGACGTTCAGCGCTACCGCCCCTATTGGCAGTATCTGCATTCGCACGCGTTGCATCCGCGCGTCGTCCATCTCAGCTGGGACGGCAAGATCTGGCGCGCGGACAATCCGATCTGGAAGATCATCTATCCCCCCAATGGCTGGGGCTGCGGTTGCGATGTCAAAGCCCTGTCCGAACGGCAGATGCGGGCGCTCGGCAAGTCCGGCCCCGATCCCGATCCGGACCTCGCACCCTACGATGCCAAGGATCCCCGCACCGGTCAGACGGAAACCCGTTACCGCGGCATCGACCGGGGGTGGGAATACAACGTCGGCCAGGAGTGGCTGCAGGGCGTCGTGCCAACAGAATTGCGCGAGCCGCTGCCGAGTTTCGGCCAGGCGGGCCCCGTCCGTGCTCTACCGGCCATGCCAGAACCGAAAGCCGTCGCCGCGTCGGACTTGCTGCCGAAGGGGCAGGAACCGACCGATTACGTCAAGGCCTTCCTTGAGCCGTTTGGCATCGCGCCTGGGGAAGATACCACCTTCCGGGACAAGTCCGGCGCCGTCATTGGCATCAGCCAGGCGATGTTCGAAAGCCGGACACCGACGGGCGAAGTGCTTGGCTTCAAGGCCGACAAACGCGGCCGGGGACAATATGCGCGGCTGCTGGCCCTGGCCATCATCGATCCGGATGAAATCTGGGTGGACTGGGTCAAGGTCACAAGTGGCGTCGTGCTGCGGCGTGCCTATCTGTCGCGCGTCTCATTGCCGGATGGGCGCTCATTGCTGATCCGCTTCGAATGGACCAAATACGGCTGGACGCCGATCACTGCCTTCGAAACGACGGACCGGTACCTGGTGGGGGGTCGCGCGGGCGCGCTGCTCTATCGCAAAAAATAAAGGCGCAACCGCCGGCGGCTGCGCCCTGGCTGGCGATCTACGGAGGGCGCTCGGCGCCTCGATCAACCAGCATCTCCAATATAGGCTCAGAGGAGAGGAACAACAATGGCCAGCGCGACCATTACCGTCGATAGCAGAACCACCCTCGGCGCCCTCGACCGTCTCTACGCGGCGGCCGGCGACCTCAAGCCAGCGCTGAAGAACATCGGCGAAGAGGTACTGGCTGGCTCGGCACGGGACCGTTTCGTCAGCGAGACGGACCCGCAAGGTCGGCCGTGGCCCGATCTCAATCCCCTCTATGCCCTGACCAAGAAGGGGCCGGGAAAGCTCAAGGGCGAAAGCCGGCAGCTCTCCCAGATTGATTGGCAGCTCGATGGCGAAACGGCCGTCGATGCCGGTTCGAACCTCATCTACGCGCGCATCCACAACGAAGGCGGTGTCATCAAGCCCAAGACCGCCGCCGCCCTGGTGTTCTCGATGGGCGGCCAGACGTTCAAGGTCAAATCGGTCACCATCCCCAAGCGACAGTTCCTTGGCATATCGGACAGCGACATGCAGACGATCCTGGCCATCATCCAAGACCACTTTGAGATGGCCATGGGTGAAAGCGCGTCATAGCCCTGCTGGAGCCTCTTGGCGTTCTGGGGGCTATAGGTGTAGGCTCCAACGCGTGGTCGCCGCCCACGGGCATTTTTCCCCGTTCGAAACTCGTTTGAAACGCGGCCCTCATCCCACAGCCCGATCCGACACCCCTTACGCAGATGCGAGGGTGTTTGCGTGACCTCCGCCGTGCGACGTTTTGCGCATCATGAAGCGCATCGAAATCTTCCGCACCGGCACCCATCGATCTCTGCAGGGGCAGACCCTCAGCTTCTCCGAAGCCGATCTCGACGATGCCGCCACCGCCTATGATCCGGATCTGCATCAGGCGCCGCTGGTGATCGGCCATCCGCAGATCGACGCGCCCGCCTATGGCTGGGTGACGGGCCTCTGCGTCGACGGCGACCGGCTGGTGGCCACGCCGGACCAGGTGGAACCGGCTTTCTCCGAAATGGTCGAGGCTGGCCGCTTCAAAAAGGTCTCGGCGTCGTTCTACGCGCCGACGGCCGCTGCCAATCCCAAACCCGGTCATTACTACCTGCGCCACGTGGGCTTCCTCGGGGCGGCCGCTCCCGCCGTCAAGGGCTTGCGGCCGATCGAATTCGCGGGCGACGAGACGGATGTGGTCACGCTGGAGTTTGCCGACTGGACCACGGCCTCGATCGCCTCGACGGTCGGCCGGCTGTTTCGCGGCCTGCGCGACTGGATGATCGACCGCGACGGGCGCGACGCCGCCGACAAGGTGCTTCCCGACTGGGACGTCAATGCGCTGTCCGGCCTGGCTGTCGAAGCCCAGCCCGACCCTTCTCAGACCTATGCAGAGGACAATGACATGGACAAGGAAGAGCTGGCCAAGCGGGAGGCGGCCCTCACCGCCCGCGAGGCCGAACTCAAGGCGCGGGAGGAGGCGGCCGCCAAATCCGCCGCCGAATTCGCCGAAGCCGAAACGGCCCGCATCGCCGCTGACGACGCCGCCTTCGTTGCTGAGGCCGTGGCGGCCGGCCGGCTGCCCAAGGGACTGCTGCCGACCGCAGTGGCACTGTTCGGCGAGCTTGGTGACGGCCAGGTGTCGTTTGCCGAGGGTGACGCGACCAAGACCGGATCGCCGCGTCAGGCGCTGCGGGCCTTGATTTCGCAGCTGCCGCTGCCCGTGGAGACGCGCGAACTCGTCAAGGGCGACGATGTCAGCGTCGACTTCGCCGACGGTAAAGCGGTGGCCGACGCGATCACCACGGAAATTCGCGCCGTCGCCGAAACCGGCAAGGAAATCAGCCCCGCCGATGCGCTCGTCCGCATCCGCGAACGTGGAGGCAAGTGATGGATCCCCGTATCGTCCGCACCTACAAGGCGTCCGGCGCCATCGCCAATCGCCGCCTGGTCAAGTTCGGCGCCAGTGATGGCGTTGTCAGTCAGGCGTCGGCCGCGACCGACGCCATCATTGGCGTCGTGGATTACCCCAATGGCTGCGCCGATGGCGAGGTCGTCGATGTGGTGCTGTTCGGCCCCGCCGATGTCGACGCCGGTGGTACCATCGCGCGTGGTGTCCGCATCACCGCCGATGCCAACGGCAAGGCCGTCGCGGCCGCACCGGCGACCGGCGTCAACAACCCGACGGCGGGCATCATTCTCGTCTCGGCCGTGAGCGGTGATATCGCACCCGCCTTCGTCCAGCCTTCGCAAGTCCAGGGCTGATCCACTTTCACGTTCATCGCACAGGTTCGGACAATCGACCTGATGAAAGGCCTTTGACATGGCTTCCACCGGCAGCCCCTTCACCACCAATCCCCAGCTCACGGGCGTCGTCATTGCCTACCGCAATGCGGAGCTGATCGCGGATCGCGTGCTTCCTCGTATCGGCCCCGCCGTGCCGAACAAGGAGTTCCGCTACCTCAAGTACGATTTCGCCCAGGACATTACCCTTCCCGACGCGCGCGTCGGCCGCAAGGGCACGCCGAACCAGGTCGAATTCATGGCGACGGAAACGCGCGCCGTGACCGCCGACTACGGTCTGACGGATATCGTGCCGAACGACGATATCAAGCAGGCTCCCCCCGGCTATGACCCGCTCGCCAACGCTGCCGAAAAGACCATGAACCTGGTCGACATGATCCGCGAGAAGCGCGTTGCCGATCTGGTTTTTGCCGCGTCGACCTATCCGGCGGCCAACGTTCTGACCCTCTCCGGCACGTCGCAGTGGTCCAGCGCGACGTCGACGCCGATCAACGACGTGTTGGCCGCCAAGGATGCCATGGTGATGGACCCCAACATCATGGTGATCGGCCGGCCGGGCTGGACGAAGCTCCGCACCAATCCGCAGATCCTCAGTTCGATTTCGTTTTCCGGCACTTCGAACGGCGTGGCGACGCTGCGGGCGGTGGCTGACCTGTTCGAGCTCGAGGAGATCATCGTCGGCGCGGCCTGGCTCAATACGGCCAAGCGCGGCCAGACGACGTCGCTCGGCCGCATCTGGGGCAAGCACGCGGCGCTGCTGCGCCGTGACAAGCTGGCCAAGTCGCTCAACGACACGCCGACGTTCGGCTGGACGGCCGAGTACGATACTCGCCTCGCGTCCACCCGGCCGGTGGCTGTTGGTCTGCGCGGCGGCGTCGAGGTGCTGGCCGGCGAAAGCGTCGCCGAAGTCATCGCCGCGAGCGATCTCGGCTACTTCATCCAGAACGCGGTGGCCTAAGGGCCGATGACCTCTGCCCCGGCCAGCGCCGGGGCGGAACTGCCCGGCCGGTCCTCAGCCGGCCGATCGAGATCCTCGAGGAGATGATCATGGCCAAGACCACCGACAGCAACGCTGCCACCACCGCCGACCCCAGTGAGACGCCGGAAACCCCGATTGACGTCACGAAAATCGAGGCTTCCGACATCAACGCTGCCACCGTCACGGCGACGTCCCAGACGGCCCCGTTCAACCCTGTCGGCGAGTTCATTGTGGCTGGACAGGTCCGCCATGATGGCGAGACGTACGAGGCCGGCGATCCGATCATCATCGACGAGACGACGTTCAACGAGCTGAAGGCGGTCGGCGCCGTCCTGGGCTCCTGGGACTGACGGGGGCTGCGATGTACGCCACGCTCGCAGATCTGGTCGACCGCGCCGGCGACTCCGAAATCCTGCAGGTCGCCGATCGCGACCTCGACGGCGTGGCGGATGCGTCCGTGATCACGGCGGCACTGCAGGCCGCCGACGATACCATCAACGCCTACCTCGCGCCGCGCTACGCGCTGCCGTTGTCGGTGGTGCCGGCCATCGTCGTCAAATGGGCCGTGTCGCTGGCGCGCTATACGCTGCATCGCGATGGTGCCCCCGACCATGTCGCCGATGACCAGAAGACGGCGCTTGGTGAGCTGCGAGACGCCTCCTCGGGCCGTCTGGGCCTGCCGGATGTAGCCGGGCTGTCGCCAACCGCCGCGCCTGGCGCCGTCACCTGGACGAGTGGATCGAGCGCCTTTGACCGCGATCATCTGGAGGGCTGGCTATGATCGCCGAAGTGATCGCCCGCCTCAAGACGGCACCCGGGTTGGTGGATGTGCTGCCGGCCGAAGATGTCGAGTCGATCATGAAGGGAACCGCGCCTCGGTCGGGCACGGCTTTCGTGCTGCCCTACCGCGAACGTGCCGAACCCAACGCGCTGGCGATGGGTGGGTTTCGCCAGCGGGTGGACGTTCAGCTGCTGGTGGCCTTCGTCGTCCGGCGCGCCGATGACGCCAAGGGCGGCAAGCGCATCAGCGAATTCGATTCCTATCGTGACGCCATCGAGCAGTCGCTGGCCGGCTGGGCCGTCGAGCCCAGCAACGATCTTTTCGAACTGGTAGCGGCGCAAGCCGCGCCGATAGGCAATGGCGTGACGATCTACGTCCAGACCTGGCAGACGAGCCGCACGCTGGAGAAGCTGACATGAGCGACATCAATCCCACAGCTGGCGGCAGTTACATCCGCGACGCCAAGACCGGAGAACTCACCCGCATTGCGGATGGCGCGACCACCACCGATGCGCCTGCCGTCGAAGCACCGACACCGGCGACGAACGCGCCGACGAGCGATACCACCAAGAAGAAGGACGCCTGAAATGGCCAAGAAGCTGGGCAACCGGGCGATCCTCGCCAAGATCGAAACCACTTACGGCACCGACGCGGTGCCGACCGGCGCTGCCAACGCCATGATGATGATCAACGTCACTTACGAGCCGCTGCTCGGTCAGGACGTGTCGCGCGATCTCATCCTGCCCTACATGGGTCACCAGGGCGTGCTGCTGGTCGGCAACTATGCTCGCCTCACCGGCGAGATCGAACTGGCCGGTTCCGGCACGCCGGGCACGCCGCCGGCCTATGGCCCGCTGCTGCGCGCCTGCGCCATGGCCGAGGTGATCACGGCCAGCACGTCCGCTGCCTACAACCCGATTTCGGCGGGCCAGGAGGCAGTGTCCATCTACTACAACATGGACGGTGTGAACCACGTGCTGCTGGGCGCGCGCGGCACCTTCACGCTCGACATGAAGCCGGCGGCGGTGCCCCGCCTCAAGTTCGTCTTTACCGGCCTGCTCGGCACCATCGCCGACGTGGCTCTGCCCACCGTCACCCTGACGGCGTTCAAGACGCCGCTGCCCGTCTCCAAGGCCAACACGACGTTCTCGCTGCATGGTCTTGCCAGCGCCTGCGAGGGCGTTTCGTTCGATCTCGCCAACCAGATCGAGCCGCGCCTGCTCATCGGCTACGAAGGCATCGAACACGTCGACCGCGACATGACCGGCTCGGCCGTGCTCGAAGCGGTGGCGATTGCTACCAAGGACTGGCTGTCGATCGCCCGCGCCCACACCAAGGGCGTCCTCGCCCTGGTGCATGGCACGGTGGCCGGCAATATCGTCCAGCTGGACGCGCCGGCCGTGCAGATCGGCCGGCCGAACTATGGCGACACGCAGAAAATCATCAACAACACGCTGCCGCTGATGTTCATGCCGTCGACCGGCAACGACGAGTTCAAGATCACCGTCAAGTGAGATCGAAGGCGGTTTGAACGCCGTTCGAAGGAGGTTCCATGTTCCGTTTTGTCAAGTCGCTGACCTTCTGGTGGCCGGTCACCGTGCGGGAGCCCGATCCTGACCAGCCGGGCGCCATGGTTGAACAGTCGTTCGAGGCGCAGTTCAAATTGATCAACGATGCCAGGGTCAAGGCGTCGCGTCAGGCCCGGCGCGCCCTCATGGATCGGCTGACGCCGGATATGTCGGCCGGTGACATCGAGGCCATTCAGGATGAGATCGACGCCCATGATCGGGCCGCCCTGGTCGAGGTGTTGGCCGACTGGCGCGACATCTGCGACGGCGACGGCCTGCCGATCCCGTTCAGCGGTCCGGCGTTCGAGGAGCTCTACGGCGAGCGGCGGTTCCGGGCGGCCCTGACGCGGGCCTATGGCGAGGCGATCGCCGAGGATGGCGGCCGGGTAAAAAACTGACAGAGGCGGCGGAGGCCTGGGCCGCCGCCTTCGTTGGTCGGTCGACCCGGCAGCCGGCCAAGATCGACATCGAGGTGGCCGGCCAGTTCGCCGCCCTCGGCGTTACCGTCGCCGCCGAGCAGGTGGCCGCCATCGACATCCTGCCACCCAATCACGGATCGGTGCGGGCGTGGCTGGAATGCCAGACGCAGTGGCGGCGAACCGGTCTGATGAACGGCATCCTGTACGACGGTCTCGACTATCCGTCCGTCCGCCTGGTGCTGGACGATCTGGGGGCGCCGCCCGGCGTCTTTGCCGACCTCCGCGCCATGGAGCGAGCAGCACTACCGATCCTCAACGACAGGGACTGACATGACTTACCGCGTTGGCATTGGAGTGACCATCGACGCCTCCGGCGCCAAGACCGGCGCCGGCGAAGCGCGGCAGGCCGTGCAGTCGATTGGCGATGCAGCGCAGGGCGCTACCAGCAAGCTGCAGCAGCTGATCAACGCGTCGGTCGGGATGCACGATGCTGGCACCATAGCCGGTGCCAAAGCATGGACGGGCGCCCTTGCCTCCGAGGGCATGGCGCTCGATACGCTCAGGGCCAAATACTCGCCGCTGTTCGCCACCATTCAGCAATACAAGGCGGCCCAGACCGAGATTCGCACGGCGCACGCGATGGGCGCGCTTTCCGCCGACGAACAGGCTGGAGCACTCGCGGCCGATCGGGCGACGGCGGCGAGGCTCAAGGCGCGCGCCGCTTATAGCGCAGCGATCGACACGGAGACCGGCCGGGAGGCACGGGGCCAATCGCAGGCGACGGCTATCGTCGGCCGACAGACCATCGTGCCCGACCGTGAGGCCGACGTTGCCGCCTACGGAGCTTCGCTGGATGGCCTACGGGCCAAGTACTCGCCGCTGTTCGCCACCATTCAGCAATACAAGGCGGCCCAGACCGAGATTCGCACGGCGCACGCGATGGGCGCGCTTTCCGCCGACGAGATGTCGGCGGCGCTGACCCGGCAGCGGCAGCAGGCGTTGTCGACGATCGCGGCGATCAAGGGACTCGGGACGGCCCAGGTGCAAGCCCAGGCCACAGCCGGTGCTCGACGAAACTTCGGCTGGCAGCAGTTGGGACTGCAGGGCAACGACGTTGCCACGATGATGATGATGGGCGCTCCGGCCGGCCAGATCGCGGCGAGCCAGGGGCCACAGATCTTCCAAACCATGCAGATGTGGGAGGGCGGCGTTTCCGGTGCCATGTCCGACATCTACTCGACCATCGGGGGCCTGATCACGCGCTTCCCGTTGCTCACCGCTGCTGCCGCCGCATCAAGCATCGCTATAGCCAGTCTCTACGCTGTTACGCGGCAGGAAGGCCCGTCGGCGGAGGAGGCTTTGACCCGCCATGAAGAGCTGGTCAAGCGGATCAAGGATGCCTATGGCGACGCGGCGGCCAGCGTCGGCAAGCTGCGAACCGAAGAGAAGGGCATCCTCGCCTTCCAGGCCGGCCAGAATGCCGCCGATCTTAAGAGCAACCTCGCTCTTGAGCTGGAGCGCGAAAGAAATGCTCTTCGAGCGCAGTTCATCGATCAGGGCAGCGGTATGGTGCTCGGTCCGGCTATGCCGATCGAGGGCCAACTTCGGACCTTCATCGGCTCGACCGATGATAGTGGGAAGGCGCTGGCCACCCTCCGTAAAGAGCTAACCGACATTGGCACCAAGACAGCCGATGCTGATCTCAAAACACTGATCGATTCGATTATCACCGCGACGGCCAAGACCGAAGATCTCCGAGCGGCCGTTGTGGCGGCCAGCGATGATCTTCCCAAGCTGAGCGCCAACGCCGTCCGCCTTGCCGAACGGCTCAAGAACTATAATGCCGAGCTGCCAACGCTTAGCGTGATGGGGCTGCAGCCATTGTCGCCCCAGCAGGAGATCGAGCGCCAATATCAGCTCACCGTAAGCCAGGCAACCAATCGCGAACAGCGCGACGACGCCGCCGATGCCCGCGCCCGCGCTCTCGATCGGTTGCGCGAGCAGCTCGACCTGACGCGGCAATCCGATGATCTCGGCACCCGCGCCATCCTGGCTCGGACAGCAGCCGAGCGCGCCAACATCGCCGCCGAACAGGCCCGGATTGCCGGGCTGCAGGGACACCAGGACGCCGACCAGATCGCCCAGGCGGAGCGCGCGGCCAGGGCCAATGTCTTTGCCCAGGACCAGACAGCGGCGGCGGACCGGCTGCGCCAGGCCCAGCGGTCGGCGTCGACGGTGGGACTGACCGGACTGCCGGCCCAGATCGCCCAGATCAATGCGTCCTATGCCGATGAAATCGAGAAAGCGACCGGCGACGCGGCGGCGATTGAGCGTCTGACCCAGGCGCGGGCCGTCGAAATCGAGACGGCCAAGCGGGCAGCGACCGCTGACCCGCTGCGTCAGTCGTCGCAATCGTCGGCCGACCTCGAGGTGCAGATGGCGCAGCAGAGCGCGGCTTTCGGCCGCTCGGCCGAGGAGGCGGCACGGCTCAGCGAGGCCATGCGCCTCTACGCCGAGTACGCCCGCCAGGGTGTCGAGATCACGCCGGAGCTGGCGGCACAGATCGACGTGGCCGCGCGCCGGTATGGTCACGCCGCCGGCGAGATGGACAAGCTGGCCAAGGCGCAGCAGGAGACGATTTCGGGGCTGGACGCGATGCGGTCGACTGGTCGATCGGTCCTCGACAAGCTGATTGGCGGCGATCTCAAAGGAGGTTTGACGGCCGCCCTCGACGGCATCAAAGGTCGTTGGCTCGACATGCTGTCACAGTCGATGTTCGGTCAGCAGGGATCGACCGAGACAGGCTCGCTCGGTGGGCTGCTGGCGCCGCTGTTCGGGGCATCCGCCGGCGCGCGCGGTACCGCCGGCAATCCCATGTGGGTGACCTGGTCGGGCAATGCGCTGGGTGGTGGTCTGCTGGGATCGGCCGCCAACAACAACGCCCTCGGCGCGGTGACCGGCGCCGGCCGATCGGCGTCGATACTCGACCTGATCGCGCGCGCCGAAGGTACCGACCAGGGACGCGGCTACAACGAGACGCTCGGATACGGCCGCTTTACCGGCAATCGCAATCTGACCGGCATGACGCTCGACCAGATCGATGCGTTGCAGACGGCCATGCTGGCCAACCCAGCCAATGCCTACAACTCGTCGGCCGTTGGCCGGTACCAGATCACCCGGACAACATTGCGCGGTCTGCGCGACCAGCTCGGCCTGTCCGGCTCGGACCTCTATGACCCGGCGATGCAGGATCAGCTGGCGCTGCAACTGCTGGCGCGCCGTGGCGGCAGTCTCACCGGACTGCGCCAGGAGTGGACGGGGCTGGGGCGGATCGACGACGCGACCTTGCAGGGCGCGCTCGGGGGCGCTGGGGCGGGCCGGTCGGGGCCGCTTGACCTCGGCCAGTACCTCAACGCCGACTGGGCCAAGCAGCAGACGGAACAGATCGGCGGCGTGTTCGGTGAGTTGACGTCCGGCCTGGGCGGCATCGTCAATCAGTTCCTGCCCGGGTTTGGCTCGATCCTCACCACTTTGCTCAACGGCATCGGCAATGCCGGTGGCGGCAGCGGCGGCCTGTTTGGTTGGCTCGGCAATCTGTTCGGTGGCGGCTCGTCCGGCTACGGATCGCTGGGCGTTGGCACCGGCGGGCTTTATGCCAATGGCGGCGTGCCGCGCGCCGCCGGCCTACACCGCTACGTCAACACGATCGTCGACAGGCCGACCACTTTCGCCTTCGCGCGCGGCGCCGGACTGATGGGCGAGGCGGGGCCAGAGGCGATCATGCCGCTGACCCGCGACGCGGCCGGGCGGCTTGGGGTTCGGGCGGCGAGCGATGCACCAACCGCCAATTCGGGATCGTCGGTCGTCATCAACAACTACTCCGGAGGACAGGTTCAGACTGAGGAGCGCACCGACGATCAGGGCCGTCGGCAGACGGTGGTCACCATTGGCGAGATGACGGCCGGCGCTGTGTCGCAGCGCGGCAATCCGCTGCGTCGGTCGCTGCAAAGCGAGTTCGGTCTACGTCCACGGGGGATCGTGCGATGATCGCCACCTGGCCCACCGAATTGCCGCCGCCCGAGCGCAACACATGGTCGAGAGTGCCACAGGAGGCCCGCATCAAGCGGACATCGGATGCCGGGCCACCGCGCTGGCGCCGTCGGATGTCGGCAGCATCGGAGACGGTCGAACTCAGCCTATTGCTGTCGCGTGATCTCGCGGCGCGGTTCGACCGCTTTTACAAGGAGGCCACGGCACAGGGCACCTACCTGTTCTGGATGCCTGACCCAACCCGGCAAGATTGGGCCCTCATCAGTGGAGATGGGCAGCAACTGCTATTGGGGTCCGGCCAGCCTCTGTTCCTAGCCGGGCAGTGGCTGTGTTCGTTCGGCGATCATCTACCGACCGAAACCATCGTCGGCGTCAATATGCGCAAAACGTTCAGCGTCGTGGTGATGCCATGAGACGCGTATCGCTCAACGCTCGTCTGGCTCAGGACGCCCAGGCAACGGACGACGTCTATGTCGCCCTGATCGAGATCGCCCACCCATCGCTCGACGAGCCGATCCGCCTATCGACCGACAATACCGAACGGCTGTCGACGGACCCTCTCTATTATGGCACCAGGTCGAACTGGCGCGGCGCCAATCCACTGACACAGCCGTATCTGTGGGTAGTAGCGTCCGCTTTGCTGCCGTCCGACCAGGACGATGCACCGGCGACCGGCACGCTGATCCTGGACAATCTCGACGCCGATCTGGTGCGGGCGGTGCGGTCCATCACCGACCTTGCCAGCATCTCGCTGGCCGTCGTCATGGCATCGACGCCATCGCTGATCGAGGCCGAGTTCACAGACCTGCAAATTCGCTCGGCCGACATCGACGCCGCCGAAATCTCGCTGGCGTTCAGCCGCGAGGAAATCGAGCTTGAGCACTTTCCCAGCGGCCGCATGAGCCGCAACCGCTTTCCGGGGTTGTTTCTATGAGCTGGTCGGATAGCTACGTCGGCCTACCATATGAGCCGTTCGGCCGCTCGCGCCAGGGCTGCGACTGCTGGGGCCTGGCCTGCATCGCTTACCTCGAGCAGCTCGATATCGCACTGCCCGATTACCTCGGCTATTCCTCGGTCGACGAGCGAGCGGAAATCGCCGCCCTGGTGGCCGGTGCCACGGCGTCGCCGCTGTGGCGAGCAGTCAGTGCGCCGCAGCCAATGGACATCCTGGTGTTCCGGGTTGGCCGTCTTGATTGTCACATTGGTCTCTACGCCCAGCCGGGGCTGATGCTGCACGCCGCCGAAGGGCGGGCATCAGTGCTGGAGCGCTACACCACCGGTGTCTGGTCCCGCCGTCTGACAGGCAGCTACCGCCATGCCGATCGCTTCCGGGAGGCGTCATGACCGACCACAGCCTGACCCCGGTGCTGGCGGCGCCGATGATCGATCCGGCTCAGGGTCGCATCGATCTTGAACTGCCGGCGGGGCTGACGATTGCCCAGATCATCGAGATGGCACTGCCTGACAAGACGCTGGATCGCAACGCGCTACGCGTGGCGCTGGCCACCGACCGAGGCGTGACCGTCATCGACGCCAAGGACTGGCACAGGATCAGGCCCCGCCCGGGCGTCCGCGTCATCATCCGAGCCATCCCCGGCAAGACGTTGCTGCGGTCGATCCTGCAAATCATCGTCGCCATCGCTGCCATTGCCTTGGCTTACTTCTTTGCGCCGGCGCTGGCCGGAGCACTGGGCATTTCGACCGGGCTGGCCCAAGGTGTCATCGGCATCGGCGTATCCGTCCTCGGCAATCTGCTGATCAACGCTTTGATCCCCCCGGCCAAGTCCGAGGAGACCCATACCCGCTATGTCATCAATGGCTGGCGCAATCGGCTCGATGCCGACGGGGCGATTCCCCTGGTGCTGGGAAAGACGCGTTACGCGCCGCCGTTTGGCGCCTTGAGCTATTCCGAGATTGTCGGTGACAACCTCTACATTCGCACGCTGTTCTGCTTTGGCTACGGCCAATTGGCGCTCGATGATTTCCGCATCGGCAAGACCTCGCTCGCCGAATATGACGAGGTGGAAATCCAGGTGCGCGACGGGCTGGCTGGCGATGATCCGGTTACGCTGATGCCAACGCAACGCGTCGAGGAATCGGTGGGGGCCGAGCTGACACGGCCCTGGCCGCGCAACGATGCCGGCGACATCATCTCCGGTGCATCGATCGAAACGCCGGTAACGCGCGCCACCGGTGCCGATGCGTCCGGAGCGTCGGTGATCCTGGCCTGGCCGAGCGGCTTGTTCACCGTCAATGACGATGGCGACGTGCGATCGACGGCCGTGTCGATCCGCATCGATCAGCGGCTGGTAACGGCCGATGAATGGCAGACGGTGACCACGTTGGTCATCTCGGGCAAGACACGCGAAGGCATGTATCGCCAACATACTTGGTCTTTCCCCTCTCGAGGCCGTTGGCAGGTGCGCTGCGTCATGATGACCGACGAAACGACGTCGACGCAGATCAACAACCGCACGTCCTGGGCGGCGCTGCAGACGATCCGTCCTGAGTATCCCCTGGCCGTGACCGAGGCGCTGGCGCTTGTCGGATTGCGTATCAAGGCAACGCACCAGCTCAATGGCACGCTCGACAACTTCTCGGCCGTGGCCAGCCGCATCTGTGCCGACTGGGATTACACCACCTCGACATGGGTAAGTCGGGCGACGAGCAACCCGGCGTCGCTCTATCGCTATGCCCTTCAGAGCGCAGCCAACCCGAGGCCGGTATCCGACGCCGGTCTTGATCTGGATGCGCTGGCCGACTGGCACGACTTCTGCCGCCTCAACAATCTCAAATATGACCGCGTGATCGACGATGCCAGCATGACGCTGCGTGATGCTCTGCTTGAAATCGCCGGCGCCGGCCGGGCATCACCTCGCCATGACGGTTTGCGCTGGACCGTGGTGATCGATCGCCCCGCCGATCTGCCGGTTGTCGACGATCTCAGCCCGCGCACCTGCTCTGATTGGCGCGTCTCACGCTCCTACATCAGCCCGCCGGATGGGTTCCGTATCAAGTTCAACGACGCCAGCAATGACTACGAACCGGCCGAGCGGCTGGTGCCTTGGCCAGGTCACACTGGTGACGTCGTGCTAACCGAAGCCCTTGATCTGCCGGGCAAGACAGATCCAGCGGAGGTCTACCTGGCAGCTCGCCGCCGGATGTATGAGACGATCCACCGCCCGGACGTCTATCGCGCCAGCCGCGATGGCGCGCTCGGTGTCGCTACGCGCGGCGATCTGGTCGTGGCATCCGCCGACCTCATCGAACGCACGCAAATTGCCGGCCGTGTGACCCGAGCCGAGGGCCACCTCGTCGAGCTGGATGAAGTGGTGACGATGGAACAAGGGCAGTCATATGCCCTGCGGTATCGGCTGATCTCGGCTGACGACACCGTCGGTGTGTCGGTTGTGCGGTCGGTGGTAACGGTGCCCGGTGATACCCACACGCTCGTTCTGAAGGGCGACGACGCGCTACCAACTGTCGGCGACATTGCATTTTTCGGGGTAGCTGGCTCCGAATGCTATCGCCTCATCGTGACGGACGTGGAAGCCGGCAAGGACTTTTCCGGCCACTATACGATGATCGACGCGGCGCCAATCATTGACGAGCTGCTGGCCGCAGAGGTCGTACCGCCCTGGTCTGGCCGCGTTGGGTCTCCACTCGACCCGTCCGATCTGCAGCCTCCAGTGCCTCGGTTCAAGTCGATCACTTCGGGCGTCTCACAGACCGACACCATTGGGCTGATCGCCTATCTGATCGAGCCGGGTTCCGGGCCGGTCACCACCGCCCAATATGAGATTGACCATCGGCTGTCGGGGGCGCCGTCGTGGTCGGCGGTGACCATTTCAGCGGCCGCTGGCGGCGGAACGATCGCAGGCTATGCCACCGGCAACGTCGTCGAGATGCGAGCCTATGCCATTTCACCGGACGGCGTCCGGGGGCCGGCAACAGCCATGGTGACAGTGACTGTCGGCGCCCACGATGCTGCTATTCCTGGCCCGCTGGACTCGACATCGATCAGTGTCACGGCGCTGCTGGGCGGTGCCAACATTGCTTTTGCGACGCCCGATAACGCGGCGATCACCCAGGTGCAGGTCTATCGGTCGACGTCTTCGACACTCAACCGTGCCACCGATGCCGTCGGTAGCCCGATGGCTGTCCAGCCGTCGCGGAACTATACGTCGGCGCTTGGTGATGCGACGCGGCAGAACCTGATCGGCAATGGTGGCATGGACAGCGCCACGGTCTGGGCGCTTGGATCCGGCTGGGCGATCGCCAGTGGGGTGGCGACCAAGACCGCCAGTACATCATCATCGCTGACGCAGGCGCTTGCTGCCGTAGCCGGCAAGTTCTACCGCATCGCGCTGACGCTTTCAGGCGTCAGCGGCGGGTCGCTGACGCCCCGCCTGACCGGCGGATCGACACGCACCGGCACAGCGCGCAGCGCCAATGGCAGCTACGTCGACCGCATTCAGGCGGTCACGGGCAATGTCACCTTCGACTTGCTTGCCTCCTCCGCCTTTGCGGGCTCGGTCGACAACGTTTCCGCCTATCTCGAAACGTCGACCTGCCTTGCCCAGGGCAACCACTACGTCTGGCTCGAGCCCCAGAACGCCAATGGCGTACCGGGCCCAGTTGCCGGTCCCTTCGCCGTAACCATCAAGTGAGGTCATCATGGACACTGGCGTCCGCACTCCCAATCTCCCGCTGACCTCGACGGCCGACGAGGTCCTGGTCAATCGCGACGGGTCAACCTACCGACAGACCGCAGACGCGCTGAATAGTCAGATGGCTGGCAGCGGCGCGATCGGCGCCGCCCTCGCCGACGTGCGCACTGACGTTGAAGATGGCCTTGATGCGCTGGGCAATCAACTCATTACGGCCACCAATGGCTTTTCCAGCCGCATGGACGGGATAGACGCCAATGTAACCGCTCTGGAAACGACGGTTGGACAGATTCAGACCGGCTCTGCCGAAGGGATCATCGGCGAAAACACACTTGCAGATCTTACTGCCCGTGCTGTGGCCCTGGGGTTTAGCACCGCAAATGCCGGCCGCATGGGGCGTGTTTATGCCGACACCGTATCCTCGAGGAACGGCGATTATCGCTGGAGCGGTAGTGCGTGGAGCTATCTCGGGCTCGATCGCATCGGCAAGGAAGAGGCCACATCGGCATCGCTGGTCAAGCGTACCGCCGCGCTGACATGCAATGGAGAGATCATAATTGATCGGAAGGGGTTACTTGGCGGCGGCGCAGCCATCTATGTCCCCACGCTGCTTGCCTTGGTCACGGCCACCGCCACCGTCATCAATAAGACGTTGACCGCGGATGCAAAGATGTCGTCGTGGTGTAAGGTCGCCATTGCTGACAACACCAACAGACAGATCGTCTATTTTGATCTCGGTGACACCGTCACCCCAATCAAGGTAGCATCAGCAATGCCCACGGATGTCGTCCGATATTGGCATCTGGTTACGCTATTTGGCACGGCGCAGGGGTGGACATCCGAACACCGAGTTGTCTCCACAGAAGAGTGGCAAGCGACGTTCGTCCACACCCGTCCTGTCGTCTATGACGCATCAATCGGACGACTTTATATTCCGACATTGTCAGGCATGCGTAGCGGCAGCCTCTATTGGTCGTTGTCGCCATTGGCAACAACGGATGCTCTGCGTGAGATAGATGTACCGACATCTGGATCGGCGACGTTTATTTGGATTGATGTCATGCAGTGCATGGCTGATGCCAGATCGGCTGCGGCCGTCATAGTCAGCCAAGGCTATTCAAATCGTCCGGTGCGAGCAAGCAGTGCTTTGATCCTGTTGGGCGTCGCCTTCGGCAAATATTTTTCGCCTGCCCATCCAGACCTTCGCGTGGCCAATATCGTCGGCAATCAATGTGGTGCCGGCCGCGACGATAACGACCGCTCAGACCTTGTCTTCCCTGGGTCAGTACCTACTGCCTTGGTGCGGTCGGAATCGATTTCGCTCGGCTTCACGCGTGGCTATTATGCACCCTCAAGCTACCGACCTTACTATGGAGGCTATTTTCCAGAGGCACGGTCTGCAGGAGTGTTGTTCTATCGGTTCTACGTCGAGACAGATGTCGCCGGTGACTTCGCAACGCCACGCGGATACCTCCATAAGCGCGCCGATGACGGCACGATTTCCTATACCTTCTGGAATGCTACGCTTGAAAAGACGGTCAGTTCCAATCTTTCCATCTACTCAGGCTATGTCTCGCTAATCGGTGCGACATTCGTTGGCTTCTGGGCTGGAGTCGATGGTGCGACCCACGCTGGTATCCGCGTCTTTGGCGTGCAGTACTATGCAGGGCCTGAGCAAGATTCATGGATCTCTGTCGGCGATTATCCGCGCAGCCGCGACGAAATCGGCATGCGCCTGCGTCGCCTGGAGGCCGGCGGCGGCTCCGTCGAAACACTGGATCCTGTCATTCCGCCCCATCTCTTCATTCATCAGGATCGGCCTTATGCTCTTTATCCTGATCAGATTTTTGGTGCGGAATCGCATGGTTGCTATCGGCTGACGGTTCAATCGGCTGGGGGCAACTACAAAGCCCCGGCCACATACGAGTTGGCCAGTGGCACGTTACAACTGCGGGCGGATCAACTTGGCAGCAGTCTCGACTGGCACGTTCAAAACGTCGGTTCGAAAGAGACGAAGTTCAGCGCTTCGACCATTATTAAAAAGTTCACAGCCACGGCCGTCGCCTCTCTCACTCCGAAGATCTTGTTCCTTGGGGACTCAATCACTGAGTGGGATGGCACGGCGGTGCAGACCGTGCGACGCTTGCAGGACATGGGCGCGACGGTGACTACAATTGGGACGATGACCCAATCGTCGCTCATCAGCGGCGATGGCACTGTACTTGGCGAGGGCCGGTCAGGCCGCCGCATGGCTGACTTTTACGGCTTGACCCAAGAGCGGATGGCGATCGTCGCCGCAGGATCGGAGGCGTCGTATCTTGCTCTCGATACTGTCGGCAAACGAGGGATGAACCCGTTTTTGAAGGTCGCTGCTGGCGCTGACCTGACAACGCGGGCAGACATGATAATGAGCGGCAATATCTTTGACCTGAGATATTATCTCACCCGTTTCAGCCTTGCCGACCCCAACGTGGTGGTGATCAACCTCGCTACCAATGACTATGCGAATGAAACGCCCATTGTTGCGGCCCAACATGTGGCCACAGGCCTATCAATTCTGGTGCGGCAAACGCGGTCGGCACTGCCAACAGCCAAGATCCTACTGGCCTATAATGCTCGTGGCTATGGGGCCGCTTCACAGGCTTTTTGGGAGGCCGGTTTCCGAACATGCCTGGCCGAATATCTCAAATATGTGCTGACCTCCGGCGACGCTGGTGTGTATCTCGTCCCTGGCTATCTCGCCATCAACCGGCTGAGTGGCTTTTCCTACACCCTTGCCGCTGATGCCAACACCGGGCTGTCGTCTGGTAATATCGATGATGCCACACATTATGCGGCGCCCGGACTGAGGGAATTTGGCGAACTGCTGGCGCAGTTCATTGCTGGAGCTCTGATCGGCTAAAGGCGGGGAGACGGAGGCCGGGGAGACCCGGCTGCGGGCCGGGATTGGCGTCAAGACCCGCAAGGCAAGCACTAGCCTGATCGCCACTCCGCCAGCGCCAATGGCGCCGCGCGCAGGAGTGGCCCGATTCCGGTGATCAGGCAATGGACGAGGTCAGATGTTCCTGTGGAGCACTTCTCTTTAAGGTCACTCCACACGCTTTACGCGGCAGTCTGGAAATCAAGTGTCGGCGCTGCCGCGCCATCAATGTGCTGAGGCCAATCGAGCCCTCACCGGAGCGCCGAGAGCACCCGGTCGGAACAGCATCATGTGCAATGTCAGACAATTCGGATCGGCCACGCTGATCACGGGCGACGCCCTCGAAATCCTACCCACCTTGGCGGGGCGGCGCTTCGGCGCTGTCCTGACCGACCCGCCTTATAGCTCGGGCGGCAACGTCCGGGACAAGTCGATGGCGACGAGTGCCAAATATCTCAATAGTGACAGCTCAGGCCGGTACCCAGAGTTCCAGGGCGACAGTCGCGATCAGCGATCCTATCTTGCCTGGTCGACCATGTGGATGGCGAGAGCCCGTGATCTCATGGCCGCCGGCGGCCTGATCGGCTGCTTCTCGGATTGGCGCCAGTTGCCGGTCACCACCGACGCGCTCCAGTGTGCCGGCTTCGTCTGGCGGGGCATCGTCCCATGGGACAAGACGGAGAGCTGCCGGCCCCAGTTGGGTAGATATCGTCAACAGGCCGAGTATGTCATTTGGGGCAGCAACGGGGCGCGGCCACTAGCTGGCCACGTCGCTCCGGGCGTCTTTCGCATGGCGGTCCCTCATATCAAACACCACATCGCCGGCAAGCCGGTCGACCTGATGGCAGGGCTTCTCCGCGTGATGGAGGGTCCGGTCTTGGATCCATTTGCCGGATCGGCAACCGTCGGCGTCGCCTGTCTGGCGGCAGGAATTGAGTACGTTGGGATCGAGGTCGACCCGACCTATTTTGATATAGCTTCAAACCGTCTTCAAAACGCATTCAACGCGCTGCCAAGTGCTGTTGCGCTGAGTGCCATTTGATTTTGCGCGCTACAGCAACCTGGCGGGACGAGAGGCCCAGCCGGCGTCCCGCCTTGGCCTGCGACCAGC
>CALMMQ010000107.1 GCA_937868725.1 uncultured Pleomorphomonas sp.
CTTCGACCTTCTGCAGCATCTGGCGAACGATCACCTCGATGTGCTTGTCGTTGATGACCACGCCCTGCAACCGGTAGACTTCCTGGATTTCATTGACGAGGTAGGCAGCCAGTGCCTCGACGCCCTTGATGGCCAGGATGTCGTGCGGCGCCGGATTGCCGTCGACGATGTAATCACCCTTCTCGACGATATCGCCTTCCTGCAGATGGAAGTTCTTCGTCTTGGGGATCAGGTACTCGCGCGGCTCCACAGTCTGGTCGTGCGACTCGATCAGCACGCGACGCTTGTTTTTGTAGTCGCGGCCGAAGCGGATGGTGCCATCGATCTCGGCGATGATGGCATGGTCCTTCGGACGACGGGCCTCGAACAGTTCGGCGACGCGCGGCAGACCGCCGGTGATGTCGCGCGTCTTGGCGCTTTCGAGCGGGATACGGGCCAGCACGTCACCGGCATGAACCTTGGAGCCCGGCTCCACCGACAGAATGGCGTCGGCAGCCAGCAGATAGCGGGCTTCGCCACCCTTCTGCGGCTTCATGATCTTGCCGTTGCTGTCCTTGACGATGATGGCCGGCTTGAGGTCCGAGGTACGGGCCGAGCCGCGCCAGTCGATGACGACGCGCTTGGTGATGCCGGTGGCCTCGTCGGTGGTTTCCGACACCGAGGCGCCTTCCACCAGATCCTCGTAGCCGGCGATACCGTCGACGTCCGACATGATCGGGCGGGTGTACGGGTCCCACTCGGCGATACGCTGGCCGCGCTTGACCTTGTCACCGTCGTCGACGAACAGACGCGAACCATAGGCGATACGGTGGCTCGAGCGCTCGTCACCGGCGGCGTCGATGATGACGACCACCTGGTTACGGCCCATGGCGATGAGCTTGCCCTCGGAGTCGCGCACGACGTTGCGGTTGCGGATCTTGATCGTGCCTTCGAAGTTCGACTCGATGAACGAGCTGTCGACCACCTGCGCCGTGCCGCCGATGTGGAACGTGCGCATGGTGAGCTGGGTGCCCGGCTCGCCGATCGACTGAGCGGCGATGACGCCGACGGCTTCACCCATGTTGACGGGTGTGCCGCGCGCCAGGTCGCGACCATAGCACTTGGCGCAGACGCCGATCTTGGTCTGACAGGTCAGCACCGAGCGGATCTTGACCGACTGGATGCCGGCCTTCTCGACGCGCTCGACGTCGCGTTCCTCGATCAGCTTGCCCTTCGGCACGATCAGTTCGCCGGTGGCCGGCACCATGATGTCTTCGGCGGCGGTGCGGCCGAGGATGCGAGCGCCGAGCGTGGCGACCACCTGACCGGCGTCGACGATGGCCTGCATGCTGAGGCCTTCGCTCTCGGCACCGCAGTCGCCTTCGGTGATGATGCAGTCCTGCGCCACGTCGACGAGACGACGGGTGAGGTAACCGGAGTTGGCGGTCTTGAGCGCGGTGTCGGCCAGACCCTTGCGGGCGCCGTGCGTGGAGTTGAAGTACTCCATGACGGACAGGCCTTCCTTGAAGTTCGAGATGATCGGCGTCTCGATGATCTCACCCGACGGCTTGGCCATCAGGCCGCGCATGCCGGCGAGCTGCTTCATCTGGGCCGGCGAACCGCGAGCGCCCGAGTGGCTCATCATGTAGATGGAGTTCATCGGCTTGGTGCGGCCGAGATCGTCCTTCTCGACGGCGGAGATGCGCTTCATCATCTCCTCGGCGACGCGATCGGTGCACTTGGCCCAGGCATCAACGACCTTGTTGTACTTCTCGCCCTGAGTGATCAGACCGTCGGAGTACTGCTGCTCGTAGTCGTTGACCAGAGCGCGCGTGTCGCCCACCAGCTTGGCCTTCGTCTCGGGAACGACCATGTCGTCCTTGCCGAAGGAAATGCCGGCGTTGCAGGCTTCGCGGAAGCCGAGGCCCATGATCTTGTCACAGAAGATGACCGACTCTTTCTGACCGCAGTGGCGATAGACCGTGTCGATCATCGCCGAGATCTTCTTCTTGGTCATCAGCTCGTTGCAGATGTCGTACGGCACGGCGTGATGCTTGGGCAGCAGCTGACCGATCATCATGCGGCCCGGCGTCGTCTCGTAGATCTTGGAGACGACGTTGCCTTCGCGATCGACGGTCTTGAAGCGGCCGCGCACCTTGGTGTGCAGCGTCACGGCACCGGAATCGAGGGCGTGCTGCAGCTCGCCGAAATCGGCGAACGCCATGCCCTGGCCCGGCTCGTTCTCGTTCATGATCGACAGATAGTAGAGGCCGAGCACGATGTCCTGCGAGGGAACGATGATCGGCGCGCCGTTGGCCGGGTGCAGGATGTTGTTGGTCGACATCATCAGCACGCGGGCCTCGAGCTGGGCTTCGAGACTGAGCGGCACGTGCACGGCCATCTGGTCACCGTCGAAGTCGGCGTTGAAGGCCGAGCAGACGAGCGGATGCAGCTGGATTGCCTTGCCTTCGATCAGCACCGGCTCGAAAGCCTGGATGCCGAGGCGGTGCAGCGTCGGGGCGCGGTTCAGCATCACCGGATGCTCGCGGATGACCTCGTCGAGGATATCCCAAACCTCCGGGCGCTCCTTCTCGACCAGCTTCTTGGCCTGCTTCACCGTCGAGGAGAAGCCCTTGGCGTCGAGGCGCGAGTAGATGAACGGCTTGAACAGCTCGAGCGCCATCTTCTTCGGCAGGCCGCACTGATGCAGCTTCATTTCCGGACCGACGACGATGACCGAACGGCCGGAGTAGTCGACACGCTTGCCGAGCAGGTTCTGACGGAAGCGGCCCTGCTTGCCCTTGAGCATGTCGCTGAGCGACTTCAGCGGCCGCTTGTTGGCGCCGGTGATGACGCGGCCGCGGCGGCCGTTGTCGAACAGGGCGTCAACCGACTCCTGCAGCATGCGCTTTTCGTTGCGGATGATGATGTCCGGCGCACGCAGCTCGATGAGGCGCTTCAGGCGGTTGTTGCGGTTGATGACGCGACGGTAGAGATCGTTGAGGTCTGAGGTCGCGAAGCGGCCGCCGTCCAGCGGCACCAGCGGACGCAGGTCCGGCGGGATGACCGGCACGACGCTCATCACCATCCACTCCGGCTTGTTGCCCGACTGGATGAAGGCCTCGATGATGTTGACGCGCTTGGCAAGCTTCTTCGGCTTGAGCTCGGAGGTCGACTCGGCGATCTCCTGGCGCAGCTTCTCGGCCAGCTTGGGCAGGTCGAGGGTCTGCAGCAGCTCGCGGATGGCCTCGGCGCCGATCATGGCGGTGAACGTGTCATCGCCATACTCGTCCTGGGCGCGCATGAAGTCCTCTTCGGAGAGGAGCTGATGCAGCTTGAGCGGCGTCAGACCGGGTTCGGTGACGACATAGTTTTCGAAGTAGAGAATGCGCTCGAGATCCTTGAGCGGCATGTCGAGCAGCAGGCCGATGCGCGAGGGCAGCGACTTCAGGAACCAGATGTGGGCCACCGGGGCGGCCAGCTCGATGTGGCCCATGCGCTCGCGCCGGACGCGCGACAGCGTCACTTCGACGCCGCACTTTTCGCAGATGACGCCCTTGTACTTCATGCGCTTGTACTTGCCGCACAAGCACTCGTAGTCCTTGATCGGTCCGAAGATGCGGGCGCAGAACAGACCGTCACGCTCCGGCTTGAACGTCCGGTAGTTGATGGTCTCCGGCTTCTTGATCTCGCCATACGACCACGACAGGATCTTCTCGGGGCTGGCGAGCGAAATCCGGATCTGATCGAAGGTCTGCACGGGAGCCTGTGCGTTGAAAAGGTTCATGACCTCTTGATTCATCGGCTCGTTCTCCTTTGACGCGCCATCCCGCCGCTACGGCCGCCTGCGGCCGGGGATACGCGTGAATTTGCAAATGCGCCTCGACGGACGGCGCCGGTTCTTCGGACGACCGAACCGCCGGTGCCTGGCGGCGCCGACGGCTCAAGGTCGCTTGATCAGGGGACGGGGCGGATCACTCCGCCGCGTCCTGGGACCGCTCGTCCTGCAGGACAACGTGTTCCTTGGAGTTGACCAGCTCGACGTTGAGGCCAAGCGAACGCATTTCCTTGACCAGCACGTTGAAGCTTTCGGGAATGCCCGACTCGAAGGCCTCGTCACCACGCACGATGGCTTCGTAGACCTTGGTACGGCCGGCCACGTCGTCCGACTTGACCGTGAGCATTTCCTGCAGCGTGTAGGCGGCGCCGTAGGCTTCGAGGGCCCACACCTCCATTTCGCCGAAGCGCTGGCCACCGAACTGGGCCTTGCCACCGAGCGGCTGCTGGGTGACCAGGCTGTACGGACCGATCGAACGAGCGTGGATCTTGTCGTCGACCAGGTGGTGCAGCTTCAGCATGTAGATGTAGCCAACCGTGACCTTGCGGTCGAACGGCTCGCCGGTACGGCCGTCATACAGCGTCGACTGACCCGACGTGTGCAGGCCGGCCTTGGCCAGCAGCGTGTTGATGTCGGGTTCGCGGGCGCCGTCGAACACCGGCGTGGCGATCGAGATGCCCTTCTTGACCTGCTCGGCCAGAAGGATGGTCTCGGCGTCGCTGTAGCCGGCGATGTTCTCGGTCTTGGCCGAGCCGGCGTAGGCGTCGGCGATGACTTCACGCAGCGGCGCGATGTCCTGGCTGTGGCGGTAGGCCTCCAGCATCTCGCCGATCTTGCGACCCATGCCGGCGCAGGCCCAGCCGAGATGCGTCTCAAGGATCTGACCGACGTTCATGCGCGAGGGCACGCCCAGCGGGTTCAGCACGATGTCGGCGTGCGTGCCGTCCTCAAGGAACGGCATGTCCTCGACCGGCACGATGCGCGAGACGACACCCTTGTTGCCGTGGCGACCGGCCATCTTGTCGCCGGGCTGGATCTTGCGCTTCACGGCGACGAAGATCTTGGCCATCTTCATGACGCCCGGCGGCAGCTCGTCACCCCGCTGCAGCTTCTCGACCTTGTCGATGAAGCGCTGCTCGAGACGCTTGCGGCTCTCGTCGTACTGCTTGCGCAGGGCTTCGATCTCGCCCATAGCCTGCTCGTCTTCGAGCGCGAACTGCCACCACTGCGACCGCGGGAACTCTTCGAGCTTCTCCTGGTCGAGCAGCGTGTCCTTCTTGAAGCCCTTGGGGCCGCCGACACCGGTCTTGCCGAGCAGCATGTCCATCAGGCGGCCGTAGACGTTACGGTCGAGGATGGCCTGCTCGTCGTCGCGGTCCTTGGCCAGGCGCTCGATCTCCTCGCGCTCGATGGCCATGGCGCGCTCGTCCTTCTCGACGCCGTGGCGGTTGAAGACGCGCACTTCGACGATGGTACCGGTGACGCCCGGCGGCACGCGCAGCGAGGTGTCGCGGACATCCGAGGCCTTTTCGCCGAAGATGGCGCGCAGCAGCTTCTCTTCCGGCGTCATCGGGCTTTCGCCCTTGGGCGTGATCTTGCCGACCAGGATGTCGCCCGCCTGCACCTCGGCGCCGATATAGACGATACCGGCTTCGTCGAGGTTCTTCAGGGCTTCTTCCGAGACGTTCGGAATGTCGCGGGTGATTTCTTCCGGACCCAGCTTGGTATCGCGGGCCATCACCTCGAACTCCTCGATGTGGATCGAGGTGAACACGTCTTCCGACACGATCTTCTCGGAGAGCAGGATCGAGTCTTCGTAGTTGTAGCCGTTCCACGGCATGAACGCGACGAGCACGTTGCGGCCGAGGGCGAGATCGCCGAGATCGGTCGACGGACCGTCGGCGATGATGTCGCCCTTGCCCACCACGTCACCCACGCGCACCAGCGGCCGCTGGTTGATGCAGGTCGACTGGTTGGAGCGCTGGAACTTCATCAGGCGGTAGATGTCGACGCCCGACTTGGACGGATCGAGGTCCTCGGTGGCGCGGATGACGATACGGGTGGCGTCCACCTGATCGATGACGCCGGCGCGGCGGGCAGCGATGGCAGCACCGGAGTCGCGGGCCACCACCGGTTCCATGCCGGTACCGACGAACGGGGCCTCGGCCCGGATCAGCGGCACCGCCTGGCGCTGCATGTTCGAGCCCATGAGGGCGCGGTTGGCGTCGTCGTTCTCGAGGAACGGGATCAGCGCCGCGGCGACCGAGATGACCTGCTTGGGACTGACGTCCATCAGGTCGACGCGGTCGACGGTGTACTGGGCCACTTCGCCGGCATGACGGCAGATGACCAGATCGTTGACGAACTTGCCATTGGCATCGAGCTCGGCGTTGGCCTGGGCGACGGTGTACTTGCTCTCTTCCATGGCGGAGAGATAGACGACGTCGTCGGTAACGCGGCCGTCGGCCACCTTGCGGTACGGGCTCTCGATGAAGCCGTACTTGTTGACACGGGCAAAGGTGGCGAGCGAGTTGATCAGACCGATGTTCGGGCCTTCCGGCGTCTCGATCGGGCAGATACGGCCGTAGTGCGTCGGATGCACGTCGCGGACTTCGAAGCCGGCGCGCTCACGCGTCAGACCGCCCGGGCCAAGGGCCGACAGGCGGCGCTTGTGGGTGATCTCGGAGAGCGGGTTGGTCTGGTCCATGAACTGGCTGAGCTGCGAGGAACCGAAGAACTCGCGCACGGCGGCGGCCGCCGGCTTGGCGTTGATCAGGTCCTGCGGCATGACCGTGTCGATATCGACCGAGCTCATGCGCTCCTTGATGGCGCGCTCCATGCGCAGCAGGCCGATGCGATACTGGTTCTCCATCAGCTCGCCGACCGAGCGGACGCGGCGGTTGCCGAGGTTGTCGATGTCGTCGATCTCGCCCTTGCCATCGCGCAGTTCGACCAGCGTCTTGATCACGGCGAGGATATCTTCCTTGCGCAGGATGCGGACGGTGTCTTCGCACTTGAGGTCGAGGCGCATGTTCATCTTGACGCGGCCGACGGCGCTGAGATCATAGCGCTCGGCGTCGAAGAACAGCGACTTGAACATCGCTTCGGCGGTGTCGATGGTCGGCGGCTCGCCCGGACGCATGACGCGGTAGATGTCGAACAGCGCGCCTTCGCGCGTCTCGTTCTTGTCGACGGCGAGCGTGTTGCGGATGTAGGCACCGGTGTTGACGTGGTCGATGTCGAGCAGCGGCAGCTCGGTGAAGCCGAGGTCCTTGAGCTGGCCGAGCAGCTTGGCCGAAATCTCGTCGCCGGCTTCGGCGTAGATCTCGCCCGAGTGCATGTTGACCATGTCCTCGGCGAGGTAGAGGCCTTCGAGCTCCTCGTCGGTGACCTTCAAAGCCTTGAGGCCCTTGTCGGCCAGCTGACGGGCGGCACGCGCCGTCAGCTTGCGGCCGGCCGGCACCACCACTTCGCCGGTCTCGGCGTCGATGAGGTCGGTAACCGCCTTCATGCCCTTCATGCGGTTGGCATCATAGGGCATCTGCCAGCCGGAATCGGCCTGGGTGTACAGGATCTTGTTGTAGAAGGTCTCGAGGATTTCCTCGCCGTCGAGACCGAGGGCGAACATCAGGCTGGTGACCGGAATCTTGCGACGACGATCGATGCGCGCATAGACGATGTCCTTGGCGTCGAACTCGAGGTCGAGCCAGGAACCACGGTACGGAATGATGCGGGCAGCGAACAGCAGCTTGCCCGACGAATGGCTCTTGCCCTTGTCGTGATCGAAGAACACGCCCGGCGAGCGATGCATCTGGCTGACGATGACGCGCTCGGTGCCGTTGACGATGAAGGTGCCGTTGTCGGTCATGAGCGGCATGTCGCCCATGTAGACGTCCTGCTCCTTGATGTCCTTGACCGACTTGGCCTGGGTGTCCGGATCGATATCGAACACGATCAGACGCAGCGTCACCTTGAGCGGCGCCGAGAAGGTCATGCCGCGCTGGCGGCACTCGTCGACGTCGTACTTGGGCGCTTCGAACTCATAGCGCACGAACTCCAGAAAGGCCGTGCCGGCGAAGTCCGAAATCGGGAACACCGACTTGAAAACCGCCTGCAGACCTTCTTCCGGCCGACCGCCCTTCGGCTCGTCGACCATGAGGAACTGGTCGTAGGACGCCTTCTGGACTTCGATCAGGTTCGGCATCTCGGCAACTTCTCGGATCGTTCCGAAAAACTTGCGGACACGCCTGCGGCCGTTGAACGTTTGCGCCATCGTTTCCCTCGTACACCGTGATCGGCAGACCGAAATCCTCTTGGCGGGGCCTTGCGACCCAGAGGATTCGGGACCAACCGACCGACCTGATCGGACAGGCAGAACCTAAAGCCTGTTTGCCCCGATTCGGGCCAAATAATGACCATTCTATAAACGAGTGTTGGGCGGCCCGAAAAAGTTCGAGCCGCCCATCGTTCTTTGCCTGAAGTCGATTACTTGACTTCGACCTTGGCGCCAGCGTCTTCCAGCTGCTTCTTGATCTTGGCGGCCTCGTCCTTGGACACGGCTTCCTTGACCGGCTTCGGAGCGCCTTCGACCAGGTCCTTGGCTTCCTTGAGGCCGAGACCGGTGATCGCACGCACTTCCTTGATGACGTTGATCTTCTTGTCGCCGGCATCGGCGAGGATCACGTCGAACTCGGTCTTCTCTTCTTCGGCAGCGGCCGGAGCGGCAGCGGCGCCGGCAACAGCGGCGACGGCGACCGGAGCGGCGGCGGAGACGCCCCACTTCTCTTCCAGGAGCTTCGACAGCTCGGCGGCTTCCAGGACGGTCAGGGCCGAAAGCTCTTCGACCAGCTTGGCAAGATCAGCCATTTCTCATCTTCCTTTAGTAACGGTTCGAACCAGATTGTTTCTTCAGGTCGAACGGCCTCACGCCGCTTCGTCCTTCTTGGCATAAGCCCCGAAAACGCGGGCCAGCTGGCCCGCGGGCGCCTGCAGGACGCCAGCAATACGCGTGGCGGGGGTATTGATCATACCCACCAGCTTGGCGCGCAGCTCGTCCAGCGACGGCATGGTGGCGAGAGCCTTCACACCGGTGGCATCGAGGTTGGTCTTGCCCATCGCGCCGCCAAGGATGACCAGCTTGTCGTTGGTCTTGGCGAAATCGACGGCGACCTTGGATGCAGCGACCGGATCCGCCGAATAGGCGATAACGGTCGGACCCGTGAACAGGTCGGCGATGTGCTCTGCATCAGTGCCTTGAAGAGCAAGCTTGGCGAGGCGGTTCTTGGCGACCTTGACCTTGCCGCCGGCTTCCCTCATGCGGGCGCGAAACGCCTGCAGGTCAGCGACGGTAAGGCCTTGGTAGTGGGACACGACGATGACGCCGCTCGCCTTGAAGGCTGCGTTGAGGGCGTCGATCAGTTCCCGCTTTTCCGCTCTATCCACGGCCTGTCTCCTGATTAACGACAAGGTGGGAGCCTCGTCGTCAGGTTGCTGATGTCGCCCGGCCCGAGACGGGATGGGCGACGTTCGCTGCCTGTCCGCCAACCGCCGACCGGAATTCCGGCCAACCAGCTGGAGGGAAGAGTTCGAACCGTACTGAACTCGCGGAAGCGGCACGCCGCTTCCAGAAATCTTTGCGGTCTCACTCCCGTCTCATGCAGGCCCGACCACACGCCGACCGAACGGCGAGGGTCCGTCTCTCTTAGGCCACACGCCCGAGGGCATGTGACACCTGCAATCTCGGACAGGTTCGGGACGCTTTCCCGGAGGTCCGGTGGGCGCCCCGCTTTTCCGCCGGCGGACCGGCGGAAAACGGGTGTCCGGCCTTGGCCGGATGTCCCCTCGCCCTCAGGCCAGGGAACGAAACGAAGGGCCTCAGGCAGCGCCCACGGAGCTGACGTCGACCTTGACGCCGGGGCCCATGGTCGAGGACACGGCGACGCGCTGCAGGTAGGTACCCTTGGCGCCCGTCGGCTTGGCCTTCTGCACAGCGTCAACGAGCGCGCGGACGTTCTCCAGCAGCTGCTCGGTGGTGAAGGACACCTTGCCGACGCCGGCGTGGATGATACCGGCCTTCTCGACGCGGAACTCGACCGCGCCGCCCTTGGACGCCTTGACGGCGCCGGCGACGTCGAGCGACACCGTACCGACCTTGGGGTTCGGCATCAGACCACGGGGGCCCAGCACCTTGCCGAGGCGGCCGACGAGCGGCATCATGTCCGGCGTGGCAATGCAGCGATCGAAATCGATGGTGCCGCCCTGGATCTGCTCGACCAGGTCTTCCGCACCGACGATGTCGGCACCGGCGGCCTTGGCTTCATCAGCCTTGAGGCCACGGGCGAACACGGCGACGCGGACGGTCTTGCCGGTGCCATTCGGCAGGTTGACGACGCCACGGACCATCTGGTCGGCGTGACGGGGGTCGACGCCGAGGTTGATGGCCACTTCGACGGTCTCGTCGAACTTGGCCTTGGCGCGCTCCTTGATCATGGCGACGGCATCCGCCACCGGATAGAGCTTCTTGCGATCGATGCCCTCGCGGGCGGCGGAGAGGCGCTTTCCAATCTTGGCCATCGGTATCACTCCGCGATCGTCAGACCCATGGAGCGGGCAGAGCCCTCGACCATGAGCATGGCTGCTTCGATGCTGGTGGCGTTCATGTCGACGAGCTTCTTCTCGGCGATCTCGCGAACCTGCGCCTTGGTGACCGAGCCGGCGGCAGCGTTCTTGCCGGGGGCGGTCGAACCCTTCTGCAGGCCGGCGGCCTTCTTCAGGAAGTAGGTGATCGGCGGGGTGCGCAGCTTGAACGTGAACGAGCGGTCGGCATAGATGGTGAAGAGCACCGGGATCGGCATGCCCTTTTCCATGTTCTGCGTCTGGGCATTGAAGGCCTTGCAGAACTCCATGATGTTCAGACCGCGCTGACCGAGCGCCGGACCAATCGGGGGCGACGGGGTCGCCGAACCGGCCGCCACCTGAAGCTTCAGGTAGCCGGTAATCTTCTTCGCCATGGTTCTCTCCTCATGGACGGGCCGCTTGCGACGGCCCTTCAGAGTTGGTGGTCGGAAGAGCGTGTTCCCGACGGCGATGGCCGGGCCTCTTCTCCCACACGGGTGAACGCTCCACGGTCCTCACGACCGCCTGAGCCGCCGTCCGGCCGCCGCAGCGCCCATCCGGCCAAACGGGCCGCACCCGGAGGCGCAGCCCGAAACCTTGTCGTCAGACCTTCTCGACCTGACCGTATTCGAGTTCCACCGGCGTGGCGCGCCCGAAGATCGACACGGCGACCTTGATGCGGCTGCGCTCTTCGTCGACTTCCTCGACCAGACCGTTGAACGAGGCGAACGGACCGTCGGAGACCTTGACCTGCTCGCCAACCTCGAAGCTGATCGACGGCTTGGGACGTTCGACGCCCACCTCGACCTGGTTGATGATGCGGTCGGCCTCACGATCGGGAATCGGCACCGGCTTGTTGTCGGAGCCGAGGAACCCGGTCACCTTCGGCGTGTTCTTGATGAGGTGATAGGCGTCGTCGGTCATGTCCATGCGCACCAGGACATAGCCCGGAAAGAACTTGCGCTCGGACGAGACCTTGCGACCGCGGCGCACCTCGGTCACGCTCTCGGTCGGCACCAGAACCTGCTCGAAGAGGTGTTCAAGGCCGCGCTGATGCGCCTGCTCCTTGATGGAGTCAGCCACCTTCTTCTCGAAGTTCGAATAGGCGTGAACGATGTACCAGCGCATTGCCATGCTAAGAATTCCCCAGGGCTCGTGATCGTCAGCTCGCGAGCCCGAGCAGCAGCCCGACGCCCCAGTGCATCAACATGTCGGCCAGCAGGAAGAACACGGCCGCCAGCGTCGCCATGATGAACACCATGGTGGTCGTGATTGCCGTTTCGCGGCGGGTCGGCCAGGTCACCTTGGAGGCTTCCGTGCGCACCTGCTGCAAGAACTCGAGGGGGGTCGTCTTGGCCATCCATCCACTCATGACAGTCGGGCGCGCGGAATGAGGATCCCGCGCGCCTCGCGATAGAAACGGTTATCTATAGCGTTCGCCTCGTCGACGCAAGAGAGATTTGGCAGGGGCAGCAGGGTTCGAACCCGCGACCTGCGGTTTTGGAGACCGCCGCTCTACCAGCTGAGCTATACCCCTACGCACTCGCCCTCGGGACGTTTTCCCGAACGCTTATAGCGGAACCGGCTTTAGGATCAAGCGCCAAAAGCAGGCGCGCCTTTCTTGCCGATTCTGGCTCCGGCGGCAAGCCCCGCCGGAGCATTCTTCCACAGACCCGATAACTTTTTTCGGGTCCGATTACTCGACGATGGCGGCAACGACGCCGGCACCGACGGTGCGGCCACCTTCACG